>JAITTX010000509.1 GCA_031286755.1 Paraburkholderia sp.
GCGAGGCGCGCGGCCTCGGCGTTGCTCGAGACGGCGTGCCGCTCCAGTTGCGGCGCGTTGGCCGTGAGCCAGCGCTGGCATTGCGCAAGCGCCTGTGGGTGCGCGCACACGCGCGTCACACCATCGAGCTTGCCGCTTTGCGTCATCAGGTTGTGCTGGATCGGCAAGGCGATTTCGCCGCCGATCACGAGCTGCGTCTGCAAGAGCAGATCGAGTGTGCGCGACACCGCGCCCTCGGTCGATTTCTCGACGGGCACGACGCCGACCTCGGCGGCGCCCGACTCGACCGCGCGGAACACCTCGTCGATGGACGGGCACGGCAGGCCTTCGATCGACTGACCGAAGTACGCGAACGTCGCCTGTTCGCTATAGGTGCCGACCGGGCCGAGATACGCAACCGAAATCGTCTTTTCGAGCGAACGGCTCGCGGCCATGATCTCGCGCCAGATCGCGCTGATGTGATCGTTGCCGAGCGGACCGTCGCTCATGCCCTGCAGGCGCTCGATCACCTGGAGCTCGCGCTCCGGGCGGAACACGGGCGCGTTGAAGTGCTTCTTGACTTCGCCCACTTCGAGCGCAACCGCCGCGCGCTGGTTCAGGAGTGCGATGAGCTGCGCATCGATGGCGTCGATGCGCTCGCGCAGCGGCTTGAGTTTTGTGTTGAGTTCGTCGTCCATGCGTGAAACCGGCAATCTGAAAGGAGATGCGCACGACCCGGAGCAAAAAGATGCGTCCGGGCCGGCACGCGCGCGCCGCGCGCTCGACTTGAGGCGTGAGCCCCCGTCAGGCGTGCTTTGCCTCGAATTCCTTCATGTACTCGACCAGTGCCTTCACTGCTTCGAGCGGCACCGCGTTGTAAATCGACGCCCGCATGCCGCCGACGGACTTGTGGCCCTTCAGCTGCAGAAGCCCGCGCGCCTTCGCGCCGGCCAGGAAATCATCGTTACGTGTTTCGTCGGCGAGGAAGAACGGGACGTTCATCCGCGAGCGTGCGCGGCGCTCCACCTTGTTGACGTAGAAGCTGCTCGCCTCGATCGTGTCGTAGAGCAGCTGCGCTTTTTCGATATTGCGCGCCTCGATGGCCGTGAGGCCGCCCTGGCGCTTGAGCCACTTGAATACGAGGCCCGCGATGTAAATCGCGTAAGTGGGGGGCGTGTTGAACATGGAGTTGTTCGCGGCGACCGTCTTCCACTCGAATGCCGAAGGACAGATGGGCATCGCGCGATCGAGCAGGTCCTCGCGCACGATCACGACCGTCACGCCCGCCATGCCGATGTTCTTCTGCGCACCGCCGTAGAGCACGCCGTATTTGGCGATATCCATCGGGCGCGAGAGGATGTGCGACGAGGCGTCGGCCACGAGCGGGATGTCACCGAGGTCGGGAATCTCGAAGGTCTCGACGCCGTCGATCGTCTCGTTCGTGCACAGATGCACGTAGGCGGGATCGTCGGAAAGCTGCCATTCGCCCTTCGGCGGCGAATGCGTGAAGCCGGCCTCGGTGCGGCCCGTCGCGGCGATATGCGCCTCGCCGTACTTGAGCGCTTCCTTCTGCGACTTCTGCGACCACGAGCCCGTGATCACGAAGTCGGCGCGCGGTTTCGTGCCGAACAGGTTCAGCGGCACGATCGCGTTCTCGCCAATGCCGCCGCCCTGCAGGAACAAGATCTGGTGGCTCGCCGGCACCTGCATCAGTTCGCGCAGATCGAGCAGTGCCTCGCTGTGGATCTGCATGAACTCCGGACCGCGATGGCTCATTTCCATCACGCCCATGCCACTGCCATGCCAATCGAGCATTTCGTCGGCGGCCTGGCGGAGCACCTCTTCAGGCAATGCTGCCGGTCCGGCGGAGAAGTTGAAGACGCGCATCGTAAGGGGATCCCCGAGGCAGGCGCCACACGGCATCAGGCCGGTGCGCCGGAAAAGATAATGGCCGCTTGTGCTTATCGCACAAACGGCCATTATCGCATTGTCGCCGGGAACCCGCCAACGCAGGCCTCCCGGACGAGACACCTCGATCTGACCCGCCTTTAAGCCGCGCAGCACGCGCTAAAGCGTGGCGCGGACCGGGCCAGACGAGGCGCCGCGGACGATGCTTACTTGCCCGGCTTGACCGAAGCGACTTCCTTGTCGGCCTGGTCGCGCGTGGCCTTGATCGACTGCGGCATGTACTTCTGCATCAGGCCGTTGACGACGTCGCGGCCCACCTGGTCTTGAACCTGGATGAACTTGCGGCCGGTCGGGCTGCGGTAGAACGTGGTCAGGTCCTTGATTTCCTGCGTGCTGTAGTACTTGGCATACGCTTCGTACTGAGCCTGCATCGCGTCCTGCTTGAACGAGTCCGTGCCGAAGACCTGGCCTGCCGAGTCAACCAGCTTCGGCACTGCGTTCTTCTGCAGCGACGGGACGGCGGCCTGCTTCTGCTTGTCCGTCATCGTCTTGTTTTCCGACAACGCGTCCGACAGGATTGCCGGGACGAGCTGCTTCGCCTGCATCTGCGCGCTGTTGCCGATTGCGCCAACGAGCTTCTGCGCGTCGATCGCGTCCAGCAGGTCCTTGATCGCGGCCTGCTTGGCCGAATCGATCGGTGCTGCGGCAGCAGCCGGCGCCGCCTGCTGGGCGGGCGCCTGATTCTGAAGCGCCTGCGCCATGGCGAACGTCGGCACGAGAGCGGCCAGCAACATCACCTGCTTGAATCGTTTTTGCATCATTACTCCCTCTGAGAAAATAATCGAACTGCCTGCCGCGCGAACCGCGGGGCGCCCCGGATGCGCCTTGCGCGCCCGCCGCCCGATCCATCGATCCACCCGGCACCATTCAGCACCGTTGGCCACTCAAAACACCTACGGCATTTCTGATACGAAGCGGCCCGCTCACGCGGGCCGCCTGGCCACATCAACCTGCACGCAAAACTTACTCTTCGCTTTCACCCTCGCCTTCAGCGATGTCGCCTTCGGCGTCGGCGTCGGCCTCCGCGATCTGCTGCAGGCCGGAAAGCTTCGTGCCTTCGTCAAGGCTGATGAGTGTAACACCTTGCGTTGCACGGCCCATTTCACGGATCTCCGAGACACGCGTGCGGATCAGCACACCCGTGGTCGTGATCAGCATGATCTGGGCTTCGGAGTCCACGAGCGTTGCCGCCACCACCTTGCCGTTACGCTCCGACGTCTGAATCGCGATCATGCCCTTCGTGCCGCGGCCGTGGCGCGTGTATTCGGTGATCGGCGTGCGCTTGCCGTAGCCGTTCTCCGTTGCGGTAAGCACCGACTGCTGCTCGTCGCCGGCCACGAGGAGCGCGATGACCTGCTGGCCGTCCTCGAGCTGCATGCCGCGCACGCCGCGTGCCTCGCGGCCCATCGGGCGCACGTCGTTTTCGTCGAAGCGCACGGCCTTGCCGGCGTCCGAGAACAACATCACGTCGTGCTCGCCATCCGTGATGGCCGCGCCAATCAGGTAATCGCCATCGTCCAGACCGACCGCAATAATACCCTTGCGCAGCGGGCGGCTGAATGCTTCGAGCGGCGTCTTCTTGACCGTACCGAGGGCGGTCGCCATAAACACGAACTTATCCGCCGAGAATTCCTTCACAGGCAGCACGACATTGATCTTCTCGCCGTCCTGGAGCGGGAACATGTTGACGATCGGACGGCCGCGCGAGTTGCGCGAGCCCTGCGGCACCTCATACACCTTCACCCAGTACACACGGCCCCGGTTCGAGAAGCACAGGATGTGGTCGTGCGTATTGGCGATGAAGAGCGTGTCGATCCAGTCGTCGTCCTTCATCGAGGTGGCCTGCTTGCCGCGACCTCCGCGCTTCTGGGCGCGATATTCGGACAATGGCTGCGATTTCACGTAACCCGAGTGCGACATGGTCACCACCATGTCCTGCGGCGTGATCAGGTCCTCGGTGTTCAGCTCGGTCGCGTTCATCTCGATCTTCGAGCGGCGGGCATCGCCGAATTCGCTCTTGATCGCGGTGAGTTCGTCGGAAATCATGGTCGTTACGCGCTCGGGGCGCGCAAGGATGTCGAGCAAGTCGGCAATCTGCGCCATGACTTCGCGGTACTCGCCAATGATCTTGTCCTGCTCCAGCCCCGTCAGACGCTGCAAACGCATTTGCAGGATTTCCTGCGCCTGCGTGTCGGACAGACGATAGAGGCCGTCTGTCTGCATGCCGTACAGCGGGTTCAGACCTTCCGGGCGATACGCTTCGCGGCCGCCCGCCGCCGAGTTCTCCTGCTCCGCGCGCGTGAGCATCTCGCGCACGAGCGCGGAATCCCACGAACGGTTCATCAATTCCTGCTTCGCGATCGGCGGCGTGGGCGCGGCCTTGATGATGGCGATGAAGTCGTCAATGTTCGCGAGCGCAACCGCGAGACCTTCGAGCACGTGACCGCGTTCGCGCGCCTTGCGCAGTTCGTATACCGTGCGTCGCGTGAGCACTTCGCGGCGGTGCGACAGGAAATGGTCGAGCATTTCCTTCAGGTTCAGCAGCTTCGGCTGGTTGTCCACCAGCGCGACCATGTTCATGCCGAACGTGTCCTGCAGCTGCGTCGCCTTATAAAGATTGTTGAGGATGACCTCCGGCACTTCGCCGCGCTTGAGCTCGATCACCACGCGCATGCCACTCTTGTCCGACTCGTCGCGAATGTCGGAAATGCCTTCGAGCTTCTTCTCGTTGACGAGCTCGGCAATGCGCTCCAGCAGCGAGCGCTTGTTCACTTGATACGGCAGCTCGTCGACGATGATCGCCATGCGCTGGCCGCGATCGATCTCCTCGAAGTGCGTGGAGGCGCGCATCACGACGCGCCCGCGCCCGGTGCGATAGCCGTCGCGTACGCCGGCGACGCCATAGATGATGCCGGCGGTCGGGAAATCCGGCGCCGGAATGATCTCGATCAACTCGTCGATAGTGGTCTGCGGATTCCTCAGCAGATGCTGGCAAGCGTCGACCACTTCATTGAGATTGTGCGGCGGAATATTCGTGGCCATGCCGACCGCGATGCCCGACGAACCGTTGATGAGCAGGTTCGGGATGCGCGCGGGCAGGATCTGCGGCTCGCTTTCGCTGCCGTCGTAGTTCGGCCCGAAGTCGACGGTTTCCTTGTCGATGTCGGCGAGCAGCTCGTGGCCAATCTTCGCCATGCGAATTTCGGTGTAACGCATGGCCGCGGCGTTGTCGCCGTCGATCGAACCGAAGTTGCCCTGGCCGTCGACCAGCATGTAGCGCAGCGAGAAGTCCTGCGCCATGCGCACGATGGTGTCGTAGACAGCCGTGTCGCCGTGCGGATGGTATTTACCGATCACGTCGCCGACAATACGCGCCGACTTCTTGTAAGCGCGGTTCCAGTCGTTGTTCAACTCGTGCATCGCGTACAGCACGCGCCGGTGCACGGGCTTCAAGCCATCGCGCACATCCGGCAGCGCCCGCCCGACGATCACGCTCATCGCGTAATCGAGATACGAGCGACGCATTTCCTCCTCGAGGGAGATAGGCAGAGTCTCTTTGGCGAATTGATCCATTATCGATGTCGTTGTCGGGCGCACGAGACTGTCCGGCGAGCCTGCCTGCCGGACAAGCCGCGCAACGCGCCCTGCTGTCGCATGGACGCCGCAGACGCAGCGCAATCTTATGATTCTATCATGCGCGAGCGCCCTGCCCGCCGCCTGGGCGCTGTGTGCGTATACCTATTAGTGGAGCAGGTCCGAGCGGCTCAAAACGGCGGAAAGCGGTTCACGCGCACCGCGTTGCACTGGCGAACATCAAATGCAGGCAGCCCCCGAGCGGCATTCACGTGACAAAACGCAGCGCCTGCTTCAAGACACCTTGCACTCCTCCATCAACCAGGCACACTACCAGGAGATCGGTTGGGAACTTTTTGTTGCGGGTGTACCACATTCGACGAGCCCCGATGAAAGGGGCGGATTTTTTTTATCGTCGGACGGGAACGATATGGCAAAATGCCAACGCACAAAGTTAGACACCGCTCGAAGTCTACACAAGACGTGTCTCACAACTCGCCAATGTTATACTTCGAGCAATGTATGACTAGTCTTCGTCATATGGCTCGCAGTAAACCTGCGGTAATCTCAATTTCGAGAGGAGAAATATGAATAAACTTTCAAAGCTCGCGTTCATTGCAGCTACCGCAGTTATGGCTGCATCCGCCCAAGCACAATCCGTGCCGGCGTCGCGACAAGCCGTCAATGACAACTGGGTGAATGGTACCGGCGAATACGTGTGGATGAACGGCACGAACGAGCTTTGCTGGCGCGATGCGTTCTGGACGCCGGCCACCGCCAACGCAAAGTGCGATGGCGCACTGGTCGCCCAGGCACCGCAACCGCCGGTCGCTCCGCCGCCGGCAATCACGAGCCAGAAGATCACGTATCAGGCTGACGCCCTGTTCGACTTCGACAAGGCTATCCTGAAGCCGGCTGGCAAGGAAAAGCTGGACGATCTGGCAAGCAAGATCCAGGCGCTGAACCTCGAAGTCGTCGTTGCAACCGGCTACACCGACCGCATCGGCTCGAACGCTTACAACGACCGTCTGTCGCTGCGCCGTGCGCAAGCCGTCAAGTCGTACCTGGTCAGCAAGGGCGTTCCGGCAGACCGTATCTACACGGAAGGCAAGGGCAAGCGCAACCCGGTCACCACGGGCTGCAACCAGAAGAACCACAAGCAACTCATCGCCTGCCTCGCACCGGATCGTCGCGTGGAAGTCGAAGTTGTTGGCACGCAGAAGCAACAACCGCAGCAGTAATCTGCGAGTTGCGACAGCAAGCCTCAAAGCCCCGCCTCGGCGGGGCTTTTTTATTTCGCCCGCTTTCGCTCTCCGCCTGACGCACAGTGCATTGCCCGGTACGGGCGGCCCTGGCATTGCGGCCCATTTTGCCGCTGCACGCCCCCGCCTATATACTCGGGGCTTATTTATTCTCACCCGCCCTGGCGCGCCAGAGGCCTCTCCGACATGACCAATGCCGATCCCCACGAGTTGCAGAAGTTCAGCGATCTTGCTCATCGCTGGTGGGACCCGAACGCAGAATTCAAGCCGCTGCACGAACTGAACCCTATCCGCCTTGGCTGGATCGACAGCCATGCGCATCTGTCCGCAAAACGCGTACTCGATATCGGCTGCGGCGGCGGCATCCTGTCCGAATCGATGGCGGGTCTCGGCGCGAGCGTGAAGGGCATCGACCTCTCCAGCGAAGCGCTGGGCGTGGCGGACCTGCACAGCCTGGAAAGCGGCATCACCGTGGAATACGAGGAGATCGCGGCCGAAGCGATCGCGGCACGCGAGCCCGCTTCGTTCGACGTGGTCACCTGTATGGAAATGCTCGAGCACGTGCCGGAGCCGCAGAGCGTGGTCAAGGCCTGCGCGACGCTCGTGAAACCCGGCGGCTGGGTATTCTTCTCCACGCTCAACCGCAATGTGAAGTCGTACCTGCTAGCCGTGATCGGCGCGGAGTACATCGCGCAGATGCTGCCCAAGGGCACGCACGATTACGCGCGCTTCATTCGCCCCTCGGAGCTTGCGGGTTTCGTGCGCGAAGCCGGCCTGCGCCCTGCCGAGATCAAAGGCATCACCTATAACCCGCTCACGCGCCGCTTCGCGCTGTCGAACGACTCCAGCGTCAACTACATGATTGCCTGCCGGCGCGACGCCTGAAGCCCCACGCACTCCCGACATGACTCAGACTCCGCTTGAAAGCACGCCCGCGCCAGATCACGGTGCGACGCTCGGTGCCTACGACGCCGTGCTATTCGACTTCGACGGCACGCTCGCCGACACGGCGCCCGATCTCGCCGCAGCGGTCAACCAGATGCGTCACGCGCGCGGCCTCGCACCCGCGCCTTACGAGAAGCTGCGCCCGCTCGCCTCGGCGGGGGCGCGCGGCCTGATCGGGGGCGCATTCGGCATCGGCCCGGACGACCGCGAGTTCGCGGCAATGCGCGAAGAGTTCCTCGCCAATTACGCAACCAACCTGCGCGTGGAGACGGCGCTGTTTCCTGGCATCGACGCGGTGCTCGACGACCTCGATGCGCGCGGCGTGCGCTGGGGCATCGTCACCAACAAGGTCGCGCGGCTCACCGACCCGCTCGTCAAGCTGATGCACCTCGACACGCGCGCAGCCTGCGTCGTCAGCGGCGACACCACCCCTTACTCGAAGCCCCACCCCGCCCCGCTGCTGCACGCGGCGCAGGCGCTCGGCATCGAGGCGGAGCGCACGATCTACGTGGGCGACGACCTGCGCGACGTCCAGGCGGGCCACGCGGCCGGCATGGCGACGATCGCCGCGGCCTATGGCTACTGCGGCAATGTCGAGCCCCCGTCGCAGTGGAAGGCGGATTACGTGGCCGAGACGGCTTCGACACTCTTCTCCCTGCTCCAGCACGTGGGCCGGCGCGCCTCCTGACGCTACGCCCCTTATTGGGGCCCGGGAGAAAGAATTGACGCACGCGCCCTTGATCCGGGCGCGGTTAGCCTCATCTGCCGAACTATGTGATAATTGTCGTTCACCCCGGGGCCGACCTGGTTTCGACAGGGGTTATGAAGTAATCAGGGCATGCCGAGGACCCGTCACCTCGTTAATCAATGGGAAAAACGTAACTGCAAACGACGATACGTTCGCACTGGCAGCCTAAGGGCCGCCGTCCTCTGCCTGGTTCACTGACGGGCTAGAGTCGCAAGACCGGTAGCAATACCGCCAGAGGTCATATACGTCAGTTAAGCTCTGTCGGCGTCACGACGCCAGAGTCGAAAATCTAGTGAATCGCCGTAGCGCAGCGTGTTCGTCCGCGTCGCTGCGGTTAAATCAAATGACAGAACTACGCATGTAGAACTGGTTATGGACTGCTTCTGGACGCGGGTTCGATTCCCGCCGGCTCCACCAAGACACCTCCTAGCAATACCCCGCAATTCCCCAAAACCCGCGACAGCAAAGGCTTCGCGGGTTTTTTCTTGCCCAGCTTAGCACCAAGTGACCCATTGACACCCCGTGCGTTTGGGGGCATCTTCGGGGGCATCGCGAGCGCCTTCGCAACCTGATGCCCCCAACACCGCAAAATGTCCCTCACTGATCTGGCCGTCCGAAACGCCGCGCCCCGCGAGAAGGCCTATCGGCTCGCAGACGCAGCCGGGATGTATCTCGAAATCACGCCGGCTGGCGGGAAATACTGGCGCCTGAAATACCGCTACGGCGGCAAGGAGAAGCGCCTTGCACTGGGTGTCTATCCAGAGACGGCGCTGAAACAGGCGCGCGAACGCCGCGACGCGGCCCGCCAGCTACTTTCTCAAGGCGTCGATCCCGGCGTCGCCCGCAAGGCCGAGAAGCAGGCCAAACTCGTGAGCGGCGCCAACACGTTTGAAGCCGTCGCGCGCGAGTGGCATCTGAAGTTCGCCCCTGCCCTGTCCGACTCGCACGCGACCCGCAATCTGCGCCGGCTCGAAAAGCACGTGTTCCCCTATATCGGCAGCCGGCCTATTGGCGACCTCATGCCCGCAGACGTGCTACCGGTGCTCCAGCGGATTGAGAAAACGGGACATATCGAGACAGCGCACCGCGTGCGCGTGCTGATCGGGCAGGTCATGCGCTACGCCGTCTCGACCGGGCGCGCCGCGCGCGACATTGCCGCTGATCTTCGCGACGCATTGCCACCCGCCCAGGTAAAACACCACGCCGCCGTCACCGAACCTGTCGCCCTCGGCGCGCTGCTGCGCGCGATCGACGGCTACACCGGCACGGCCACCGTAACCGCCGCGCTGCGGCTCGCCCCGCTCGTATTCCAGCGACCGGGTGAACTCCGGCAGGCGGAGTGGACCGAATTCGATCTGGACGCCGCATTGTGGACCGTGCCCGCCGCGCGCATGAAACGCAGGAAGGACAAAAAGGAGAATGGCGAAACCCACCTCGTGCCGCTCAGCCGTCAGGCCGTCGCGATCCTGCGCGACCTGTATTTGCTGACCGGGCGCGGGCGCTTCGTTTTCCCGAGTTTGCGCGGCGCCGACCGGCCCATGAGCGATATGGCCATGAGCGCAGCGTTCAAGCGCATGGGCTTCGATTCGGACACGGCTTTACCTCACGGATGGCGTGCAACGGCGCGCACGCTCGCCGTGGAGGCGCTGGGCGTGCCTGCCGAAGTGGTCGAGATGCAGCTTGCGCACGAAGTTCGCGACAGCCTCGGACGTGCTTACAACCGCACGCAATGGCTCGATGCACGCCGCGACCTGATGCAGAAATGGGCCGACTATCTCGATGGCCTGAGGGCCGGCGCCAAGGTGGTTCCGATCAACGGCAGCGCTGTCGCATGATCCGCCCGATGCAGCCGGCACGCCGCAAGCGCAGACGCGCACGTCTCCCGCTCGCGCAGGCACTTCGTGAACGCCAATTGCTCCGCGAAGCGCGCGTATTGGCCT
>JAITTX010000514.1 GCA_031286755.1 Paraburkholderia sp.
ACGTAGCACGTGTCGCGGCCGAACACCTTGTTCATCTCTTCGTACACGCGCTGCGGCTTGATCGGCGTGTTTTCGAAGTGCGTCTTGCGGTGCATCGTGCGCTTGCGTTCCTGGCAGTCCGCGACCCACGCGCTGCGGTCCTTGAGCTTGCCCGCGGCCTTCCATTCCTGCGCGACTTCGACGAACAGCTCGAGCGCCGCCTTGGCGTCCGACACGATGCCCAGATCCGGACCGAACACGCGGCCGATCTGCGTGGGCTCGATGTCCACATGCACGAACTTGCGGCCCTTCGTGTAGACCTCGACGCTGCCCGTGTGGCGGTTCGCCCAACGGTTGCCGATGCCGAGCACAAAGTCGGAAGCGAGCATCGTGGCATTGCCGTAGCGGTGCGAGGTTTGCAGACCGACCATGCCAGCCATGAGCGGGTGGTCGTCGGCAATGGCGCCCCACGACATGAGCGTCGGGATCACCGGCACGCCAACGGTTTCGGCGAACTGCACGAGCAGGTCTTCGGCTGCTGCGTTGAGCACGCCGCCGCCCGAGACGATCAGCGGCTTCTCGCTTGCGTTGAGCAGCGTCAGCGCAGCTTCGATCTGCTTGCGCGTGGCTTGCGGCTTGTAGACCGGCAGCGGCTCGTAGGTGTCGATGTCGAATTCGATTTCGGCGAGCTGCACGTCGATCGGCAGGTCGACCAGCACCGGACCCGGACGGCCCGAGCGCATCAGGTGGAATGCCTGCTGGAACACGCGCGGCACCAGTGCCGGCTCACGCACGGTCACGGCCCACTTCGTGACGGGCTTGGCGATCGCTTCGATGTCGACAGCCTGGAAGTCTTCCTTGTACAGGCGCGCGCGCGGTGCCTGGCCCGTGATCGCGAGGATAGGAATCGAGTCGGCGGAAGCGGAGTAGAGACCCGTGATCATGTCGGTGCCCGCGGGGCCCGAGGTGCCGATACACACGCCGATGTTGCCCGCGTTGGCACGCGTGTAGCCTTCGGCCATGTGCGAAGCGCCTTCGACGTGACGCGCCAGCACGTGGGTGATGCCGCCGGCCTTCTTGAGCGCCGAGTAGAACGGGTTGATTGCAGCGCCGGGCACGCCAAAGGCGGTGTCGATGCCTTCTTTTTCGAGCACCAGAACGGCTGCGTCGACGGCTCTCATCTTGGCCATGAAAAGTCTCCTGATTGTTGCTAATGCTTAAAGGGCTGCGCCATGGGGATGGCGGGCATTGGATACAACGATTGAGGCTCACTTTAAGCCTGCAGGAAAGGTTTGATAAGATCAGTCCAGGTTGTTTATTCCGATACAAAAAGTATTGAATCCCGTGGGCGGCGCTTTCGGGCGCGAGCAGGACAGGAGGCAGGCAATGGACCGCTTCAAGCAGATCGAAACCTTCGTGCGCGTCGCCGACGCGGGCAGCCTCGCGGCGGCCGCGCTGGCGGAAGGCGTCTCGCCGGTGATACTCGGGCGGCGCATCGACGCGCTCGAAAAGCGCCTCGGCGTGAAGCTCATGTACCGCTCGACGCGGCGGCTCGTGGTGAGCGAGGAGGGCGGCTCGTTCCTCGAGCGCTGCCGCGGCTTGCTTGCGGAGTGGGAGCAGGCCGAGAACGAGCTCTCCGCGGGGCGGCGCGTGGTCAACGGGCACCTGATCGTCTCGGCGCCGGCGGCCTTCGGGCGCAAGCACGTGGCGCCGCTCGCGCCCGCATTTCTCGCCGACAAGCCCGAGTTGCAGGTTTCGTTCAACCTCACCGATCGCCTGGTCGATCTGGTGCGCGAGGGCTATGACCTCTCGATTCGCATCGGCGGGGCCGTGGACCCGAATTTCGTCGCGGTGAAGCTCGCCTCGAACCGGCGCGTGGTGTGCGGCACCCCCGAGTACTTCCGCAAGCACGGCAAGCCGAAGACGCTCGAAGACCTGCCTGGTCACAATTGCCTCGCCTTCAATCTGCAAGGCGGCCAGAACCGCGGCTGGTATTTCAGCCGCAACGGCAAGCTCGCGACCGTGCGCGTGGGCGGCACGCTCGACTGCAACGACGGCGAGCTGCTGCACCGCTGGGTCACCGAGGGGCTCGGGCTCGGCTGGCGCTCGACGTGGGAGATCGACGCGCAGCTCGCGCGCGGCGAGCTGGAGACCGTGCTCGACGAGTACGCGCTGCCCGAGTACGACATCCTCGCCGTGTACCCGCAGCAGCGCTTCGTGCCGGCCAGGGTGCGCTATTTCATCGATTACCTGAAAGAGGTGTACGCGCAGCCGGGGTACTGGAGCGGCGTGGCGTGAGCACGCCGCGCGCTTTCGCCCGGATTGGCACGGCGGCGCGCCCGCGTGGGCGTTGAATAACCCGCGGCTAGCCGACGACGAGCACGCCGTTCATCTGCTCGTGGCCGGAGCCGCAGAAGATGTCGCACAGGAACGGCACCGAGCCCGCGTCGCCCGCGGTCGCGGCGAGCCGCACCACGGTGCCCGGCGGCACGTCGGCGCGCACGCCGAACTGCGGGATCGAAAAGCCCATCAGCGTGTCTTGAGCCGTGAGTTCGAACACGACGCTTTCGTGGGGCGCGAGCGCGATGCGGTTGGGCGTGAACACGAAGCGGCGCGCGTGGACCTTGACGACGCGTGGCGCGGCTTGCGCGTCGACGCGCAGCAGGGTCGCGGCGCCGGCCGCCGCAAGGGTGTGCCAGCGGCGGCGCGCGAGGCGTGGCGGGCGCGCCTCGAGAAAGTGGAGATTCGGCATGGTCGGCTCCCTGATTGAGGTGCGGTTGCGGGTCTCGTTGCGAAGGCAGCGGAAATGGCGAAAGCGGGCGCGATCAGCCCAGCTTGCGGATCGGCATCTCGGTGAGCGCATAAGCCCGCGGCGCGCCGTCCACGGCGACGCTGCGCCAGCCGAGCCCCTTATAAGGCACGGCGGCGTCCCACGGCACCGGCAGCCGCTGCGGCTGCGACATCGGCGCGGGCAGCGCGAACATCAGCGAGCGCGCGGAGTGGTGCGCAATCGATCCCGTCATCGTGTGGTTTTCCTGGTGGATGTGGCCGTAGAACACGGTCACGTTCGCGTGCTTCTGCAGGAGCGCGATGGCCGCCGCGCCGTCGCGCGTGGCCCAGTCCCACTGCGGCGCGAGATCGAACAGCGGGCGGTGTGTGAAGACGACGATGCGCGCGTCCGCGGGCAGCCGGTTCAGATCGTCGGCGAGCCAGGCCAGCTGCGTTTCGCCGATGCGGCCCGCTGGGTCGGAGACGTTGTCGAGCACCACGAAATGCATGCCGCGATGGTCGAACGTGTAATGCGTCGCTCCGAACAGTTCGCGGAACGCCTCGCCGTTGTCGAGACTGGCGTCGTGCTCGCCCGGCATCAGGTAAAGCGGCTTGACGCGCAGGCCCGCGACGATGCGCTGAAACTCGCGCATGCGGGCGCGGCGCACGGCCGGGTCGTCGGTCGTGTGCGTGAGATCGCCCGTGAACACGACGAAGTCGGGCGCGGCGGGTAGCGCGTTGACGGCGGCGATGGCTTTGGGCAGCGTGCCTTTGGCGTCGGGGTTGACGGCGGGGCCCTCGAAGCCCCAGTGGGCATCGGAGAGCTGGACGAAGAAAAAATCGGCTTGACTCTCAGCCTGATTGGCGGCCTGATTGCTGGCCTGACTACCGGCCTGGCCTGCTGCCCAGCCGGGCAGCGCCGAGGCGAACACGGCGCCGCCGCCGAGCGCGGCAAGCTTCAGAAAGTCGCGCCGGCCGGGCCGGGCGCAAGGGTTCGGCATGATGGTCTCCTCAAAGTTGGATGGGGCGGTGGCGATGGACATGACGCCGCGCGCCCGACTGTCCTACCGGTTTGCAAGCGGGCGCATTCCCGATTTATTTTTCGTTTTCGCACGCATTTCTCGGGAATAAACTGGCCGTTGTGCAGGTAGTGCATGAGCGGGACCGGTGCACGGGAACCGTGGCGACGCCCGGCTGCGCGCAAGCGGCAACCATGCAGCGCAGGGTGTTCGCATGGGAGCGGCGTGAAGGCCGCGCCGCGGGCCGTGGGGCACGAGGGGACGACGTGGGCGAATCCGCGAACGGGCAGCATGCACGCGCAGCGCAGGACGGGGCGCACGAGATGCACGGGCGCGCCGACGATGCGCAGCGCAGCCGGCGTTTTCAGGCACTGGCGCTGCCGCATCTGGACGCCGCGTATAACCTGGCCCGCTGGCTTTCGCGCAACCCCGGCGACGCCGAGGACATCGTGCAGGAAGCTTTTTTGCGCGCGTTCCGCTTCTTCGACGCGTTTCGTGGCGACCACGCGCGCCCCTGGCTGCTCGCGATCGTGCGGCGCGTCTGGTACGACGAGTGGCGACGGCGCGCGGGCACACAGGAAGTGGCGCCGTTCGACGAATTGCGCGACGACCTGCCGCCCGACGGCTGGGACACGGGTAGCGAAGACCCGGAAGCGCTCGCGATTCGCGCCGAGGACGCACAGCGCGTGCAGGATGCGCTGCGGCGCCTGCCGGTGGAGTACCGCGAGGTACTCGTGCTGCGCGAGCTGGAGGAGCTGGAGTATCGCGAGATCGCGGCGGTCATCGACGTGCCGGTGGGCACGGTGATGTCGCGGCTCGCGCGGGGCCGCAGGCGCCTCGCCGCCCTGCTGGCGGTACCGGCGCCAGCACCGGCGCCGGCTCGCGGCGGCGCACCCAGCGTCGTCGGCGCGGCAGGGCAGTTGCCGGCGGCCGGCAAGACAGATTTCGGGGATAGCAGCAAAGCGTGGAGACCATCCGACCGGGGGCACGGCGGCCGGTTCCGTGAGGAGCCGGCCGCCGACGGCGGAGCGCGCGAGCCTCACGGCCCGTATGCGCCAGGCCCTGCCACGGAGGCGCCCGATGAACTGTGACGAAGCGCGCCCGCTGGTCGACGCGAGCGTCGATCGTGAACTTTCCGCCGCCGACGAATGGCGCGTGCGCGAGCATCTGGCTGGCTGCGCGCAGTGCCGCCGCGCGGCCGCGAATGTCCAGGCCATTTCCCGTGTGACGCGCGCGGCGCCCTACCATCGGGCGCCGGAAGGTCTGGCCGCGCGCATTGTGGCGGCTTTGCCGCCCGCGCCTGCGCAAGCCCAATACGTTCAGCACGCCCAGTACGCGGACAGCATTCAGGAGATCCAGGACAGCGAGCAAGGCGCGGCACCGCCGCCACCGTCGCAAGGCGGAGGCGGTGGATGGCGCCGCTGGCTGCATTGGCCATGGCCGCTGCGCGGCAAAAATGCCGGCCCGGCGGGAGCGGGTCTCATCAGCGGGCAAGCGCGAGATGGCGGGCCGGTTGGAGCAGGTACGGCCGGCGCGCCCGCAACGGCGCTCGCATGGTTCGCATGCGCCGTGCTGATTCTGGGTGCCCTGGGCGCGGCGGCGCTCTTGCATCTGCGCCAATCCGCCACCGCTGGGACTTTCGTCGAGGAACTCGTGGAGAGCCACGTGCGTGCGCAAATCTCCGGGCGCGATCTCGACGTGGTGTCCACGGACCGCCACACGGTTAAGCCGTGGTTCAATGGCCGCATCGACTACGCGCCACCGGTGGAGGATTTCGCCGCGCAGGGCTTTCCGCTCATGGGCGGCCGTCTCGATTATGTGGGGCGTGAACGGGTCGCGGTGCTGGTCTACCGCTACCGCAAGCACGTCATCGACATATACGTTTTCCCGCCCGGCTCTGCGGGGGCGCTGGCGGATGCGGCTGCGCCGCGCGTGAGCGAAGGCTATGCGCTCGCCCGCTGGCAGGCCGCCGGCATGACCTGGTGGGCCGTCACCGATGCGGGGCCGGATGCGCTCGACGGCCTGCACGCGGCACTCGAGGCGCGGCTCGCGGGTGCCGCCCGCGCAAGTCCTTGAAAATACATCCGAAACGCTGCGCGAAACCATAATTCCGGTTGCATGAGCGGCATGGATCGCGCTACAATCTTCGGCTTCTCACTTGCCGCACCGGTTCCGACGCCCGGGTGGCTCTAATCCACAAGGAGTGATACATGCGTCATTACGAAATCGTCTTCATCGTGCACCCCGATCAAAGCGAGCAGGTGCCCGCGATGATCGAGCGCTACAAGGGCACGATCACCTCGCACGGTGGCCAGATCCACCGCATCGAAGACTGGGGCCGTCGTCAACTGGCCTACATGATCGAGAAACTCGCGAAGGCTCACTACGTCTGCATGAACATCGAGTGCGACCAGGCCACGCTCGACGAACTGGAACACGCGTTCAAGTTCAACGACGCCGTCCTGCGTCACCTCATCGTCAAGATGAAGAAGGCCGAAACCGGCCCGTCGCCGATGATGAAGGAAGTGCAGCGCGAAGAAGCCAAGAAGGCGGCTGCCCAGCCGACCGAAGCGCAGGCTTAAGT
>JAITTX010000530.1 GCA_031286755.1 Paraburkholderia sp.
CCGACGATGCCCACCAGAAAGATCTTCGCGCCGATGAACACCAGCACGAGCGCGAGCGCGTGCTTGAGGTAGTGGAAGCGGTGCGCCATCGCCGCGAGCGCGAAGAACAGCGCGCGCAGTCCGAGCACGGCGAAGATGTTGCTGGTGTAGACGATGAACGGGTCGGTGGTGATCGAGAAGATCGCCGGGATCGAATCGACGGCGAAGATCAGATCGGCGAACTCGACCATCAGCAGCGCGACCAGCAGCGGCGTGGCGAAGCGCTTGAGCTTGCCGGTTGCGGGGTGCGCGCGCCGCACGACGAACGCGCCGCCTTCGAGCCGCGGCGTGACCGGCAGCACGCGGCGGATCAGGCGCAGCATCTTGCTGTCTTCCATGCCCGCTTTTTCGCCGGCTTTTTCGTGCGATGCTTCTTTCGAGCCGAGCAGCATCTTCACACCGGTCACGGCGAGAAAGAGGCCGAACACGAACAGCATCCATTCGAACTGCGCGACGAGCGCCGCGCCGAGCCCGACCATGATGGCGCGCAGCACCAGCACGCCGACGATGCCCCAGAACAGCACGCGATGCTGATACACGCGCGGCACCGCGAGCGCGCCGAAGATCGACGCGATCACGAACACGTTGTCGAGCGAGAGCGACTTTTCGATGAGATAGCCGGTGAGGTACTCGGTGGCCGGCCGTGCGCCGAGCTGCCACCAGATGAAGCCGCCGAACAGCACGCCCACCGCGATGTAGCCGAGCGAGAGCCACAGGCTTTCGCGAATGCCGATCTCGCGGTCGTCGCGATGCAGCACGCCCAGATCGAGCGCCAGCAGCACGATCACCACCGCGAGAAAGGCGGCCCAGAGCCAGACGGGCTGTCCGAGGAAGCTGGCGGTGACAAACGACGGGAGCATGGGGTTGGATCCTTCTCGTGACGTTGGGGCGCGGCTTGGCGCCGTTCATGGTGGGATTCGAGGTATTGGGCCTCGGCCCAAACGTCAGCGTAACGACGAAGAATGAGGCACGAATGAGGGCGTTTGCGTGGGCGCGCATTGATGGTTGTCAGGGCGGGTTTTCAGGAGGGTGGCTACGATGCCGGGTGCCCTTGACTTGTGACCCGGAAGGCTTTGATCTCATGCGTGTAGCGATCGTCCGTTGCTTCTTTCTATCCCTGTGCACTGTCGCGCTGGCGAGCGGCGCCCTGGCGGACACGACCGCTGGCGTGGTCCCGGCCGACGCTGCGGCGAGGCAATATCAAAGTCCCCTGCAACGCAACTTCGACACGGCTAAAACCGTTCCAGCGAAAGATCCGGAAGAGGTTGACCGGCGCTGCAAGGAGATCGCCGCCGCGTATGTCGATGAGGCCTTGTCGGGGTCGCGGGATCAGACGAGCGCCCTGCAGAATTACAACCAGCGTAAAAGCTTCGATCAGGCAAACGGAGCGTTGGGGGACTCCCGCCGTGCGACCGAACAGATGAATGCATTGCAGGGCGACTACAGCGCCGGCAATGCCATGAGGGTGTATCGCGATTCCGGTTGCCAATGACGGCGTCGGTCTGCGCGCCTCGCAAGACGGTTGCTCAGAACTGGTAGTTAATCGAAATATCGCAAACCCCATCGGTCTTCGTCTGGATGACGGGGCTATTGGCGGCGCTGCCGAGCAGACGCCTCAGGGCGCCGTCGGCGCTCACGAACCAGTGCTTGTCGACGAAGTACACCATCGTGATGCCGAAGCCCGCCGACTTCAGGCCCGCGCTCGCGTCGTAGCGCCGGTAGCCCGAGGTGGCGGCTTGCTGGCCGTTCACGCCGAACCAGCTCTGCATGTAGTTCGAGTCGGCGAACGTGACCGAGGGGCCGGCGAACCAGTAGAACTGCTCATTGCTGCCCGGCAGCGGCATATAGGCGCCGAGGTCGGCGCTCCAGCCATTCGAGCCGCCGAAGCTGCGCGTGAACGCCGCGCGAAATACCAGCGGAAATTCCTTCGACACCACGTATTCCGCGGCCAGCTTCATTTCGGGGGCCGGGTTGATGTTGCCGAGGCCGTTCAGATGCGCCGGATCGTCGTGGCCGCGCCGCCCGAGGTCGTAGGCGGCGGCCACGCTCACGCGCCAGTTCGGGCCTTGCAGGACATTCACGCCGAAGCCTTCGCCGGTGGAGCCGAACAGGATGTCCTTGTAGCGGATGTCGATGCTCGGCCCGGCCAGCATGTGATAGCGGTTCGAGCCGTCGTAGCGTGGCTCGAAGGTCGCGCCGATGCCGAGTCGCGCTTCCAGCGGCGGCCGCTCGGGCGCGAACAGCTTTTCCAGCGGGATGCCCGCGGAGTATTGCCATTCCCCGAGCGGCGAAGGGGTTTGCGCTGCGGCGTGCGGCGCGAAGACGGCGAGCGTGCAGGCCGCGGCGGCGGCGAGCGATGCCTGCGGAGCCTTTCCAAGGCGCACTTCCTTCTTCGCGGCACTGGGGGATTTCCTTCGGGGCGTGCGGGGGGCGAAGGGTACGAAGGGCATGGGGGCTCCGTGATTGACTGGTCTGATCGCGCGGTGTCCGTTCAATGCGATGGAACCATATTCCGGCTGCCCGCGTGGCGGCGCGCGCCAATATGGCTGGTGCAATCCACTGGGAAAATAACCGGAAAAACAAGGGTTTCCGTGCTCGCACGCAGGACGGCGCCTGCGCAAACGGCTCGCGCCGCTCGCCGGGTAACATCGATACAGGTATTGCCACTACCACCCAACTCACTGTTTTTTATCGCTTTTTTTCGCCCGGGGCGATGCGGGCGGGGCGTTTCGCGTGGCATAATCGATTCACAACGCAACACTCCCCGCAGTCACTCGCAGTCATTCAATCCCCGCATATCATGGCAAAGACGCTCTACGACAAGTTGTGGGACTCCCATGTGGTCCACACGGAAGACGACGGCACGACGCTCCTCTATATCGACCGTCAACTGCTGCACGAAGTCACCAGTCCGCAGGCATTCGAAGGCCTGAAGCTGCACGAGCGCCCGGTGTGGCGCATCAGCGCGAACCTGGCCGTTTCCGACCATAACGTGCCCACCACCGACCGCAGCCACGGCATCGCCGACCCGGTCTCGAAGCTCCAGGTGGACACGCTCGACGCCAACTGCGACGCCTTCGGCATCACGCAGTTCAAGATGAACGACCAGCGCCAGGGCATCGTTCACATCGTCGGTCCCGAGCAGGGCGCGACGCTGCCCGGCATGACCATCGTCTGCGGCGACTCGCACACCTCCACGCACGGCGCGTTCGGCGCGCTCGCGCACGGCATCGGCACCTCGGAAGTCGAGCACGTGCTGGCCACGCAAACGCTCTTGCAGAAGAAGAGCAAGAACATGCTCGTGAAGGTCGAGGGCCAGTTGCCGCGCGGCTGCACCGCGAAGGACATCGTGCTCGCCATCATCGGCAGGATCGGCACGGCGGGCGGCACGGGCTACGCCATGGAGTTCGGCGGTTCGATGATCCGCGGTCTCTCGATGGAAGGCCGCATGACCGTCTGCAACATGGCAATCGAAGCCGGCGCGCGCGCGGGCATGGTCGCCGTGGACGACACCACGGTCGACTACCTCAAGGGCCGTCCGTTCTCGCCGCAGGGCGTGGAGTGGGATCAGGCCGTCGAATACTGGAAGACCTTCCGCAGCGACGACGGCGCGCATTTCGACCGCGTGGTCGAGCTTTCCGCCGCCGACATCGTGCCGCAAGTCACCTGGGGCACGTCGCCGGAAATGGTCACCTCGGTGGACGGCCGCGTGCCCGATCCCGAGCGCGAAAAGGACCCGGTCAAGCGCAATGCGATGGAGCGCGCGCTGCAATACATGGCGCTCGAACCGAACACGCCGATCGAGTCGATCAAGCCCGACAAGATCTTCATTGGCTCGTGCACCAACGCGCGCATCGAAGACCTGCGCTCCGCCGCTTTCATCGTGAAGAAGCTCGGCCGCCGCGTGGCGTCCAACATCCGTCTGGCGATGGTGGTGCCGGGCTCGGGCCTCGTGAAGGCGCAGGCCGAGCGCGAAGGCCTCGACAAGGTGTTCACCGAAGCCGGCTTCGAATGGCGCGAGCCGGGCTGCTCGATGTGCCTCGCGATGAACGCCGACCGGCTGGAGCCGGGCGAGCGTTGCGCGTCCACCTCGAACCGCAACTTCGAAGGCCGTCAGGGCGCGGGCGGGCGTACCCACCTCGTGAGTCCGGCCATGGCTGCCGCGGCGGCCATCGAGGGGCATTTCGTCGATATTCGCAAGCTGGCTTGAGCACCGGACAAAGAACAAGGACAAGGGCTATGAAGGCACATGTACTCGCGCGCCGCGTGGCGCTCTTCGCAATGGCGGGGTGGCTCCTCGCGCTGGCCGGCTGCAACACCGTGGCCGGCGTGGGCGACGACATCAGCGGCTCGGCGCGCGCAGTGCAGCGCAAGCTCTGATCAAGCATCCATCAGGATCACGGATCATGGAAAAATTCATCGTACACACTGGCGTCGTGGCGCCGCTCGATCGCGAGAACGTGGACACCGACGCGATCATCCCGAAGCAGTTCCTCAAGTCGATCAAGCGCACCGGCTTCGGCCCGAACGCGTTTGACGAATGGCGCTATCTCGACCATGGCGAGCCGGGCCAGGACAACTCGAAGCGTCCGCTCAACCCGGACTTCGTGCTGAACCAGCCGCGCTACCAGGGCGCGTCCGTGCTGCTCACGCGCAAGAACTTCGGCTGCGGCAGCTCGCGCGAGCACGCGCCGTGGGCGCTCGACCAGTACGGCTTTCGCGCGATCATCGCGCCGAGCTTCGCCGACATTTTCTATAACAACTGCTTCAAGAACGGCTTGCTGCCGATCGTCCTCTCCGAGTCGGATGTCGATCATCTGTTCAACGAAACCTATGCGTTCAACGGCTTCCAGCTCACCGTCGATCTGGACAAGCAGGTCGTGCGCACCGTGGACGGCGCGAAGGAATACCCGTTCGAGGTGGCCGCGTTCCGCCACTACTGCCTCCTGAACGGCTTCGACGACATCGGTCTCACGCTGCGCCACGCCGACAAGATCCGCCAGTTCGAAGCCGAGCGCCTCGTGCGCCAGCCGTGGCTGAAGAACCGCGTCATCTGATCAAGTACACGCGAAGTACACGCATTGAACGCGCCTTCGACAAGCGTCGGGGCGCGAATCCTATAGCGAGGAATCACAGCATGAAGATTGCAGTGTTGCCGGGCGACGGCATCGGTCCCGAGATCGTCAAGGAAGCCGTCAAGGTGCTCAACGCGCTCGGCGAGAAGTTCGAACTGGAAGAAGCGCCGGTTGGCGGCGCGGGCTACGAGGCGAGCGGCCATCCGCTGCCCGAGGCCACGCTCGCGCTGGCGAAGGCCGCCGACGCGATCCTGTTCGGCGCCGTGGGCGACTGGAAGTACGACAAGCTCGAGCGCGCGCTGCGCCCCGAGCAGGCCATTCTGGGCCTGCGCAAGCACCTGGAGCTGTTCGCGAACTTCCGTCCGGCGATCTGCTATCCGCAGTTGACGGGCGCCTCGTCGCTCAAGCCGGAAATCGTCTCGGGCCTGGATATCCTGATCGTGCGCGAACTGAACGGCGACATCTACTTTGGCTCGCCGCGCGGCACGCGCGAAGCGCCGGACGGTAACTTCAAGGGTGCGCGAGAAGGCTTCGACACGATGCGTTATTCGGAGCCCGAAGTGCGCCGCATCGCGCACGTGGCCTTCCAGGCCGCGCAAAAGCGCCAGAAGAAGCTCACCTCGGTGGACAAGGCCAACGTGCTCGAAACGTCGCAGCTCTGGAAGGACGTCATGATCGATGTCTCGAAGGAGTACCCGGACGTCGAGCTCTCGCACATGTACGTCGACAACGCGGCGATGCAACTCGTGAAGGCGCCCAAGGCATTCGACGTGGTGGTCACCGGCAACATGTTCGGCGACATCCTCTCGGACGAAGCGGCCATGCTCACGGGCTCGATCGGCATGCTGCCCTCGGCCTCGCTCGACAAGAACAACAAGGGCCTGTACGAGCCCTCGCACGGCTCGGCGCCGGACATCGCGGGCAAGGGCATCGCCAATCCGCTCGCGACCATTCTTTCCGCCGCCATGATGCTGCGCTATTCGCTCGGCCGCGCCGAACAGGCGGACCGCATCGAGAACGCGGTGAAGAAGGTGCTCGAGCAGGGCTACCGCACCAGCGACATCGTCACGCCGGACTGCAAGCAGGTGGGCACGGCTGCCATGGGCGACGCGGTGGTCGCGGCGCTGTAAGGCCATCGTGAAAGGGCATGCCCGGGAGCATTTCAGGCGTGCCCTTTTTTATTCCGATGTGCTGAGTATGGGCTGGAAAACGCGCTGTCGCGAAGTGCGTGGCGGCGGCGCTGCGAGGCGCGCCGCAAATAGCGGAAAATGCGGGTAATCCCGCGCGAAATGATGGTTTTCGTGTATATTGCTTCGATGGCGACGATCCCCCAGATCACTTCTGTTTCGAACATCCACGGCGCGGCCCGTGCGATGTCGCTCGCCATCACCACGATTATCACGAAAACGATTATTACCAAAACGATCACCATTCGTTGATCGCTCGTCGTGCCCGCTCATCTTCCCCGCGCGGCCACGCCGGGCGAGCGAAGCGGGGAAGTTGTCCATTTCAAGGGTTAATCATGAACGTAGGTCTCGTAGGTTGGCGCGGCATGGTCGGCAGCGTGCTGATGCAGCGCATGCAGGAAGAACGCGATTTCGACCTGATCGAACCGGTGTTTTTCAGCACCAGCAACGCAGGCGGCGCGGCGCCGTCGTTCGCCAAAAACGAGACGAAGCTCAAGGACGCGAACAGCGTCGACGAGCTCAAGAAGTGCGACATCATCATCACGTGTCAAGGCGGCGACTACACCAACGAGGTGTACCCGAAGCTGCGCGCGGCGGGCTGGAAGGGTTACTGGATCGACGCGGCCTCGGCGCTGCGCATGAAGGACGACGCGGTCATCGTGCTCGACCCGGTCAACCTCGACGTCATCAAGGACGCGCTCGTCAAGGGCCAGAAGGATTTCGTCGGCGGCAACTGCACGGTCAGCCTGATGCTGATGGCGCTGGGCGGCCTGTTCCGCGA
>JAITTX010000012.1 GCA_031286755.1 Paraburkholderia sp.
CGCCGCGCTCGAGCACGACGCCCAGGCGCTCGACGCGGCCAGTACCTCCGCGCAAACCGCGCAGGGCGTCTATGAGGAGACGAACGCGCGCTACCGGCTGGGCGCCGTGCCTTACTACGCCGTGCGCCAGAGCGAGCAGCAATGGCGCAACGCGCGGCTCGATGAAGTGCGTTACCGCGGCATGCGGCTTTCGGACACGGCGGCGCTGTTCCAGGCAATGGGGCAGCCCCCCACGAACGCCGACGCCCCGGCTGCGAACGCTCAGCCTCGTGCCTCGAACGGCGACAGCACCACGACTGCGACAACCCCGGCGCACGACTGAGGCACTCGCCGGCCCCGCTGCGCGCGAGCAATAGCGCAACGCCTGCGCCGCACGCGGACCTTCAATGCTCGGCGGCGCTGAATCAATCAAAGTGCTTCGATGTGCTTCGGAGCGCGCGCGGCCTTGCGGATCAGTGAGTTAGCTTCGCTCTCCCGACGTTATCAACAGGGCCTTCAACAAAAACTGGGGATAAGCCCGGCGCCGGTGGAATATTCTGTTGTCCACAGTTTTTGGTGACAGCCCTGTGGAAAAGCCCTGGGCAACCTGGCCAAGCCCTTGATCCACAAGGCAAACCGCGTGCCCAAACAAAACGCGGCACACCGTTGCCGGTGTGCCGCGCTCAAGAGGTCAGCCCGGATGGGCCAACCCCAATGGGCCAACCCTCCGTCAATGAACATCCATCAGGATCAGGGTTTGTTCGTCTCGAACAGATCCATGATCTGCTTGCGCTCGCTTTGCGTCACGCTCGGCGGCGCCAGTCCGCCCGGTCCCATGCTGCCGGTCGCCCCGCTCGCGTCGCTGGCCGCGCCCGCCGCGTTGCCCGACTCCATGCCCACCGCCGGGACGAAGCCCGCGCCAGGCGTCGCATCGGAGTAGTACAGCTCCCCGCCAATCGTCGTGAGTCCAGGCGGCATGGGCGGCTCTTCCTGCGGCACGCCGCGCAAAGCCTTGCCCATGTAATCCACCCAGATCGGCAGCGCGAGTTGCGCGCCGAACTCCCGGCTGCCGAGGCTCTTCGGCTGGTCGTAGCCCATCCACGCCACCGCCACCAGCGAGCGCTGATAGCCGGCGAACCAGCCGTCGTGCGCATCGTTGGTCGTACCGGTCTTGCCCTGCAGATCGTTGCGATGCAGGACGTTCGTGCCCGCGCCCGTGCCCGCCGTCGCCACCGAATGCAGCAGGCTGTTCATCACGAACGCATTGCGCGGCGAAAGCGTTTGCGGCGCATTCTGGCCCGCCACGAGCGGCTGGGCGCGCAGGATCGGCTGGCCGCGTGCGTCGTCGACTTCGGCGATCAGGTACGGGTTGATGCGATAGCCGCCGTTCGCGAACACGCAGTACGCGCCCGCCGACTGCAGCGGCGTAACGAGCCCAGCGCCCAGCGCCATCGGCAGATACGGCGGCGTCTTGTCCGCGTCGAAGCCGAAGCGCTGCGTAACGTAGTCCTGCGCATACTTCGTGCCGATGTACGAGAGGATGCGGATCGACACGAGGTTCTTCGACTTCTGCAGCGCGAGGCGCATCGACATCGGGCCTTCGGGGTAATCGTCGTCCTTCGGCTCCCACGCTTCGCCACCCGGGGTGCTGGGCGGGAAGTACAGCGGCGCGTCGTTGATCATCGTGGCCGGCCCGAGGCCCTTCTCGAGCGAGGCCGAATAGATGAACGGCTTGAAGCTCGAACCCGGCTGGCGCCATGCCTGCGTGACGTGGTTGAACTTGTTCTTGTTGAAGTCGAAGCCGCCGATGAGCGCGCGAATCGCACCGTCCTGCGGCGTGAGCGAAACGAGCGCGCCTTCCACCTGCGGCAGTTGCGTGATCTGCCAGTTGCCCCTGGTGTCCTTCATCAGGCGCACGATCGAGCCCGACTTGATGCGCAACGCCGCCGATGCGCGCGCCGAAAGACCGCCCGCGACGAAGCGCAGGCCATCGCCCGTGACGGTGATCTGGGTGCCATCGAGCAACTGCGCGGTAACCGACTTCGGGCTCGCGTCGATGACCACGGCCGAAACGATGTCGCCGTTGTCGGGGTGATCGGTGAGCGCGTCGTCGATCGCCTGGTCGCGATCGTCGCCCGGCGCGGGCAGCTTCACGAAGCCTTCGGGACCGCGATAGCCGTGACGGCGCTCGTAATCCATCACGCCCTTGCGCACGGCCGCGTAGGCCGCGTTCTGATCGGCCGAATCGATCGTGGTCGTGACCGTGAGGCCCCGCGTATACGTTTCGTCCTTGTACTGCGAATACATCATCTGGCGCACCATTTCCGCCACGTACTCCGCGTGCACGCTGTATTCGGTGCCCGCGGTGCGCGTGTGCAGCGGTTCCTTGATCGCCTCGTCGTACTGTTCCTGCGTGATGTACTTGAGTTCGAGCATGCGCTTGAGGATGTACTCCTGGCGAATCTTCGCGCGCTTCGGATTGACGATCGGGTTATACGCGGACGGCGCCTTCGGCAGGCCCGCGAGCATCGCCGC
>JAITTX010000032.1 GCA_031286755.1 Paraburkholderia sp.
TCGCCACGCCGGTTTCGCTCACATACTTCGAGTTCACGACGCTCGCAATCATGCATCTGTTCGCGTCGCAGGGCCTCGACGCCGTGATCTTCGAAGTGGGTCTCGGCGGGCGCCTGGACGCCGTGAACGTGCTCGACACCGACTGCGCGATCGTCACGAGCATCGATCTCGACCACACCGAATACCTGGGCGACACGCGCGAGAAGATCGGCTTCGAAAAGGCCGGCATCTTCCGCGCCGGCCGGCCCGCGATCTGCGCGGACCCGCTGCCGCCGCAGTCGCTCATCGACCATGCGCAGGCCATCGGCGCCGATCTGTGGCTCTTCGGCCGCGATTTCCGCTATGAAGGCCAACCCGGCAGCGAGCGCCAGCAGTGGAATTTCATCGGCCGCGCGCAACGCCGCTCGGCGCTCGCCTATCCGGCGCTGCGTGGCGCCAACCAGTTGATCAACACCTCGGCGGCGCTGGCGGCGCTCGAAGCGATGCGCGACCGGCTGCCGGTGTCGGCGCAGGACATACGCCTCGGTCTCGCCAATGTGGAGCTGCCGGGCCGCTTCCAGGTGCTGCCGGGCAAGCCGTCGATCATCCTCGACGTCGGCCATAATCCGCACGCGGCCGCCGTGCTCGGGCAAAATCTCTCCAGCATGGGCTATTTTCCGTACACCTACGCGGTGTTTGGCGCCATGCGCGACAAGGACATCGCGGGCGTGATCGGGCACCTGAAAGGGGAGATCGACCACTGGTGCGTGACCGATCTGCCGCTGCCGCGCGCGGCAACGGCGCAACAGCTTGAAGAGGCGCTGCGCGAGGCCGGTGTGGAAGACGGCCCCGACAGCAGCATCACGCGTCATGAAACGCCCGCCGCGGCGTTTCAAGATGCGCTAAAACGGGCGACCGAAAATGATAGAATTCTCGTTTTCGGAAGTTTTTTGACAGTTGCCGGCGTTATGGCCTGGCGAAAGTCGCAGCAGCACTGACCGCGCGGCCCCCTACAGCCGCTACGCACAGGCCAAAAGCAAGCCATACATGGGAATTTTCTCGTTCGGCAAGAAAGACGACGCGCCCAGCCGACGCGACGCCGAAGCCGGCTCGCGCCGCCGGAGCAGTCAGAACACGCGCGTGGAGCGGCGCAGCCGCCGGCCGTCCCGCTCCGGCGACGCCGAAGCGATGCTGCTCGATCCCACCCTGCCGGAAAAGCAGCGCGCGCGCCGGCGCCTCGTCGGCGCAATCGCGCTGGTGCTGGCCGCCATTGTGATCCTGCCGATGGTGCTCGACTCGCACCCCAAGCCGGTCACCAACGACATCTCCATCGATATCCCGAGCCGCCCGGCGACGAAGGCCGCCGCGCGCCCCGACGAGGACACCCAGGCGGGCGTCGCTCCGGACAATCCCGCCGCGGCGGAGGCCGGGCTGGGCGCTTCAGGTCTCGCGGCAGCTTCGGGCGCCGCGCCGGCGCAAACCGCGCAAGCGGCGCCGTCCACGCCGTCCGCTCAGGCAAAGCAGGCGGCGCCGGCCAAACCCGCGCCGGCTGCCCAGGCTCAAGCGAATCAATCGACCCAGGCCGCGAAGCCGGCCGGGGCATCGTCGGGCACGGCGGTTGCGTCGCGCGGCAAGGCGACCAATAACGCAGCCGATGCCGGCGGCGCACCCGCCGCGCCCGCGGGCGCGCGCTTCGCGGTGCAGCTGGGCGCGTTCGGCAGCGACGCCGCCGCGAACAGATGGGTTACGAAGTTGAAAGCCGCGGGCGTGCCCGCATATACCGAGCAACGCAAGGAAGCCGACGGCACCACGCGCACGCTGCTGCGCGCGGGCCCGTTCCCCGATCGCGCATCGGCCACGGAGGCGATCGCGAAAGTGCGCGGCGCCGGGCTGATGACGGGTTCGAACGGCTCGGCGCAATAACGCCCCGATGTTCACGGCATTCGACTACGCTGTAATGGCGGTGATCGTTTTGTCCGCGCTGCGCGGGGCGTGGCGCGGGTTCATCGGCGAAATTTTCGGGCTGATCGGCTGGATCGCGGCGCTCATCGTGGCGTGCCGCTACGTGGACCGCGTGGTGCCCTTCATTCCGGCGAACTGGCCGGGCGGGGCGCTGACCCAGTGGCTGATCGCCTTCGCGCTGGTCGTGATCGGCGTGGTGCTCGTGGCCGGCGTGGCGAACGCGCTGCTCGGCCGGCTGGTGCAGGTGAGCGGCTTGTCTGGCGTGGACCGCTCGCTCGGCATGATGTTCGGCCTCGTGCGAGGCGTCGTGCTGGTGCTGATTCTCGTCGTCCTCGCGGGACTGACCGAGCTGCCCCAGCAGGACTTCTGGCGCAACGCGCTGCTGCGGCCCTATGCCGTGCAGGGCGTGCTCGAACTGAAACCGTTTTTGCCCGAGACGCTCGCGGCCTATGTTCACGTCTGATCAGAAACTGATCGCGTGACGGGAGGCGAAGCCGACCGGCAGTACTGCCTGGGCCCTGCCCAATCATGCGGCGCATCCCGCCGGCCCGGCCGGCCGTTGTGGCTGTGCCGTTACTGCTGATTTCGCTTTTTTGAAGGACCTGCCATGTGCGGCATCGTAGGCGTAGTTTCCCGCTCCCCCGTCAATCAGCTCCTCTATGACGCGCTGCTGCTCCTGCAGCACCGTGGTCAGGACGCGGCCGGCATTGCCACCGCGAACGGCAGCACGTTCCACATGCACAAGGCCAACGGCATGGTGCGCGACGTGTTCCGCACGCGCAACATGCGCAGCCTGCCCGGCACCTGCGGCATCGGCCAGGTGCGCTACCCGACGGCCGGCTCGGCATCGAGCGAAGAAGAGGCCCAGCCGTTCTACGTGAACGCGCCGTTCGGCATCGTTCTCGCGCACAACGGCAATCTCACGAACTGGCAACAGCTCAAGGAAGAGATGTTCCGGGTGGACCGCCGCCACATCAACACCCATTCCGACACTGAAGTGCTGCTCAACGTGCTCGCGCACGAAGTGCAGCTCGCGACCTCGGGCCTCGAGCTCGATGCTGCGGCGCTCTTCAAGGCCGTGGCGGGCGCGCACCGCCGCCTGCGCGGCTCCTATGCCATCGTCTCGCTGATTGCCGGCCACGGCCTGCTTGCGTTCCGCGACCCGTTCGGCATCCGCCCGCTGTGCATCGGCAAGAAGGAAACGCCTGAAGGCACCGAGTGGATGGTCGCCTCGGAATCGGTCGCGCTCGAAGGCATCGGCTTCGAATTCGTGCGCGACGTGCAGCCGGGCGAGGCGGTGTTCATCGACTTCGAGGGCAACTTCCACTCGCAGCAATGCGCCACGGCGCCCCGGCTCAACCCCTGCATTTTCGAACTCGTGTATCTCGCGCGTCCGGACTCGGTGCTCGACGGCGTGCCGGTCTACAACGTGCGCCTGCGCATGGGCGACTACCTGGCCGAGAAGGTCAAGCGCGAGTTGCCCGACGTGAAGATCGACGTGGTCATGCCGATTCCCGATTCGTCGCGCCCCGCGGCCATGCAGGTCGCGAAGAAGCTCGGCGTGGAGTATCGCGAAGGCTTCTTCAAGAACCGCTACGTGGGCCGCACCTTCATCATGCCGGGCCAGGCCATGCGCAAGAAGTCGGTGCGCCAGAAGCTCAACGCCATGGGCATCGAGTTCAAGGGCAAGAACGTGCTGATCATCGACGATTCCATCGTGCGCGGCACCACCTCGCAGGAAATCGTGCAGATGGCGCGCGACGCCGGCGCGACCAAGGTGATCTTCGCTTCGGCGGCGCCGCCCGTGAAATACCCGAACGTCTATGGCATCGACATGCCCACGCGCGGCGAGCTCGTGGCGCATGGCCGCACGGATGAAGAAGTGGCGCGCATCATCGGCGCGGACCATCTCGTGTATCAGGACGTGGAGGCGCTCAAGCAGGCGGTGCGCGACATCAATCCGGAACTCTCGGAGTTCGAGGCTTCGTGCTTCGACGGCGACTACATCACCGGCGACATCACGAGCGCGTATCTCGACAACATCGAGCTGGCGCGTCTCGCGCCGCAGGCGCAGTCGGACCGCGACGCCGCGAGCGACGCGATGGACGGCGGCACGCGCTCGCAACTGCATCTGCAGCTTTCGGTGGAGTGACGCTCCCGAATTTCGCGTAGTTTCAGAGAGCCCGCTTCTGCCGATGCAAAAGCGGGCTTTTTTTCGTCTGCGCGCCGCCCGGCAGCGCGTGGCAGGCATGACGGCCCAGCAAACGGAACACCCGACGGAACCCACGAACATGGACGAGAACCTCAACTTCGACACGCTGGCGGTGCGCTCGGGTTCGCTGCGCAGCGAGTTCAACGAGCATTCGGAAGCGCTCTACCTCACGTCGAGCTTCTGTTTCGGCAGCGCCGCCGAGGCGGCCGAGCGCTTCAAAAATTCCGATACGGGCTACACGTACGCGCGTTTCACGAACCCGACCGTCACCATGTTCCAGGACCGCCTCGCGGCGCTCGAAGGCGGCGAGGCGTGCATGGCCACGGCCTCGGGCATGGCCGCGATCATGTCGGTGGTGATGGCGGAGTTGCAGCAGGGCGACCACATCGTCAGCTCGCGCAGCCTGTTCGGCTCGACGCTCGGCATGTTCTCGCAGATTTTCCCGCGCTTCGGCATCACGACCACCTTCGTCGATCCCTCCGATTTCGACGCGTGGAAGAATGCCGTGCGCCCCGAAACGAAGATGTTCGTCCTCGAAACGCCGTCGAACCCGCTCACCGAAGTGGCCGATATCGAAGCGGTGAGCCAGATCGCGAAGGCGGCGGGCGCGTTGTTCGTGGTCGACAACTGCTTTTGCAGCCCGGCGCTGCAGCAGCCGCTCAAGTCAGGCGCCGATGTCGTGATGCACTCGGCCACCAAGTTTCTCGACGGCCAGGGGCGTGTGCTGGGCGGCGCGCTGGTGGGCTCGAAAGCATTCATCATGGAGAAGGTGTTTCCGTTCGTGCGCAGCGCGGGCCCGACGCTCTCCGCATTCAACGCGTGGGTGCTGCTCAAGGGCATGGAAACGCTCTCGCTGCGCGTGGAGAAGCAGTCGGCCAACGCGCTCGAAATCGCGCGCTGGCTCGAGGCGCATCCCGCGGTGAAGCGCGTCTTCTATCCGGGGCTCGAATCGCATCCGCAGCATGCGCTCGCGATGCGCCAGCAGAAGTCGGGCGGTGCGATCGTCTCGTTCGAGCTCAAGGGCGACACGCCCGAGCAGCAGCGCGCGAACGCCTGGAGCGTGATCGACGGCACGAAGGTGTGCTCGATCACCGGCAATCTAGGCGACACGCGCACGACCATCACGCATCCGGCCACCACCACGCACGGCCGCATCGCGCCCGAGGCGCGCGCGGCGGCGGGCATTACCGAAGGGCTGATCCGTCTCGCCGTGGGTCTCGAAGACCCGCGCGACGTGCGCAACGATCTCGCGCACGGCCTCGATGCGGCGCAGTGAGCCACGCGTTCAAGCCGCGCATCGAGCCGCGCGGTAAAGCCGGGCATTGAGAGGGGCATCGAGCCGCGCAACGCAACGGCGGTATCATCGTGGGCCGGGTTCCGGGTGCTTGCCGCAAAGCGGCCCGCACCACGGAGTCCGGCCCATTTCTTTTCTCCTGTTCGTGAGTTCGCCATGGCCGTCATCCGCGCGTTGTTCGTCTATCCCGTGAAGTCTTGTGGCGCGATCGCGCTCGATCGCGCGCGGCTCGAAGCGAAGGGGCTGCAATGGGACCGTCACTGGATGGTGGTGGATGCATCGGGCCGCTTCGTCTCGCAGCGCGAAATCGCGGCGATGGCGCGCATCGTGCCCGCGTTCGTCGAGCACGGCGTGCGTCTCACGATGACGGGCGCGGACGCGCCGGTCCAGGCACCGCTTTTCTTGCCGTTCGCGCCGCGCGGCAACGAGGCGCGCGTGCGGGCCACGGTCTGGAAGGACACGTTCGAGGCGCTCGACGAAGGCGATGAGGCCGCGCAGTGGTTCTCGCAGGCACTCGGCGTGCCGCTGCGCCTCGTGCGTTTCGCGCCGGACGTCACGCGGCTCGCGAGCCGGCAGTGGACCCACGGCGAGGACGTGGCCACGCAATTCGCCGACGGTTTCCCGCTGCTCGTCACGAGCGAAGCGTCGCTGGCGGAACTGAATACGCGCCTCGCGGCGAAGGGCGCGCCACCGGTGCCGATGAGCCGCTTTCGCCCGAACATCGTCGTGGATGCAAGCGATGCGTTCGACGAGGACTTCATCGACACGCTGTCGATCGCGGGCGTGGAGGGCGTGGAAGACGAAAGCGGCACGCAGGACGTGGTGCTGCGATTCACGAAGCCCTGCGCGCGCTGCCCGATCACGACGATCGATCAGCGCACGGGCGAGCGCGACGACGAGTGGCCCGCCGAGCCGCTCGACACGCTCGCGGTGTTCCGCGCCGACCCGCGCGTGGATGGCGGGCTCACGTTCGGCCAGAACGCGATGGTGGTGGCGGGCGCGGGCGGACGCCTCGCGGTGGGCGCGCAGGTTCAGTGGGAATACCGCTTCGAGGAATGAGAGGCCGCCGCGTGGATGAGCCACGCGATGGACGATGCTTCCCCGGCGTGACGCTCAGTGCGAGGGCAGCGCGCGCCACTGCCCGGGCGCGAGCCCGAAACGCCGCGTGAAGGCGTGCGTGAAAGCGCTCTGGTCGCCGAAGCCCACTTCCAGGGCGATATGCGTGAGCGAGCGGCGCGGATCCGCGAGCAGCGCGAGCGAGGTGTCCAGACGCAGGCGTTGTAGATAGCGATGCGGCGTCTCGCCGAACGCTTCGATAAAGAGCTGATGAAAGCGCCGCATGCCGAAGCCGCAGTGGGCGGCCAGATCGGCGATGCGCAGCGGCTCGGCCAGATGCGCGCGCAGCCAGCCGTCGATGCGGGCGAAGTCGAGGCCCGCCGCGGCTTCGAAGGCGCCGCTGCCGACGATGTTTGCCTGCGCGAGCACGGCCGCGCATAGCTGTGCCGAGGCATCCCAATCGAAGCGCCGCGTGCGCGCCCCGGCGCACTCGGGCGCCCCGTGAAGCGCTGTGGCGAGCACGGCGCGACTTTGCGCTTGCTGGGCGCGCCCGGCGATCTCGCGCACGAGCTGCGTGAGCGCGGGGCCGATGCGCACGGCGCGCGCCGTGTCGAAGAGCCGCTCGGGCACCGCGAGCGCGGCGGCGGGCAAGTCCAGCACGAGCTGGCGGTTCTCGCCGATACCCACGTAGTCATGCCGCGCGCCGGCTGGAATCAGCCAGGCGGAGCCCGGGTCGATGCGTTCGCCCACGCCGTCCACCGTCATTTCCATCTCGCCGTCGAGCCCCAGCACGATCTGGTGAAAATCGTGCACGTCGGTTTCCTCGATGGCGCCATAGCAGCGCAAGGCGATGCCGGGCGCGGTGACGGGAAGGGGGTGATGCGAATTCATGGCGAACGATGCGGGGAGCGCAGCGAAGCGGCGCCCGGGCGCCGTGACGCTCAGACGGCGAGCAGTTCCACTTCGAACACGAGCGTGGCGTTCGGCGGAATCACGCCGCCCGCGCCGCGCACGCCGTAGCCGAGCTGCGGCGGGATCGTGAGCTTGCGCACGCCGCCCACCTTCATGCCCTGCACGCCTTCGTCCCAGCCCTTGATGACCATGCCGCCGCCCAGCACGAAAGCGAACGGGTCGTTGCGGTCCTTGCTCGAATCGAACTTCTGGCCGTCCGTGAGCCAGCCGGTGTAGTGCACGCTGACGGTCTGGCCAGCTTTGGCCTCGGCGCCGCTGCCTTCGGTCAGGTCTTCGTACTTGAGGCCGGATGCGGTGGTCACGATGGACATGGAACACTCCTGAATCGGAAAAAGGGAAAAGCGCTATTGTAGGCGCTTTGCAGGCCGCACGAGGCGCGCCGCCCGTGGGCTTCGCCGGTGCGTGCCGGGGTGTTTTCGTGGGCACGGCGCGTGCGGGCGCATCGGTATCCGGCGGCGTGCGAGCGGAGCAGGCGGTGCGTGGCGTCCAATGCCACCACGCACCACCGAGCCACCACCACTTGACCAACACCGCGCCTCCACGATCGGCGCCGCTGCCTATAATGGGGCCGGCCTGCTTCTGGCGGGCGAGAGAAAAGGAATCCGATGGCGTCCACAGCACCCACTCTGACCGAACGCACGGCACGCCTGTGTGCCGAAGCCGCGCTGTTCATGCGCGACCACGTGCTCTCGCGCGTGTCGCACGACTTGCGCAGCCCGCTGAACGCAATTCATAGCTGGGCCTATGTGCTCGACCGCAAGATCGACAGCGCCGACGCCTCCGCGCAGCGCGCGCTCGCGGGCATCCGCACGGGCGTCGAGCAGCAGGTGCATCTGCTCGAAACCCTCGTCGACACGACGCGCGCCGAGACGCGCAAGCTGCACATCGAGCGCGCGCCGTTCGCGCTCGATGCGCTCGTGGGCGAGACCGTGGACGATGCGCGCCGCGCGCTCGCCGACGCGCGCGGCGTGAACCTCGCCGTGCAGGGCACGCCCACCGGCGCGACGCTCGACGCCGGACGCGAGCGCATCGGCCAGGCGCGCTGGCTCATGCTGGCGTTCGCGACCGAGGCGAGCGGGGCAGGCGCGCCGATGGCG
>JAITTX010000073.1 GCA_031286755.1 Paraburkholderia sp.
GTCCTGAAGACACACGTATTGCAGTTGCACGATCTGCCCGCGACCTTCGGCAAGCTGCTCGATCCCGGCGCCGGCGTGATCAAGGCAATGGTGGAATGTTGAACGGGGGCCGCGAGAACATGCCAAACCCGATTCTTCAGTTCGGCACCAGCCGCTTTCTCCAGGCGCATGTCGATTTGTTCACCTCGGAGGCGTTGCCGGTTGGCCGGGCAGTGGGTGAAATCACGGTCGTGCAGACGACCTCGAATGCGCAAAGCGCCGCGCGCATTGCCGCGCTGCGATCCGCGGGGCGATACCCCGTGGAGATTCGTGGCTTGCGGCACGGCGAGATCGTGGAGCGGCGCATCGAGTGCTCCGCCATCACCGAAGCGCTGCATGCCAACGAAGATTGGGCGCTGCTGCGCGAGCGCGTCGCGTGCGATGTTCGCATGATCGTTTCGAATACCGGCGACAGCGGATATGCACAGTACGCGGAGGATGACGCGAGCCTGCTCGACGGCCAGCGCACGCCGCGCGGCTTCGGCGCGAAGCTCGCGGTGCTCCTGCACGAGCGATATCGCGCCGGAGGGCCGCCGATCACGTTGTTGCCCTGCGAGCTGGTATCGAGAAACGGCGATGTCCTGCGTGACCTCGTGGTGGAGGCCGCCCGCAACTGGCGGGCGGACGAAGGCTTCGTTCATTACCTGGACACCCAATGCGTATGGGTCAACTCGCTGGTTGACCGCATCGTGTCCGAGCCCATCCTGCCGGTGGGCGCCGTGGCCGAGCCCTACGCGCTATGGGCGGTCGAGCGGACGGCGGGGATGACGCTGCCCTGCGAGCATCGCGACATCGTCGTCACCGACGACCTGGCCCGCTACGAGCGGCTGAAACTCTTCCTGCTCAACCTCGGGCATACGGTCCTCGCGGAGCAATGGCTGGCACGTGGCCGGGAAGAGGGCGTCACGGTGGTCGCGGCGATGGACGATGCCGCGTATCGGGCGCCACTCGAAGCGGTCTGGAACGACGAGGTGTTGCCGGTCTTCGAAGCCCTCGGCCAGCGCGAGGCGGCGCTGTCCTATCTCGACGAAGTGCGCGAGCGTTTTGCGAATCCGTTTCTTGCCCACCGGCTTGCGGAGATCGCGACCCACCATGAATTGAAAAAGCAGAGGCGGCTGCTCCCCGTGGTCGAACTCGCGCGCGAACTGAAGCTCGATGTCGGGCAACCGCGCCTGCGGGCAGCGTTGGGTTGAAGCCGTCGTCTTTAGCGCTGTAGCGCTTCAGCGCGCTGCAGCCGCGTCATAACACCGAAGGAGTCGTATTGCAATGGCAACAAAGATTGTCGATGTGAAGGTTCGTGATATTCGCTTCCCGACTTCGAAGACCATGGACGGGTCCGACGCCATGAATGGCAACTCGGACTATTCCGCCACCTACGTCACGCTCGTGACCGACGACCCCGCGGGCGCCACGGGTCACGGGCTTACCTTCACGATCGGCCGTGGCAACGAACTGTGCGTTCAGGCCGTGAAGTCTCTCGCCGATCTCTTTGTGATTGGACGATCGCTCGAACAGATCACGAGCGACTTCGGCTCCTACTGGCACGAACTCGTGGCCGGCGATTGCCAGCTTCGCTGGGTCGGCCCGGAAAAGGGCGTGGTGCATCTTGCCACCGCCGCGATCATCAACGCCATCTGGGATTTGTGGGCCAAGACGGAAAACAAGCCGGTCTGGAAACTGCTCGCCGACATGTCGCCCGAGCAACTGGTGAACTGCGTCGACTTCACGTATATCGACGACGTGCTCATGCGCGAGGAAGCCATTGCCATGCTCCGGCGCGCGGCGCCCGGCAAGGCCCGGCGCGAGCAGGAAATGCTCGAACACGGCTATCCCGGCTATACCACCGCCGCAGGCTGGCTTGGATACTCGGAAGAAAAAATGCGCATGCTGGCGCGCCGGGCGGTTGAGGACGGCTGGACCCATCTGAAGCAGAAAGTGGGCGCGGACCTTGAACAAGACGTGCGCCGCGCCCGGATTCTGCGTGAGGAGTTGGGCTGGGAGCGCAAGCTGATGATGGACGCCAACCAGAACTGGGGCGTCGATCAGGCCGTCGCCAACATGCGCGTGCTGGCGCAATTTGATCCGTGGTGGATCGAGGAGCCCACGAGCCCGGACGACATCCTCGGGCACGCGGCCATCCGGCAGCGCATCGCGCCGATTGGTGTCGCGACCGGCGAGCATGCGCACAACCGCGTGATGTTCAAGCAATTCTTCCAGGCCGGCGCGCTCGACTTCTGCCAGCTCGATCCCGCGCGGCTCGGCGGGCTCAACGAAGTGCTCGCCGTGGTGCTGATGGCGGCGAAGTTCGGCGTCCCGGTTTGCCCGCATGGCGGGGGAGTGGGCTTGTGCCAGTACTCGCAGAACATCGTCCTGTTCGATTACATCGCCGTTTCCGCTTCGCTCGAGCGTCGCGTGCTCGAATACGTCGATCACCTGCACGAACACTTCGAAGAACCCATCGTCATTCGCCGTGGCCGCTACATGCCGCCTCGCGCGGCCGGGTACAGCGTCACGATGAAAGAAGCGTCGCTCGAGGCCTTCGCCTATCCGGACGGCCCGAAGTGGCGTGAGCACTGATTGCGAAGCACCCGAAAGCGACCATAACTATTCCCGGAGACACAGATGGAACAGGAGCACACGCAAGCCCGGCATGTCGCGGCCGCGACCAGAAAGGCCGCAATCCGTCTTTTGCCCTTTCTGATGCTGATGTACGCGCTGGCATTCATCGACCGCGCCAACGTGGGATTCGCCAAGGCCGCTTACCAGGCCGATACCGGCCTGAGCGACGCCGCGTTTGCGTTCGGCGCGGGCATCTTCTTCGTGGGCTACGCGCTTTTCGAAGTGCCCAGCAACCTCATCATGATGCGCGTTGGCGCGCGTCTCTGGATGAGCCGCATCATGGTGACGTGGGGCGTCCTGTCGGCGTTGATGATGTGCGCGCATACGCCGACCCAGTTCTACACGATCCGCTTCCTGCTAGGCGTTGCCGAGGCCGGCTTCTTTCCGGGGATCATCGTCTATCTGACCTACTGGTTTCCGGCTGCGCGGCGCGCCCGCGCACTGGGGCTCTTTTATTTCGGCGTGCCAATTGCCATGCTGATCGGCAATCCGCTCTCCGGCTTCCTGCTGGAAATGCACGACATGTTCGGCTTGCGGAACTGGCAATGGATGTATCTGGTGGAGGGCATCATGGCGATGCTGGTGGGTGTGGTCGCCTTCTTTTATCTCACCAGCCGTCCCGAGGATGCACACTGGCTGTCCGGCGAAGAGAAGCGGGCGCTGGGCGCCGTTATCGCGGCGGAAGAGCGGGACAAGCCGCAGCATCTGGCCACGGCGGTGTTTGCCGTGTTGAAGGACCGCCGCGTGCTGACGTTCATCGCCGCGTATTTTTGCATCCAGATCGGCAACGCGCCGCTGGCGTTCTATCTGCCGTCGAAATTCGCGGCAACGATGGGCGGCCAGATGAACGGCAAGATTGGCTTGCTGCTCGCCATTCCCTGGCTATGCACGATTGCGGCCATGTTCGTCGCCACGCGCATTGCCGATCGGCGCCGCAATCACATGCAAGTGGCAACGCTCATGCTCACTGCGGGCATCGCGGCTTTCGCGGCGCTGTCCGTGATCGACACCCCCGTGCTCACGCTGCTGGCCTTTTGCATTGCGATTCCGGGTCTGGTCGCGTGCCAGCCGGTGTTCTGGTGCCTGCCCACACGCTACCTGGGCGGCACGGGCGCCGCGAGCGGCATCGCCTTCATCGTGTCGATCGGCAATCTGGGGGGCTTCGTTTCACCGCAGATCAAGGCGTTCGCGGACCATTACTCGGGCGGAACCCAGATCGGCTTCCTGGTCATCGCGGCCGTGTGCTTTCTCAGCGTCGTGCTGCTGCGTTCGCTGCGTTCCACGCCATCGGACGAAATCGGCGATACGCCGCGCGAAGCGCGACTGGAAGCCAGCCGGTAGGCAAGACTGGACGCCGCGCTTCGGCCACGCCGTGCGGCGGCGTCCCCATCCATTTTTCGAATAACGCTCAACCGAATATTTAATTTCCCGTTGCCAGGCCGCTCCTCCATACTCGCGAACTAATCTTAGACATAACGTTCACGACGGCCGGGCCAACGCTGCGTGCATACGCGGCGCGGTTCGTGCCCCCTGCACATGGAAGGAGACACCTGCGTGCAACTGGAATCCATTTACAGCCCGGACCTTGCGTTCGGCGCGCAAGAAGCCTCGCATCGAACCGAAACGGCTACGCTCGATCCCGCGCTCAGCCCGCGGCTGTACAACCCCGACCTCGCGCCAACCAGGGCCGAGGGCCGGACATGGGGCCGCTATAGCATTTTCGCGCTGTGGACCAACGACGTGCACAACATCGCGAACTACTCGTTCGCGATCGGGCTCTTCGCGCTCGGCCTGTCGGGCTGGCAAATGCTTGCGGCGTTCGCGATTGGAGCGGTGCTCGTGTATGGCTTCATGAACCTCACGGGTTATATGGGCCAGAAAGCCGGCGTGCCGTTCCCGGTGATCAGCCGGATGAGCTTCGGCATCTACGGCGCGCTGCTGCCCGCGATGATCCGCGCGGTGATCGCGATCGCCTGGTTCGGCATTCAGACTTATCTCGCCTCGGTCGTGCTGCGTGTGCTGCTCACCGCGATCTGGCCACACCTCGCCGCCTTCGACCAGAACGCCATCCTGGGCCTCTCGTCGCTCGGCTGGATCACGTTCGGCGCGATCTGGTTCGTGCAGATCGGCGTCCT
>JAITTX010000082.1 GCA_031286755.1 Paraburkholderia sp.
TCCATGGCGGCTTCGGCTTCGCCTGCGAATACGACGTGGAGCGCAAGTTCCGCGAGACGCGCCTCTACCAGGTCGCGCCGATCTCCACGAACCTGATTCTCTCGTACGTGGCCGAGCACATTCTCGGCCTGCCGCGCTCGTTCTGAGCGCTTGTGACCGCAACACGGAGACACTCATGCGCCCACTCGAAGGCATCAAGGTCGTCACGTTCGAGCACGCGATCGCGGCGCCCTTTTGCACGCGCCAGCTCGCGGACCTGGGCGCGCGCGTCATCAAGGTCGAGCGCCCCGGCGTGGGCGACTTCGCGCGCGGCTACGACGAACGCGTGCACGGCCTCGCTTCGCATTTCGTCTGGACCAACCGCTCGAAGGAAAGCATCACGCTCGACGTGAAGCGCGCCGAGGCGCTGGAAATCGTGCACGCGCTGCTCGCCGACGCCGACGTGTTCGTGCAGAATCTCGCGCCCGGCGCCACGCAGCGCCTCGGGCTCGACTACGAGACGCTGCGCGAGCGCTACCCGCGCCTGATCGTCTGCGATATCTCCGGCTATGGCGGCGACGGCCCGTATCGCGACAAGAAAGCCTATGACCTGCTGATCCAGAGCGAGTCCGGCTTTCTCAGCATCACCGGCTCGCCCGACGAGCCGGCCAAGGCCGGCTGCTCGATCGCCGACATCTCGGCGGGCATGCACGCGTATTCGAGCATCCTCGCGGCGCTCATCGAGCGCGGCAAGACGGGGCGCGGCCGGCGCATCGACGTTTCGATGCTGGAAAGCATGGTCGAATGGATGAGCTACCCGCTCTACTACGCGATCGACGGCCAGACGCCGCCGCAGCGCAACGGCGCGGCGCACGCAACGATCTATCCGTATGGCCCGTTCAAGGCCGGCGACGGCAAGTCGGTCATGCTCGGCCTGCAAAACGAGCGCGAATGGAAGAGCTTTTGCGAAACCGTCATGCGCGAGCCCGCACTGGCCGGGGACGAGCGCTTCTGCTCGAACAGCCGCCGCGTGGCGCATCGCGCGGAGCTGGGCCAGCTCATCGAAGCCGCGTTCGCGGCGCTCACGGCGGCCGACGTGATCGAGCGCCTGGAAGAAGCTAAGATCGCGAACGCGCACATCAACGACATGCAGGCGGTATGGGCGCACGAGCAACTCGCCGCGCGCGAGCGCTGGACGCGCGTGGGCACGCCGGCGGGCGAGATTCCCGCGCTGCTGCCGCCAGGCGCAACGCTCGCCGACAACCCGCGCATGGACCCCGTGCCCGCGCTCGGCGAGCACACCGAAGCGATCCTGCATGAACTCGGCTACAACGACGCGCGCGTTCGCGCGCTGCGGGAGAGCGGCGCGGTGTGAAGCCATGCGGCGGCGCCCGCCAATCGCCGCCGCACGACCGCGCTTCACATCGGGCGCTCGCCGTCCGGAACGCCGTTCACAGCCCATCGAGCCGCGCAGAGAAACACCACAGCGTAGCGGCACAAACACAGAAAGCAGCAAAAGCAGCAGGAAAAACCTGCACGCATTTCCCATGCGCGCAGGCGGCATCAACAGGAGACGAAACCATGCAACACGCGATCAACGCGGCCGGGCGCCTGGACAGGCTGCCCATTTCCCGCTTCCACTGGAAGATTCTCGGCCTCATCGCCAGCGGCGCGTTCCTCGACGCCTTCGACATCTATCTTGCCAACGGCTCCGTCGCGGCCATGGTCAAGGACGGCTTCACCGACCTGCACCACGGCGCGATGTTCGTTTCCTCCACGTTCGTCGGCATGATGCTCGGGGCGTTCATCGCGGGCTGGCTCGGCGACCGGCTCGGCCGCCGCTATTCATATCAGCTCAACCTGGCCGTGTTCGGGCTCGCCTCCATCGCCGCGTGCTTCGCGCCCAACATCGAATGGCTCATCGGGCTGCGCTTCGTCATGGGTCTCGGGCTGGGCGCCGAGCTCGTCGTCGCGGCGGGCACGCTCGCGGAATTCGTGCCGCCCGCCACGCGCGGCAAGTGGGTGTCGCTGCTCGCCGTCATCACCAATAGCGGCCTGTTCGCGGCGCTCGCCGCAGGCTACTGGGTCATTCCGCATCTCGGCTGGCGCTATATGTTCGCGCTCGCCGGCGTGGGCGCGCTCGTGGTCTGGTTCCTGCGCCACCGCATGCCCGAGTCGCCGCGCTGGCTCGAATCGGTGGGCCGCCTCGACGAGGCGGAAGCCACGCTCTCCGCCATCGAGCGCGAAGTGAGCGCCCAGGTGGGCCAGTTGCCGCCCGTGCAGCGCACCGTCAATCTGAACAAGGGCAAGGTGCCGCTCGGCGCGCTGTTCGCGAAGGGCATGCGCAGCCGCACGGTCGTGGCTTCCCTCACGGCCGTCGGCGTGAACGTGGGCCTGTACGGCTTCATCGCCTGGCTGCCGACGTTCTTCGTCGCGCAGGGGCTCTCGGTCGTCAAGTCGCTCGGCTTCGTGTTCGTGATGTCGGTGGGCTCGCCCGTGGGCGGCCTGATCGGCTATTTCATCGCCGACCGGGTGGGCCGCGCGCGCGGCATCCTGATCTCCTCTATCGTGAGCGTCGCGCTCGGCTGGGTCTACGTGACGCTGCGCGACCCCGTCGCCATCATGCTCGTGGGCTTCTGCCTCGTGAGCGCGATCTACACGATCTGCACGCTGGGCCTGTTCGGCTACATTCCCGAGCTGTTCCCCACCGAAGTGCGGCTGCGTGGCACCGGGGTGGCCGGAACGATCGGACGCGCCTCGTCGATCGTCACGCCATGGCTCGCGCTGCTGCTGTACGAGCGCTTCGGCGTGTCGGGTGTGATCGCCATGGTGAGCGTCGTTCTCGCCGTGCTGTGCGTGGCCATTCTCGTGCTGCGCGTGGAAACGAGCCGTGCCGCGCTCGAAGACATCAAGCCTGAAACCGGTGACGCGCGGGAACTGGGCGGTAATGCGGCAATCGCCGGCGGTGCCGAGGGGCGCTGAGAATAGGCACCAAGTTTCCTTTGTCGTTCGTGAGAGAACGCAATCTGGCGCCGCTTCGATGAAGCGGCGTTTTTTTTCGGCTGCGGTATCGGATGCAGTTTTAGGAGTCTGCCGATACAGGAACCCGGCAGCCAGCTCCCCCTCACCAGCGCAGCAGCCGCGGCCCGAGCCACGCGCCGATCGCGGCGGGCAGCAACATGCCAATCGCGTACCAGATGCTCCAGAACGCCGGGCTCATCTCCGGGCAGTGCACGCAGTAGGCGATGGTGGCCAGCCCGCTCGCAAAGAGACCCGCGGCGGCCCCCGCGAGACGCGGGCGAGTGGGCGCGAGACCGCGCGCGGCCCAGAACACCGCCGCGAACGTGGGCACCGAAAGCAGCAGGATGTTGAACGGGCAGGTGCGCCACGAAAGGCCGAGCATGAGCGGCACGCGCTCGGCGGGCGCGGCGGCGCCCAGCGTGAGCCAACCGGCCAGCCACACGGCTACGAACGGCACGGCCGCCAGCGCCCATGCATAGCCGCCGCGCACGCCGGGGCGCCCCAGCCGGCTCACGACCAGCGCGGCGGTGAGCGCCACGGCAGCCGGGAAGGCGAGCTTCGCCCAGAAGATCGGCGTTTGCGCAACGCTCATGAGATCGGGCCGCGCGCCGAACACCAGCATGACGATCACGAGCGACCCGGCGAGCCCGAGCGGCAGCGCGCGCGCGAAACGGCGCAAGACCGCCTTGCGGTCCACGCGCGCGACGCCGGTGGAAAGCAGATCGATGAGGTCGTCGGTTTTCATTGCGCCCCCCGAATGCGCGCGGCGAGCGCCTTCAGGCCACGGTGGATGCCCACCTTCACGGCCGACTCCGAAAGCCCCGTGAGTTGCGCGGCCTCCACCACCGAGCGTCCTTCGAGCTTCACGTGAACGATAGGCAGGCGCTGCTTGTCCGGCAACTGGTCGAGCAGCTTGCCGATGTCGCGGCGCGCCTGCGCCGGCTCGTCGTCGGGCGTGGCGAACAGATCGGTGTGATCGTCGAGCGGGTCGTTCAGCGATTCGCGGCGGGCCCGCGAGCGAAAAAAGTCCATCAGCTTGTAGCGGGCGATCGCGTGCACCCAGGCGGTCAGCGGTTCTTCGGGGCGCCACGTGTGGCGCGCGTTGTGTACCGCGAGCAGGATCTCCTGCACGAGGTCTTCCACGTCGTCGTGCAATTGCGGAATGCGGCGGCGCAGATAGCCGCGCAAATGCCGCGTGAGTTCCTGGAGGAAAAGGCGGTAGGCGTCGGCGTCGCCTTCCAGGCCGCTGACGAACAGCGCTTTGAGACGGATTTCCGCGGGATGCAAGGGGCGTCCTGTGTTCTCCGGGCGGCGCAATGGCGCGCCCGCACCAATCTCCGCGCCGGCCTCGAAGCTTGCAACAGGCTTGCATGCGGCGCCACCAGCGGCGCGAGCCAATACGGGCGCAATCGGATGAGGGTAGCCGATGGCGTCCGCTACCGCAATAGTGCCCGCGCCACCGCTCCGCGAACCGCGCTCGTGCGTTCGCATCCATCTTGCCGCTGTGTTCGCCGCGCTCACGCTCCCGGTCTCCGCTCCTGAACCCGCCCGCGCGCGCCGCGCGTCGCGCGACTACGCACCCTGTCGTGATAGTTCGTCGGCACGGCTTTTCCGGTTACACGCCGCGAGAAATTTTCCGGAGCGCGCACGCAGCACGCGATTTTTCGCGCGGCGCTGTAACCGCGGCCCGCTGCGCAGCGAATTCAACGGTACCTGAGCGCCATGAGGAGCATGCAATGGAAACCACAATCGCCCGGCCACGCGCACGAGAGCCGCTTGCGCGCGGCGTGCGCCCGATCCATCCGCTATGGCTGCGCATCACGCATTGGCTCAACGCGCTCGCGGCGCTCGTGATGATGTTCTCGGGCTGGCGCATCTACGACGCCTCACCGGTCTTCCCCCGCATCGTCATCCCGCCGTCGATCACGCACGGCGGCTGGCTGGGCGGCGCGCTGCAATGGCATTTCGCGGCGATGTGGCTACTCGTGTTCAACGGGCTCGCTTATCTCGCGTTCAATCTCGCCAGCGGGCGCCTGTTCGCGAAGTTCTTGCCGCTGAGCCCGCGCGCCGTTTTCGCCGACCTGCGCGCCGCGCTCACCGGCCACCTTTCGCACGCCGACCTGCGCCACTACAACGCCGTGCAAAAGCTCGCCTATCTGGTCGCCATCGCCGACCTGATCGTGCTCGTGCTCTCCGGCCTCGCGATCTGGAAGTCCGTGCAGTTTCCGCTGCTGCGCGAGTTGATGGGCGGCTACGACAACGCCCGGGTCGTGCACTTCTGCGCGATGTCCCTGCTGGCAGCGTTCGTCTGCGTGCACGTCGCGATGGTGGCGCTCGTGCCGCGCTCGCTGCTCACCATGCTGCGCGGTCGTTGAGCCGGCGCTTAATCGACGATAAGGATTCCAGATGAACACGAACGACCGGAAAATCGTCACGCTGGACCGCGCGGCGATCCTCACCGACGCGCGCCGCGAACTCGGCAAGCTCGACATGCCCTCGCGGCGGCTGTTCGGCAAGCGCCTCATCACGCTGGGCGGCCTTTCGATGCTGACCGGCTGCTCGATCACCGACGAGGCCTCGGTCAACACGTTTCTTTCGGCCGTCTCGCGGCTGAACGACCGCGTGCAGGCGTGGCTCTTCGATCCGCACCAGCTCGCGCCCACCTACACGGAGGCGCAAATCACGCGGCCGTTTCCGTTCAACGCGTTCTATAGCGTGGACGAAGCGCCCGTGGTGGATGGCGGCAGCTACCGCCTCATGTTGAGCGGGCTCGTGACCGGCCAGCGCGCGTGGACGCTGCCCGAACTCTACGCGCTGCCGCACGCCGAGCAGATCACGCGGCATATCTGCGTGGAAGGCTGGAGCGCTATCGGGCGCTGGGGCGGCACGCCGTTCGCGGGCTTCCTGCGCCGCGTGGGCGCGGACACCTCGGCGAAGTACGTGGGCTTTCGCTGCGCGGACAACTACTACGAGAGCATCGACATGGCCACCGCGCTGCATCCGCAAACGCTGCTCGCATTCGACTACGACGGCGAGCGCTTGCCCGCGAAATACGGTTACCCGATGAAGCTGCGCATGCCGACCAAGCTCGGCTACAAGAATCCGAAGCACATTGTGGAGATTTTCGTCACGAACACGTATCCCGGCGGCTATTGGGTCGACCAGGGCTACAACTGGTTCGGCGGCTCGTGACGGCCGAAATTGCCGGACCGCTTTTTTTCACCACCCAGGAGCACAGCCATGAAGAAGATCGTTTTCACCGCACTCGTCGTCAGCGCCGCCGCGTTGGGCGTGGGCGCCGGCAACGCGTTCGCGCAAGCGAGCGGCGCAATGGGCCACGACGCCATGTCGAAGGACACCATGTCGAAAGACGCCATGGGCAAGGGAGCCATGTCGCACGACACGATGAGCCACGGCGGCGCAATGGCGCACGACAAGATGGCGAAGAACTCGTCCATGAAGAAGCACGACGCGATGGGCATGGATCATCCCGCTTCGGGTTCGATGTCGCAATGAGGCTGCCGCTCGCGGCGCAATCCGCTCCACCGCACGGAGGACCGGATTGCACCGCGAGCAGCCCGCCCTGCCACGTCTCGCGGCGTGGCTCCAACGACCTCCGTCATTGTGGACCTTTTCAAGGTGCCACCAGCAAGGTTACCTTAGTGCTCATTCCTGAGGTAACGTGTCATGCACCCGGCCCCGGCCGTGCAAACGGAGCGTGTGAAGAATGGCAGCCAGAACGAACGAATATCAGCAACCCATCGGCGAGCCGCTGTCCGGCTGGACGGCGCGCGAGCGGCCCGCGCGCGTGAGCATCGAGGGCGCACGCTGCCGCATCGAGCCCATCGATGTCGAACGGCATGCCGCCGATCTTTTCGACGCCTATCGCCAGGCCACGGACGGCAGCGACTGGACCTACCTCACGGTTGGCCCGTTCGCGGATCTCGCCTCCTATCGTGCCTACCTCACGGGCGCAGCGGCGTCCGGCGACCCGCTGCATTACGCGGTCGTCGACCGCACGAGCGGCAAGGCCGTGGGCACGCTCGCGCTGATGCGCATCGACCCGGCGAACGGCGTGATCGAAGTCGGCAGCGTGACCTTCTCCCCACTCCTCAAGCGCACGGCGCTCTCCACCGAGGCGCAGTATCTGCTGATGCGCTACGCATTCGACGATCTGGGTTACCGGCGCTACGAGTGGAAATGCGACAGCCTCAACGCGCCCTCGCGCCAGACCGCGCTGCGGCTCGGGTTCCAGTACGAGGGCATCTTCCGGCAGGCCATCGTGTACAAGGGGCGCAGCCGGGACACCGCGTGGTTCGCCATCATCGACAAAGACTGGCCGGGTGTGAAGCGCGCGTTCGAAGCTTGGCTCGACGCCGGCAACTTCGACGCCGAAGGCAACCAGCGCGAGTCGCTCGCCAGCCTGCGGAACGTGCAAATCGGCGGCTGACCCGGCGTCGTGCGGAGACCCGCCGCGTGCGACCGGGCACGCAGGCAACCGGGCGGCCAACCCATGCGCGGCGCTCGCACGCGACGCGCATTTTTATGTCACGTCGTGATATATTGACTCCCGTACCAGTGTTGTCGAAGTCGATGTCGCGAAACCGCCTCCGGGCCGATTGCGCGGCATGCCAGGCGCCAGCGAATCCGGTGTGCACGGTAGCAGCCGGTGGGTATGGCGTATGCTGACCGAGCTTCCATGGGCCGGCAGGATGCACTCGACGTAACCGGACCCAGGGCGATGCACGCAATGCGCCTTGCGTTCCGCCGGCACCCTGCATCGGCTCCATCACACACAGGAGTCCCTACCATGCCAGTCTCCCGCCGGCGTTTCATGATCATTGCCGCCTCTGTCGCGTCGTCCACGATGCTGTCCACCGAAGCACGCGCGGACGCGCCGTTGCTCTCCGAAAGCGATCCCACCGCCCAGGCGCTCGGATACAAGGAAGACGCCACGAAAGTCGACAAGTCGAAGTTCCCCCACTATCAGGCCGGCCAGACCTGCGCCAATTGCCAGCTGTATCAGGGCAAGGCCGGCTCGGCAACGGGCCCGTGCCCCACCTATGGCGGCAAGCTGGTTTACGCGAAGGGCTGGTGCAACGCGTACCTCAAGAAGGCCTGACTCCCACCTGGGCGCAACGCGACCCAATGAAATAGCAAGCAGCAGCGAAGCGTCGGGTTGCGCACGCGCGTCGAGGAGCCACGCATGCCGACGCTCGATGCGGGTCAATCGTGGCTGCGGGCCTTTCCGCCCGCGGCCTTCGCGATGGTCATGGCGACGGGCATCGTCTCCATCGCCGCGCATCTCGTTGGCTACGAGATCGTCGGGTGGCTGCTGCTCGGCGTGAATGCCGTGGCGTGGCCCGCGCTGCTTGCCATTACGCTTTGCCGCCTGCTGCGCTATCCGCGCGCGGTGCATGCCGATATCGTCGATCACGGGCGCGGGCCCGGTTTTCTCACGCTCGTCGCGGCCACCGCGGTCATCGGCGGCCAGCTCGCCACTTTTCATCTCCTGCCGCGCGCGCTGCCGTGGCTGCTCGGCCTCGCGGCCGCGCTCTGGCTCGTGGTCTCGTACACGTTCCTGGCCGCCATGACCATCGGGCAGAGAAAGCCGGGGCTGCATGCGGGCCTGAACGGCACCTGGCTGCTGCTGGTGGTTGCCACCGAATCCATTGCGGTGCTTGCGGCAGCCGTCTCCCAGCAGGACGGCGCCTCCATCGCGCTCGATCTGCTGGCGCTCTCGGCATGGCTGCTCGGCGGCTGCCTCTACATGATCCTCATCACGCTGATCTTTTATCGATGGTGCTTCGTGCCCATGACGGCCGCCGACCTCACGGAACCCTGGTGGATCAACATGGGCGCGATGGCCATCACCACATTCGCGGGTAGCCGTCTCATTCTGGCCGGGCACAACCTCACGGGCTGGCCGGGCGGCGACCTGCCCGTGCTCCAGATGCTGACCACCGCGTGCTGGGCCATGGCGACATTCTGGATTCCGCTGCTTGCAGCGCTTTTCATCGAGAAGCACGTGATCATTGGCGATCCGCTGCGCTACACCTCGGCGGAATGGTCGATCGTCTTTCCGCTGGGCATGTACACGGCCGCCACCTGGAGTTACGCCGAGGCCGCGCACCTGCCGTTTCTCGCCAGCGTGGCGAGGGTTACCGTGCTCATCGCCTTCGCCGCGTGGGCGCTTGCGACGATCGGCTTGCTGCGCGCGGCGCTGCGCTCGGTGAGAGGACAATGACGGGCGGCGCGATGGATCATGGAAAAGGTCCAGCGCGCCGCCTCTAGTTCGCTTGGTTCGCTCGGTCCGCTTAGTCCGGAAGGTTGCGCCGATGCCTGCGCTTCAATGCGCTATCCGGTGGTCGATCAACTCCTTGACCACGCGTGGATCGGCCAGCGTGGAGACGTCACCCAGATTGTCGTACTCGCCATCGGCGATCTTGCGCAGAATGCGGCGCATGATCTTGCCCGAGCGGGTCTTCGGCAGCACGGGCGCCCACTGAATGAAGTCGGGGCTCGCGATCGGGCCGATTTCCTTGCGTACCAGCGCCACCAGCGCCTGGCGCAGCGGCTCCGTGGGTTCCACGCCCACCTTGAGCGTCACATAGGCGTAGATGCCCTGCCCCTTGAGCGAATGCGGAAAGCCCACCACCGCCGCCTCGGCCACGCCCGGGTGCGTCACCAGCGCGCTTTCCACTTCGGCGGTGCCGAGCCGGTGGCCCGACACGTTGACCACGTCGTCGATGCGCCCCGTGATCCAGTAGTCGCCGTCCGCGTCGCGATAGCAGCCGTCGCCCGTGTAGTACTTGCCTTCGAACTGACTGTAATAGGTCGTGCGCATCCGATCCGGATCGCCGTACACGTAGCGCATTTGTCCCGGCCACGAGTCGAGCATGCAAAGGCTCCCCGCGCCCTCCCCTTCGATGACCTCGCCCTTTTCGTCCACCAGCGCGGGACGCACGCCGAAGAACGGCCGCGTGGCGGCGCCGGGCTTGAGCGTCATCGCGCCCGGCAGCGCCGAAATCAAAATGCCGCCGGTTTCCGTTTGCCACCAGGTGTCGATCACGGGGCAGCGCTTTTCGCCCACCACTTCGTAATACCAAAGCCACGCCGCGGGATTGATCGGCTCGCCCACCGTGCCGAGCAGACGCAGCGATTTGCGCGACGTCTTCTTGACCGGGCCGTCGCCGTCACGCATCAGCGCGCGAATCGCGGTGGGCGCGGTGTAGATGACTTGCACCTGATGTTTGTCGCACACCTGCCAGAAGCGCGCGCTGTCCGGGTAGTTCGGCACACCCTCGAACATCAGCGTGGTCGCGCCGTTGGCCAGCGGGCCGTAGACGATATAGCTGTGCCCCGTCACCCATCCCACGTCGGCGGTGCACCAGTAAACCTCCCCATCGCGATAGTCGAAGACGTACTGGTGCGTCATCGCCACATAGGTGAGATAGCCGCCCGTGGTGTGCACGACGCCCTTGGGTTTGCCCGTCGATCCCGAGGTGTAGAGAATGTACAGCGGGTCCTCGGCATGCATTTCCTCCGGCGGGCAGTCGGCGCTGCTCCGGCTCATCAGATCTTCATACCAATGGTCGCGGCCTTCGCGCCAGCCAACCTTGCCGCCCGTGCGCCGGACCACCACGCAAGTGCGCACCTCGGGACATTTCTCCATCGCCACATCGGCGCTTTCCTTCCTCGCGATCGCGCGGCCGCCGCGCACGCCTTCGTCGGCGGTGATCAGTATCGTCGATTCGCAATCCTGAATGCGGTTCGCCAGTGCGTCGGGTGAGAAACCGCCGAACACCACGGAATGAATCGCGCCGATGCGCGCGCAGGCCAGCATCGCGACCGCCGCTTCGGGAATCATCGGCATGTAGATGGTCACGCGCTCGCCGCGCTTCACGCCCAGCGCTTTCAGCACATTGGCGAACTTGCTGACCTCCGTGTGCAACTCGCGGTAGGTCAGCGTGCGGCTGTTGGCGGGGTCGTCGCCTTCCCAGATGATGGCGGCCTGATCGCCGCGCGTGGCGAGATGGCGGTCGAGGCAGTTGCTGCAAGCATTGAGCGTGCCGTCCTGGAACCAGCGGATATGCAGGTCATGGCTCGCGAACGAAACGTCCTTGACCTGCGTGTACGGCTTGATCCAGTCGAGACGTTTGCCGTGCTCGCCCCAGAAACCTTCCGGGTCTTCGGCGGAGCGGCGATACATCTGCTCGTAGCGCGCCTGATCGAGCGAGGCATGCTGCGCCCATTGCGCTGTTACGGGAAAGATTAAATGTTCAGACATGGCTTCCTCCTGATTGAGGACGTTGCGCTGCCATGCCATCGGCGGGAAGCGCCCTCGGGCATGCGCCCCCGCCGGCGCGAAACCGCTACGCTGCCTGCGGGTGCGGCGGCTCTACGTAGGGATGAGTGGGCAGCACGATGCGCCCAAAGCTTTCATTGATGACCATGGCCGCAGAGGCGTAGAACGCCAGCGCCGCCGTGATCAGGCCCGTGTAGCCGCCCAGATGCGTGGCGAGCGCCGAGCCCGTGAACGCCCCGATCGCCAGCAGCAGATAGGTGATCCAGAGCGCGAGGAACACGAGTTGCACGGACGTGCTGGTGTGCATGGAGCCGATCCACATGTAGAACGTGAACACGCCCCACACCAGCAGATACCAGCCCACGAACGCTTCAGGCACCTTCGTTCCGAGGAAGGCGACGAAGAGCGCGAACGACCACCAGAACGCGCCATAGCTGAGGAACGCCACCGTGCCGAGCGTATTGCCGCGCGGAAACTCCATCACGCCCGCGATCATTTGCGCCGTGCCGCCAAAAGCGAACGCCAATGCGAGCACGAGGCCCAATGCGTCGGAGCTGAACCAGCCGGCGTTGACCATGCTGAGCATCCACGTCGTGAATGCGAACCCGGCTAGTCCGAGGGGCGCCGGATTGGAGAATTTGCCATTCATGATTTGCCTCCGTGGGCATCGGTTCCGATGCGATATGCGGGACCATCAACGGCGGCGCGATGGGCGCCCGGTCGCCGATGGACTCAGCCGTGCACCCCGAATGAGGCGACAACGGCTTGGCCGCTTTCCTGCGCGTCGGCGCAGAACCCCATGGTCATTATAGGATATATATCATGTTGTGATATTTCGTACCTATGCCCGAAAACATGGGTAAAACGGCCTCGATCGATGGCTTGCCGCCTGTTCGTCATGGCTTGTTATTTGCGCAACGGGTTGAAAGGCATACGACAGTGATTCGCTTTTCGCGCCCAGCAAAATCCAACGGCATCCTAAATAATTATCGGGGATTCCCGCACTCGGGAATCCGGCCGGTTCGCTGGATTAGTTAGCCGCTCCGGTGGAGCAGTATTGCGCGAAGTTCGTCTCGGAGGCGGCAAAGCCTTTCTGCTTCGCGAGTTCCCAAGGACGTTCGCAACGCTGCGTGTGTTCGCACCACGAAAAGCCAGCGGAGCCGATGCACCCGTGCGCGTCGCGGTCGGCGCCCACCCCATTCGATGAAGTCGTCGATGTCGTGGAGTTCGCGGCACTGCAAGCGCCGAGCAGGCACATGGCGGCGGCAAGACAGACGCGAAGCAGGTTTCGGTGCATGAGTGAACTCCGTTGGATGGTTGCTGGGTGCTGTCTGAATGCCGGCGGAGTCTACCAGCGTCGCGTCACGGCCGGCTGCGGATAGGCCGGCGCATCGGCGTAGCATCAAATACGCGGCCACATCTGATTTTTACCCGGATGCAATTCACATCCATCCGGATAATCTCCATCAATAACCGGCGCTTTCTTTCAATTTAATTTCAATCAGAAAACCTGATGGCAACGTTCAATTTATTGCGTTTCCCTTAAGTGTCGGCATGCGGCAAAGTGTCATCTCCGCGACTGGAGTGACTTCTCCGTGAACCAACGCATTGACCCGTCCCTGCTTGCCCCGCCCGACCTGTCGTTCGCGACGCTGGATTCGGGCATCGTTCTGCCGTACCTCGAACGGGGCACTGGTGAGCCGCTCCTGTTCGTGCATGGCTCGCTGTGCGACTACCGCTACTGGGCGCCGCAACTGGACGGTCTCGCGGACGATTTCCGCTGCATCGCGCCCAGCCTCAGCCATTACTGGCCGGCTGCCGACGCCTGCATCCAGGGCGAATTCGGCTGGGAAAGCCATCTGCACGAACTGGCCGACTTCATTGCCGCGCTGGGGCTCGAATCGGTGCACGTGGTAGGTCACTCGCGCGGCGGCTCGATTGCGTATCACCTTGCGCGCCGCTATCCGCGCCTCGTGCGCACGCTCGTACTAGCCGATCCGGGCGGCCCGCTGCGCCGACACGAAAGCGACGAAGACGTGCTCCCGCCTGCCACCAATGCGCTGCGCACGCGCGCGGCCGATCTCATCGAGCGCGGTGAACTGGAAGAAGGACTCGAGTTGTTCGTGGATTCGGTGAGCATGCCGGGCGCCTGGCGCAAGAGCCCGCACGCCTTCCGCGAAATGGCCATCGCCAACGCCACGACGCTGCCCAAACAGTTGATCGACCCGTTGCCCGCCTACATGCGCCGCCCCGCAGCGGACATCAAGTGCCGCACGCTGCTGATCGACGGCCAGCGCAGCCCGCTGATGTTCCGCAACAACGTGGAAGCGCTGGAAGAATGGATCGACTTCGCCCAACGCATCACGATGAAAGGCGCGACGCACGGCATGAACGCCACGCACGCCGACCTCTTCAATACGCACGTGCGCAACTTCGTCGCGCAAAGCTGATCGTTGCGGCTCCGGGCTCCCCGGAGCTCATTTGGCGAACAACTGCCCGATGTCCTTGAACGCCTTGAATTCGAGCGCGTTGCCGCACGGATCGAACAGGAACATGGTGGCCTGCTCGCCCACCTGCCCCTGAAAGCGGATGTACGGCTCGATCACGAATTGCGTGCCGAACTCGCGCAGCCGCTGCGCGAGCGCTTCCCACTGACGCCACTCCAGCACCACGCCGAAATGCGGCACCGGCACATTGTGGCCGTCCACCGCGTTCGTATGCGCGCTCTCCTGCGAAGCCGTTTTCGGGTGCTCGTGAATCACGAGCTGATGACCGAAAAAATCGAAATCGACCCACTGCTCGCTCGAGCGCCCTTCTTCGAGACCGAACACGCGGCCATAGAAGTCGCGCGCGGCGGCAAGATCGTAAACAGGAATAGCCAGGTGGAAAGGGGAAAGGCTCATGCTTCGCTCCAGATTCGCTGTGCAATACGTTTGGGTTTGGTGCTTGATCGCGCCATGAACCGGACCATGATAGGCGGCGCGGTTTAAAAATAAAATCAATATATAATTTCACCATACACAAACGGAATTTGTGAATGATCCGCGAGCTGAAGACGCTGATTGCCGTCGCCCGCGAGGGCACGTTCGCCGCCGCCGGCAAGCGGATCGGCCTCACGCAGGCCGCCGTGAGCGCGCAAATGCAGCGCCTCGAAGCCGAACTCGGTTTCGCGCTGTTCGACCGCGAGGGACGCGCCGCGCGCCTGAATGCGCGCGGCCAGCAGCTTCTCGTGCAGGCGCAGGAGGTGATCCGGCTCTACGGCAACCTGAGCGCAGTGACCGTGGACCCGGCCGTGGCCGTGCGCGTCAACATTGGCGCGATCGCCTCGGTGCAGCGCGCGTTGTTGCCCGACGCGCTAGCGGCGTTCCGCAAGCAGTGCCCCGGCGCGAGCACGCGCGTGATTCCCGGGGTGTCGATGGAGCTGCTCAATCTCGTCGACGCCGGTGAAATCGATCTGGCCGCGCTCATCCGCCCACCTTTCGCACTCCAGAGCGATATGCACTGGACCCCGCTCGCGCAGGAGCCGTATCGGCTGATCGTGCCGCGCCGCATGAAAGGCGCCGACTGGATGGAGCTAATCGCCACGCAGCCCTATATCCGCTACGACCGGGCGTCGTTCGGCGGCCGGCAAGTCGACCGCTTCTTGCGGCGCATGCAGCTGATCGTTCAGGACGCGTGCGAGCTCGACGAACTGGAAGCCATCGTGAAGCTGGTGGAGAACGGCGTGGGCGTGGCCCTCGTTCCGCAGACCGCGACCTGGCGGCGCTGGCCGGCCAAAGTGCGCGCGCTCGACCTCGGCCACCATACGTTTCATCGCGACGTTGGCATCGTGCACCGCGACGCAAGCCAGATGAGCGAGGCCGCCAGGGTGCTGCTCAATTTGCTGGAGAGAGAAGCGAAGGGGGAGCGCTAGCCGGGCGGCGTGCGTTCAATTCGCCGCTTCATGCACTGGACCATCCCAGCCGTCGAGATACTTGGGCAACGCGTCGTTCACATCGATCACGCGTTGCCGGTAAAACAGATGCATCGTGGGCTGCCGGTCCGCAGGCAAGATCCCTCCATGCGCGCGTGCAAGCAGGCTGTTCGGAACGACACGCATGCCGAGGCGATTCGTCCCGAACAGCGTCTCGCCACATGCGCGGCAAAACGCGCGCGACATCTGCTTGTGCGGATGATGAAAGACCTCTAGCGCACCACTCGCCACGGCCTTGTCGGCTGGCCACGCGGATGCGGAAAGTATCGACGTGCCGTAGAAGTCGCGGCACGTTCCGCAGTGGCAATTCGCCAGCGCGGCGGGCTCTCCGGCCAGTTCAACCGTAACCGCGCCGCACAGGCAGGCCAGCTTGCATGAATCGCTCATTTCGTCTCTCTGGAATTCGCATGCATGCGAACATGTCGCTTCACGCCGGATTTGATCATCGCATTAGACCACTTTCGACGTTGCGCGCGGCCGAACGCCGCGCATGCCCCGCGCCTCGCACTTTTGAATTGCGCGGCAAAGCCAAAGCGCAGAGCATGTGGGCTCACGCAGATGGAGTCGCAAATGAACGATCCCCTGGCCGTCTTTACCGGCCCGATTCGCGATTACCCCGGAGGCCGCCCGAGCGCGATCGCCAAGCGCGCGGTGAATGGCACGCTGATGTTGACCGAGCACGGCCTTGAAGGGGACGAGCAAGCTGAACAAGGCATTCACGGCGGCCCCGATCGCGCACTGTGTCACTATCCGCGCGAGCACTATGCCCACTGGGCCCGCGAGTTTCCCGCGCAGGCTGAACGGTTTGCCGCCCCGGCGTTCGGCGAGAATCTCTCCACCATCGGGTTGACCGAAGAAAACGTCTTTATCGGCGATATCTTTCGCTGGGGCGATGCGCTGATTCAGGTGACGCAACCACGCTCGCCGTGCTTCAAGGTGAATTTCCACTTCGCCATCGAAGACCTCTCGCAGCAGATGCAGAACGCCGCGCGCGTGGGCTGGCTCTATCGCGTCATCGCGGCCGGCCGCGTCGGTCCGGATGCACCGCTGGAGCTCGCAGCGCGCGTCAGCGAAGTTTCCTTGCGCGATGCCGCGGCCATCGCCTGGCACATGCCCTTCAACGACGAGCAGTCTCTCCGGCTGTTGGGTGCGGCGGGCCTGTCGGCGAGCTGGACGCGAACGCTGCAAAAGCGGCGCCTCAGTGGCAAGATCGAAGACTTCTCGCGGCGTCTTTGGGGCAGCGCGCATGGGTGACGGGTCACGAGTGCGCCGTGCCCCCTGTTAAACTGACGTTGCCCTGCGCGCTATTTCGTGCGCCTCGGCGCCGTTCCCATCGTTCTCCCCATCATTGATCGCCGCATGATCGACCCGCTCGCCATTGCTCGCGCACTTGCCGCACAAGGTATCGTCGCGGACGAGAGTCAGAAGCGGGCGATCGGCGCGCTGTGCCGTCTGCTCGACGACGAACGCGCAGATACCGGACCGCTTCCGTATCAGGGCGTCTATTGCCACGGCCTGCCGGGACGCGGCAAAAGCCTGATCGTCGACGCAGTCTACGCGCTTGCCACGTGCACGAAGCGGCGCCTTCATTTTCATCAATTTATTCGCGACGTGAACCGGCTGCTCGTGCAAGCGCCCAAAAGCGACGACCGGCTCGGCGACGTCTCGCGCGCGTGGCTGAAAGACGTGGAATTGCTCTACTTCGACGAGTTCCACGTACACGACATCGCCGATGCGTTCCTGATGGGCCGCTTCCTGGAGACGGCGCTCGCATGCGGCACGCGCATCGTGCTGACATCGAACTACCGTCCGCGCGATCTGCTGCCCGACCCGGAGTTTCACGCGCGCTTCGAACCCACGATCGAACGGATCGAGCAGTATTTCGACATCATCGCGTTCGACGGCGAGCGCGACTACCGCGAACACGGCGATACCGACGACGCGACAGCGGCCGCGCAGCGCTTTTTCGCGCCGCTCGAAGGCACGCGCGAAACGTTGTGGGCGCTCTTTAGCGAATACGAAGCGCAAGCGGTCGTGCATCCGACGACAGCGCAAGTGGCGGGACGATCGCTTCCCGTCACGGCGGCAGGCAAGCAACTGGTGTGGGTCGACTTCGACGCGCTGTGCGGCGCGCCCCGCTCGCATCTCGACTACCTCGCCCTTGCCGAGCGCTGGCGCGGCGTGATCGTCGACCGGCTGGAAACCGGAATGCTCAAGCGCCGCGACGTACTGCAGCGCTTCGTGTGGCTCGTCGATATTCTCTATGACCGCAAGCACGCGCTGTTCATCGCCTCCGATCAGCCGATTCGCGCCGCGCTTGCCGGCCTCGACGGCGCACACGATGTTGCCCGCACCACGAGCCGGCTCGCCGAAATGCAATCGCGCGGCTATGCGAGCGACCTCGTGAGCAGGCATCCTTCCGCGCGCTCGCCTGAAGCAATTCGCTAGCGCCCACGTGCCGTACATTGGCAGCCGATGCTGTCCGCGGATTTTCGCCATCTGTTGTACAGTCCGTCGAACCGCGACACAAAACGGACAGACCGCACGATGACAACCCTCTCCCGCTTCAAGCCCGTTGCACTCGAACACGCGAGCCGCCTCGTCAATCATGGTCCCACCGTGCTCGCCACGAGCGCGGACGGCGCGCGTCGCAACGTGATGGCCGCGGCGTGGTCCATGCCGGTGGAATTCACGCCGCCACGCATCGCGATCGTGATCGACAAGAAAACCTTCACGCGCGAACTCATTCATGCGAGCGGCACCTTCGGCATCTGCGTGCCGGGCGCCGCGGCGATGGATCTGACCTATGCGGTCGGCAGCATCAGCGGACGCGACGCCGACAAATTCCAGCGCTTTGGCATCGACACCGTCGAGGGGCCGGTGCTCGGCGTGCCGCTGCTCGAAGCGGGCTGCGCCGCGTGGATGGAATGCCGGCTCATTCCCGAGCGGCACACCGAAGATGCCTATGACACGTGTTTTTGCGAAGTCGTGTCGGCAGCGGCAGACCCACGCGTGTTCGACCGGGGCCACTGGGTGTTCGATAACGGCAACCGCGACCTGCATACGATCCACCATCTCGGCGCCGGGAATTTTGCCTTGGCCAGCGATGCGGTGAAGGCTCAAAAGCTTGCTGGATAAGGGCATGCCGGTGCTTCACGCGCACGTTGATGTTCGGTAAATTACAAAATACGTATCAAAAAATACGATTCAGGGGAGATTCCGCTTGCTTGCGGGGTGAATGCACTGGCGATCGGGCTTTTAGGGTCCGAAAACGCATCTGCTCGTGGAACATTGGCGCTCCGAAGCCATTGAAATGGCCTGGAAAGCCCGTGGCATAAGGAATTGAGGGCTTTTCCCGATTTTCAATGAATGTTTCACGAAGCTGCGCCGTTTGAGTTTGTGGGGGCCCGGGAAGGCTTTTGACACTGTCTATCGGAATGGGGGAACTCGGAGGCTTCGGTTTCAGGCCCACCCTCTTTGTGCCTCCCGAGGCGGTGAGCGGCCATTTGCCCGAGGTGATGTACCTTTGTTTTCGCAAGCAGTTGCAAGGAGCTACTGGATTGGCTTTCACCTCGCTTTGCGCTTTCTGTTGATGGCCAACTCCAAATCCTCGCAAGAAACCAACGCCAATTCGGGACGGTAGTAATGCGCAATTTGCTCACTTGGCGCCTCTGCCCAGATTTGATGGTTAGTTGCATTAAATGCCTTTCCTCAAATAGCTGAAATCGGCGTGCTGATCTCCATCCACGGTGGTTCTAGCTAGCTGAGATCGAGCCCAGCCGGTGGCCCTCCCCGCTCTTCGAGTATCAACTGAATCCCTGGCGCGACCAGGATGGCGCAGCCCGACGACGATGCCCGGAACATCAGCCACGCCTGAATCATCGCGATCAAATATCAGGCGGCAAGCGGCGTAACGCAAACGGCGCCATTCTGTCTGGCGCCCTGTGAACAATAAGATTCGAATGTGCTATCTAGCAGATCGGGCCGATATGCTAGCCGCGTTGCTATAGGGTTGGTTGAGAGATAGCTCGCATCCGGAGGCGCGTGTGCCAGACATCTCCGCTACGACATGCAGTTCGCTTCAGGACGAGG
>JAITTX010000523.1 GCA_031286755.1 Paraburkholderia sp.
TTTCCAACCCTTATCGCAGTCCCAGCGCGGAGCCCGTTGCCATGAATTTTTCCGAGTACACGATCGAGTCGCTGATGTACATCCCCAACCGGCCCGAAATCGTTTTCACGCATGGCAAGGGGTCGTGGCTGTACGACAACGAAGGCAAGCGATATCTGGACTTCATCCAGGGCTGGGCCGTCAACAGCCTCGGGCACTGCAACGAAGGCATGATCGAAGCGATGGAAAAGCAGGCGCGCCTGCTCATCAACCCTTCGCCGGCGTTCTATAACGAGCCGATGGCGAAGCTCGCGGGCCTCCTCACGGAGCACAGCTGCTTCGACAAGGTGTTCTTCGCCAACAGTGGCGCGGAAGCCAACGAAGGCGCAATCAAGCTCGCGCGCAAGTGGGGCAAGAAGTACCGCGACGGCGCCTACGAGATCATCACGTTCGACCACAGCTTCCACGGCCGCACGCTCGCCACCATGTCGGCGAGCGGCAAGCCGGGCTGGGACACGATCTACGCGCCCCAGGTGCCGGGCTTCCCGAAGGCCGACTTGAACGACATCGCCTCGGTCGAGAAGCTCATCACGGGCAAGACCGTCGCCGTGATGCTCGAGCCGATCCAGGGCGAAGGCGGCGTGATTCCCGCCACGCGCGAATTCATGCAGGAACTGCGCGCGCTCACGAAGAAGCACGGCATCCTGCTGATCGTCGATGAAGTGCAGAGCGGTTGCGGCCGCGCGGGCACCCTCTTCGCCTACGAGCTTTCGGGCATCGAGCCGGACATCATGACGCTCGGCAAGGGTATCGGCGGCGGCGTGCCGCTCGCGGCGCTGCTCGCGAAGAAGGACGTCACCGTGTTCGAGGCCGGCGACCAGGGCGGCACGTACAACGGCAACCCGCTGATGACGGCCGTGGGCTATTCGGTGATCTCGCAACTGGTCGCGCCGGGCTTTCTCGAAGGTGTGCGCGCGCGCGGCCAGTATCTGCGCGAGAAGCTGCTGGAACTGTCAGCGGAGCGCGGCTTCCAGGGCGAGCGCGGTGAGGGCCTGCTGCGCGCGCTGCTGCTCGGCAAGGACATCGGTCCGGAAATCGTCGAGAAGGCGCGCCTCATGCAGCCGGACGGCCTGCTGCTCAACGCGGCGCGCCCGAATCTGCTGCGCTTCATGCCCGCGCTCAACGTGACGAACGAAGAGATCGACCAGATGATGGCGATGCTGCGCACGATTCTCGATTCGCTGTAAGCACGCATCGAGCGCGCTACGAGGCACGCCATGTCCATTTCGATCCGCCCCTTCACCGCGGCCGATACCGACGCGGTGCTCGCGTTGTGGCTGGACGCGTTCCCCGAATACGGGGATGCGAGCCGCCCGCAGCGCGACCCGCGCCTGTCGATCGCGAACAAGCTCGGCACCCAGCCCGAGTTGTTCTTCGTGGCGGTGCGCGACGAGGATGACGAAGGCAGCGCGGTCGTCGGCACGGTGATGACGGGTTACGACGGCCATCGCGGCTGGCTCTATTCGCTCGCCGTGGCGCGCGATGCGCGGCGTCTTGGCATCGGCACGCGGCTCGTGCGCCACGCGGAACACGCGCTCACGGCGAGAGGGTGCCCGAAGCTCAATCTCCAGGTGCTCAGCAGCAAGCCCGATGTGCTCGCGTTCTACGACGCGCTCGGCTATCGCGCCGATGCGGTCGTGAGCCTCGGCAAGCGGCTCACTCAGCAGGAATTCGAACCAGGCGCATAACGACTGGCGTCGCAGCCGGCCGCCACGCACTAAAAAAGCCGCATGGACTTCGAAGTCCATGCGGCTTTTGTTTCTTCGCGGTCACACGGACCGCCGAGGCTCACTCACTCATTCCCCCAGGTACGCCGCGCGCACCTTCGGATCGTCGAGCATCTCTTTCGCGTCGCCTTCCATCGTCACGAGACCCGAGTCCATCACGTAGCCCCGGTTCGCCGCCTGCAGCGCGAGCCGTGCGTTCTGCTCCACTAGCAGCACCGTGATGCCCTCGCCCGAGATCGTGCGCACCACCTCGAAGATCTTCTCGACCATGATCGGCGAAAGACCCATCGACGGCTCGTCGAGCAACAGCAGTTTGGGCTTGCTGATGATCGCGCGCGCCATTGCCAGCATCTGCTGCTCGCCGCCCGAAAGCGTGCCCGCAAGCTGCGAAGCGCGCTCCTTCAGGCGCGGGAAGAAGCCGAACATGCGGTCGACGTCCTTCTGGATGCCGTCCTTGTCGTTGCGCAGGTACGCGCCCATCTGCATGTTCTCGACGATCGACATGCGCGCGAAGATGCCACGCCCTTCCGGCACCATCGCGAGGCAGCGCTTCAGAAGCTCGTGCGAGGGCACGCCCTTGATCGACTGGCCCATGTACTCGATGTCGCCCGCCGAGTACGGCTTCAGGCCCGTGATGGCCTTCATGGTGGTGGTCTTGCCCGCGCCGTTCGCGCCGATCAGCGTGACGAGCTCGCCCTGCCCGACCTCCATGTCCACGCCCTTCACTGCCTGGATGCCGCCGTAATTGACCTGCAGGCCCTTGATTTTCAGAACCGGTGTAGCCATCAGTGAACTCCCGCGCCCAGATATGCCTCGATCACCTTCGGGTTCTTCTGCACATCGTGCGGCAGCCCCTCGGCAATCACCTTCCCATAGTCGAGCACTGTCATGCGGTTGCACAGGCCCATCACCAGTTTCACGTCGTGCTCGATCAGCAGGATGGTCTTGCCATCGGCGCGGATCTTGTCGAGCAGGCGCGTGAGTTCGACCTTCTCGGTCGCGTTCATGCC
>JAITTX010000206.1 GCA_031286755.1 Paraburkholderia sp.
CGTGTTGCGCAATGAGACGATCTCGCCGCGCACGGGCGCCGCGCTGAACATGAATTTCTGCAACTGGTCGTTCACAATCTTTTCCTTCGTTTCAATCCTTGGCTGGCGCGTCCCGCGAGGCACGGCGGCGAGGCGGGCAGCCTCTAGCCGATGCGCACGAGTGGTGCCTTGAAATACTCCCGGCGTTCGACGTAGGCGTCCGCATTGCGCTTGAGACCGACGATGTCGGCCTCGGTGAGCTCGCGCACGACCTTGGCCGGCGCGCCGAGAATGAGCGAATTGTCCGGGAACACCTTGCCTTCCGTCACAACGGCGCCCGCACCAACCAGACAGTTGCGGCCGATTACCGCACCATTCAAGACCACGGCCTGAATGCCGATGAGCGCGCCTTCCTTGATCGTGCAGCCATGCAGCATGGCCTGGTGTCCGACCGTCACGCTGGCTTCGAGCGTGAGCGGATAGCCGGGGTCGGTGTGCAGCGCCGCGCCTTCCTGAATATTGCTGCGCGGGCCGATCTTGATCGGCTCGTTGTCGCCGCGCAGGGTCGCGCCAAACCAGACGCTCGAATCTTCAGCGAGTTCGACCGAACCGACGACGGTGGCGTTGTCCGCGACAAATACGCTCTCGTGAATGGTGGGCGCTGATTCGCCAAGCTTATAGATAGCCACGGTGTTACGTCTCCTTTTATCTTGCGGGGGTGGCTGCGGCTGGCGCTCAAGGGCGCGGGCGGCGCAGACCGGGTGAATCGCGTATTGTAAACGGTTGCTTGCCTGCGCTCGTCCCGCCACCGCAATCGGGTGGATTGGCGGTACGCCGCGCTGGCGGCGGCCTGGCCGCGTACTCGTTAGTTTCTTGCCGATTTTTGTCTCTTTTGCGATGAGTCCCGTATTTTTCGAAGCCATCGGCGCCGCGCCCCGGCATCCGGCCGATTCCACGCATGCTGTCCCGTCCGGTATCGGCTGGCGCGCCGCCGCGCTCGCTGCGTTGCGCGAACCCGACCCGCTCGCCAAGGCCGAAGCCGTGCGCGCGCTCCATGAAAAAGTGCTGGAAGCAGCGGCTCGAGGAGTAATGCAGTGGGATGCGTCATGTGCGCTGTCCGCGCCCGCCGATCTTCCCGGCCGGCCGGCGCGCCCCGAGCTGGTCGAGCCGCGCAGCCTGCAGCGCCGCAGCATGAGCACGCCGCAAGGGCGCGTGGTGCTGCTGCACGCGCTGGCGCATATCGAGTTCAACGCGATCAATCTCGCGCTCGACGCCGTATGGCGCTTCGCGAACATGCCCGATGCCTTTTACGCCGACTGGTTGCGGGTGGCGGCCGAGGAGGCCTATCACTTTTCCCTGTTGCGCCAGCGGCTGGCCGACTACGGGCATGCTTACGGCGATTTCCCGGCCCACAACGGCCTGTGGGAGATGTGCGAGCGCACGAGCGGCGACGTGCTCGCGCGCATGGCGCTCGTGCCGCGCGTGCTGGAGGCGCGGGGCCTCGACGCTTCGCCGCCCATCCGCGCGCGCCTGAAGCAGGCCGGCGACGACGAATCCGCCGCGATTCTCGACATCATCCTGCGCGACGAAGTCGGGCACGTGCGCATCGGGAATCACTGGTTCCGCCATTTGTGCGAGGCGCGTGGTCTCGATCCGCACGAGGCGTGGCTCGCGCTCGCCGCGCAGTACAACGCGCCACGCATGCGCGGGCCGTTCAATTTCGAGGCGCGCCGCTCGGCGGGCTTCGATCAGGCCGAACTCGATACGCTGGCGGCGCAGGATGCCGCCGCGGCCAGTGAATCCGGCGCCGGTAGCGGCGCGGAAAAAAAGTGAAAGAGCGCCAGCCCATCTGTCAGAGCGTGCCGATATAATCGAACGATCATTCGTTTTTGTGCGAGTGCAATGAATCTTTCCCGATCTGAATTCGTCGCCGTAAACGGCATCCGCCTGCACGTGCGCCGCTGGGGCACTGAAGACGCCCCCACGCTCTTCATGCTGCATGGCTGGATGGACGTGGCCGCCTCGTTCCAGTTCGTCGTCGACGCGCTCGGCGGCAACTGGCAGGTGATCGCGCCGGATATGCGCGGCTTTGGCCTGTCCGACTGGCCGGCGGCGCAGCAAGGCTGGGGCGGCTACTGGTTCCACGACTATGTCGCCGACCTGGACGCGCTGCTCGAGCATTACGCGCCCCAGGGCGAGGTGAATCTGGTCGGGCACAGCCTGGGTGCGAATGTCGTCTGCTTCTATGCCGGCGTGCGGCCCGAGCGCGTGCGGCGCGTGGTCGATCTGGAGGGCTTCGGCCTGCCGGCGACCGTGCCGGCGCAGGCGCCGGGCCGCGTGCGCCAATGGCTCGACGAAATGCGCGCGCCGCCGCAGTTGCGCCCATACGCGACGCTCGACGACGTGGCCGCGCGTCTTGTGAAAACGAATCCTCGTCTGGCGCCGGCGCGTGCGCGCTTTCTCGCCCAGCACTGGTCGAAGCCCGCAGGCGGGGCCGGCGGAAAGAACGGCGAGGGCGGCTATATGCTGCTCGGCGACCCCGCGCACAAGCTGGTCAACCCGATGCTGTATCGCCTCGAGGAGATCATGGCGGTCTGGGCGTGCGTGCGGGCGAAGGTGCTGCACGTCGAGGCCGCGCAGTCCGAGACGCTCGCGCGCATCGCGGGCAAGGTGCCCATCGACACCTTCAAGAAGCGCTTCGAGGCGTTTCCCGACTGGCGCGAGCGCTTCATCGACGACGCGGGGCACATGATCCATCACGATCAGCCCGAAGCCGTCGCGCATCTCATCGAGGCGTTCTGCGCCGGCTAGATTTTTCGCCGCCCCGCGTCTGGGCGCATCCCGGCTGGACGCCCGGGACGCCTTCGTCGCATTGCAGTAAAATGGGCTGTTACTCTTTTTAAGCCTGCGATGAACGCCGATCTCCACTGTCACTCCACTGTTTCCGACGGCCAGATGGCTCCGGCTGCCGTTGCGCAGCTGGCGAAGGCGGGCGGCGTGACACTGTGGGCGCTCACCGATCACGACGAACTGGGCGGCCAGCGCGAGGCGCGCGCAGCCGCCGAGGCGCTCGGCATGCGCTATCTCACGGGCGTCGAGATTTCGGTCACGTGGGCCTCGCGCACCGTGCATATCGTCGGCCTGCACGTCGATACCGAATGCGCGGCGCTGGCCGACGGGCTCGCGCGCACGCGCAACGGCCGTGCCGCGCGCGCCGAGGCGATCGGCGAACGCCTGGAGTCGCTCGGCATCCCGAATGCGTATGAAGGCGCGCTCCGGTATGTCTCGAACCCCGACCTGATTTCGCGCACGCACTTTGCCCGCTTTCTCATGGAGTCGGGGCGCGCGGAGAACATGCAGGACGCGTTTTCACGCTGGCTAGGCGAGGGCAAGCCAGGCTACGTTTCGCATCGCTGGGCCAAACTCGCCGACGCGGTCGCATGGATCAAGGCCGCGGACGGCGAAGCCGTGGTCGCGCATCCGGGCCGCTACCACTACACGCCGCTCGAATTCGACACCTTCTTTGGCGAATTCATCGACCTGGGCGGCAAGGCCATCGAAGTCGTCACGGGCAGCCATACGCCCGACCAGTACGGCGAATACGCTGCCGTCGCGCGCCGTTTCGGCTTCGAGGCGTCGCGCGGCTCGGACTTTCACGCACCGGGCTCCGAGGCGATCGTGCCGGGCTCGCTGCCGCCGTTGCCTGCCGATCTCAAGCCTGTCTGGGAGCGATGGCTGTAGGCCGCGCGCCCCGCGTGGCCCATACTTGCCGCTCGTTCGCCTGAAGCAGGGGGCGCCTGCCTCGTTTCCGTGCTGTCCTGTTCGTCTCGCTGTGCACGCGATTGCGTCAGAATTTCGCATCGCGCTTCACGTTCCGTCTTGCCATCGTTAGCTGATTACTGCCATGTCACAGTTTTTTCGGCTTCACCCAGAGAATCCGCAGCCGCGCCTTGTCAAGCAGGCCGTGCAAATCATCCGCGACGGCGGCGTGATTGCGCTGCCCACCGATTCGAGCTACGCGCTCGCCGCGCGCATCGACGACAAGCAGGCCGCCGAGCGTCTGCGCCGCATCCGCGGGCTCAATGAAAAGGCGCTGCTCTCGCTGATGGTGCGCGACCTCTCCGAGCTTGCGAATTTCGCGATGGTGGACAACCGCCAGTACCGGCTCATCAAGGCGGTGACGCCGGGGCCCTACGTATTCGTGCTGGAAGCAACGAAGGAAGTGCCGCGGCGGCTCTCGCACCCCTCGCGCAAGACCATCGGCCTGCGTGTGCCGGGGCACGCGATTCCACTGGCGATTCTCGAGGAACTGGGCGAGCCGCTGCTCGCCTCGACGCTGATCCTGCCGCCCGATACCGAACCGCTCAACGACCCAGAGGAAATCCGCGAGCGCCTCGAAAAGCAGCTCGATCTCGTGATTGACGGCGGGGCATGCCCGCGCGAGTCGTCGAGCGTCATCGACCTGAGCGGCGACGAGCCTGTGCTCGTGCGCGCGGGGCGCGGCGACCTGGCGCCGTTCGGGCTGGAGGAGCCGGCCTGATGCGCACGGCCTGTCTGCGCAACGGCGCGTCGGCGCTGCACATGATTCAGCGCATGACTGCGCGCATGACTCCGCATTAACAGCGCGTTGTTACAATACGCCGCCATGGAAGCCAACATCATTCAGACGCTCGTCGTCTACGCCTTGCCCGTGATCTTCGCGATCACGCGGCATGAAGCCGCCCACGGATACGTCGCGCGCCTGCTCGGCGCCAACCCCGCCTACGTGCTGGGCCGCGTGTCGCTCAACCCGATGCGCCACATCGACCCGGTCGGCACGATCGCCATGCCGCTCATCCTCTATTTCCTGACGAGCGGCGCGTTCGTGTTCGGCTAC
>JAITTX010000225.1 GCA_031286755.1 Paraburkholderia sp.
GCGTAGACCATCGTCTTGTAGCCGAACAGCGGCTTCTTGCAGAACGTGGCCATGACTTCCGAATAGATGCCGAACGCAGGCAGCACGAGGATGTACACCTCGGGGTGGCCCCACGCCCAGATCAGGTTCAGGTACAGCATCATGTTGCCGCCGCCGTCGTTCGTGAAGAAGTGCATGCCGAGGTAGCGGTCGAAGCCCAGCAGCGCAACGGCGATCGTGAGGATAGGGAACGTGGCCATGATGAGCACGTTCGAGCACAGCGCCGTCCACGTGAACACCGGCATCTTCATGAGGCTCATGCCCGGCGCGCGCATCTTGATGATGGTCACGAAGAAGTTGATGCCGGTGATGAGCGTGCCCACGCCCGAAAGCTGCACCGCCCAGATGTAATAGTCGACCCCGACGCCCGGACTGAATTGCAGCTCGGACAGCGGCGGATAGGCGAGCCAGCCCACCTGCGCGAACTCGCCGATCACGAGCGAGAGGTTGATGAGGATCGCGCTGATCGCCGTCATCCAGAACGAGAGCGAGTTCAGGAACGGGAACGCCACGTCGCGCGCGCCGATCTGCAGCGGCACGACGAGGTTGAACAGGCCGACCATGAGCGCCATCGCCATGAAGAAGATCATGATGACGCCGTGCGCCGTGAAGATCTGATCGTAGTGATGCGGCGGCAGGTAGCCCGGCGCGTCGAACGCGATGGCCTGCTGGATGCGCATCATGACCGCGTCGGCAAAGCCGCGCACGAGCATGAGCACGGCCACGATCATGTACATGACGCCAATGCGCTTGTGGTCCACGCTCGTGATCCACTCGCTCCAGATGTACTTCCATTTGCCGGTCACGGTCACGAGACCGAGCACGCCAACCACGATCAGCGCCATGAATGCCGCGGCGCCCATGATGATCGGCTGATCGAACGGAATTGCCTCTAATGTCAGTTTGCCGAACATGCCGCTTACCCCTTGGTCACGCACGACGGGTCGGTGAAATCCGTGACGTGGCCGTTGTTGTACTTCCCGATGATGTTGTTGAAGAGCTTCGGGTCGACCGTCGAGAAGTACTCGACCGGCGCCTTCTCGCTCGGCTCCGAGACCTTCGCGTACTGGTCCATCGAAAGCGGCGTGCGGGACGCCTTGACCTTCTGGACCCACGCGTCGAAATCCTGCTGGCTCGTGGCGAGCGTGCGGAACTTCATGTCCGAGAAGCCCGCGCCGCTATAGTTGGCCGAGATGCCCGCGTAGTCGCCGGCATGGTCGGCGATCAGGTGCAGGCGCGTCTGCATGCCCGCCATGGCGTAGACCTGGGTGCCCAGTTGCGGGATGAAGAACGAGTTCATCACCGAATCCGACGTAATGCGGAAATTGACCGGCGTGCCCACCGGCACGGCCAGCTGATTCACCGTGGCGATGCCGAGGTCCGGATAGATGAAAAGCCACTTCCAGTCGAGCGCGACCACCTCGACGTTGATGGGCTTGACGTTCGATTCGAGCGGCTTGTAGGGGTCGAGCTCGTGAGAGGTCTTCCAGGTGAGGATGGCGAGAAAGAGGATGATGACGGCCGGAATGCTCCAGACCACCACTTCGATCGCGGTGGAATGGGCCCATTTGGGCGCGTAGGTGGCGTTGCGGTTGGACGCCCGGTAGCGCCAGGCAAAAAAGAGCGTGAGCAGGATCACCGGCACCACCACGAGCAGCATGGCCCATGTGGCGGTGGCGATGAGGTGCTTTTCGGCCACGCCGACGCTGCCCTTGGGATCGAGCACGGTCAGCTCGCTGCACCCCGCGAGGGAGGCGAGCAGCCCGCTGCCGAGGGGGATTAACCACCTTTTGAAGGCTTTTCTCTTCATGTTTGCCTGTTTTTCCGTTTGACTACCTGGACACTTTCATGCATTCGCATCGCAAAAAAGCGGCGCAAAATGCACCCCTAACGTGTTTGGCGGAATTCTACGGAAATGCGTTATCCAAAAATTTGATCTCGGCCAAGGTTTTAGCCCGTGACAAATCTCACTTGGACAAGCGCGACGGAAAGACGCAATTTACTTCCAGGCCGCTTTCGAAAACGCGCGCAGCCCCGCACAGCGGGCTATCCGTGCATGGCAAGTTGCTGGCGATGTGAAAGCATGAAAGACGACGCGGGATCAATGAAGCAGGAAATAACAAATCCTGAATTAGACCTGACATTATTATTCGGCTAGTCACATCGATAATAATTTGATATCGAACACCAGCCCAATCAGGCGCATCTACACTTCTCTGAAATTACGTCAATCAAAATATAAAATACGCTAATTGTGGAAAATCAAATATTCAGGAAATAAAGTCCGCCAACACCGTGATTTTTCCGTCTCGACCGGTGCCGCCCTCCGCGCGGCGGTTGGCGAATCAATGCGCTTGCGCTATCGTCATGGGTTCCTTACGCGCCGCCTCCAGCCCTTGATCCGACGCCACGACGCCATGAACCCCGCCAGCCGCGCCCCCGCCCCTTCCGACGAGCAGCCTGAGACCCCCGAAAAGCCGGGCGACTCCTATGTGCAGTCGTTCGCGCGCGGGCTTTCCGTGATCCGCGCGTTCAATGCCGAGCACCCCGAGCAGACGCTCACCGACGTGGCCGCCGCCACCGGCCTCACGCGCGCCGGCGCGCGCCGCATCCTGCTCACGCTGCAAACGCTCGGCTATGTGGAGGCCGAAGGCCGCCTGTTCCGGCTCACGCCCAAGATCCTGGATCTCGGTTTCGCCTATCTCACGTCGATGCCGTTCTGGAATCTGGCCGAACCAGTCATGGAAGAGCTCTCGGCTCAGGTGCACGAAAGCTGCTCGGCCGCCGTGCTCGACCGCACCGAGATCGTCTATGTGCTGCGCGTGCCCACGCACAAGATCATGACGATCAACCTCTCGATCGGCAGCCGCCTGCCCGCCTACTGCACCTCGATGGGGCGCGTGCTGCTCGCGGCGCTCGACGAGCCGGCGCTCGACGCCACGCTCGCCACCATGCCCCTCTACGCGCACACGCCGCGCACCGTCACCGATAAAGACGAGCTCAAGAAGATCGTCGCCCAGGTGCGCCAGCAGGGCTGGGCCATCGTCGACCAGGAGCTCGAGGGCGGGCTCATCTCGATCTCCGCGCCCATCCGCAACCGCCAGGGCCGCGTGATCGCCGCCATGAACATCAGCGGCAACGCCCAGCGCACCTCGGCGAAGCAGATGGTCAAGACCTTTCTCGAACCGCTTCAGCAGGCCGCCCAGCGTGTCTCGCAGATGGTGGCGTTGCGCACCTAGCCCCCTCTCCCCAACCCCTCTCCCTCAAGGGAGAGGGGCTTTGTGGCGCCTCCCGGTTGCCGCTTTCGCGTGCAGCCGGCGCCGCGCTCAGCCCGCCGCCCGCCGCACCACTTCGACGAAAGCCTCGCCGGCATCCTCCAGCCGCCCCGAGTTGTCGATGTGCGTGAGCGACGCGCCCTCAGGCACCTCGAAAAGCGCGCGCCGCGCAAGACGCGCGGCAACCTGCTCCGGCGTCTCCCGCGCCCGCGAGGCGAGGCGCGCAGCCAGCACGTGCTGTGCCGCGTTCACGTGCACGAGCGTCATGCGCGGGTAGCGCGCCAGCGCCTCGCTCACGTAGGCGCGCGAACCGTTCAGCACCACGGTGCAGCCCAGCGCGAGCCACTGGTCGATCTCCACGCCGATGCCATACCGCAGCGCGTGGCTGCGCCATTGCAGCGCAAAGAGGCCAAGGCGCGAGCGCGCCTCGAATTCGGTGTCGGTGAGCGCAATGTGATTCTCACCGCCCCCCGCTTCGCGCGTGATATAGCGATGCGCGAACAGCACTCCGCCTGCCGCGAGACGGGCGCGCGCGAAACCCAGCAGCGAGTCCTTGCCCGCGCCCGAAGGGCCCATCACGTAGATCAGGCGCGATGTCATGCCGGTTGTCATGCGGGTTGTCATGCACACCCCCGCGCCTGCCGCTGCGCAACGCCATCCACGGGAAAATCCACGCGCCGCCACAGCGAAAACGGCTCGCCCGGGCGCGGCTCGACATAGAGCGCCACGCCCTCCACGGGCAGCGCGCCCGCGTCGCGCATCCCCGCATTCCAGGCGTGCGCGAGCGAGGCGCGCAGCGCTGCGTCATCGAGCGAATCGGAGAGCGTCATGTGAAAGCGGTACTCGTCGAGCACGTATGGATAACCCCACTCTTCGACATAGGCGCGCTGGCGCGGCGTGAGCGGCGCATCGAGGCGCTTCGCGAGCTCGTCGGCCGTTTGCGCGGCGCGCAGGTGGCCGAGCGTGCGCAAGGCGTCGGCGGCGAGCTCGCGCAGCGTCAGCGCGCCCTCTTCAGCGGCGGCGCGCAGCGCGACGAAGCGCCCGAGCGTGGCCGCCTCCACCGCGACCTCGAAACGCGCGCGCCCCGCGGCCCACGCCTGCGTGGCGGCGAGCAGCGTTGGCGGCGTGACGCCCTCAGCCAGCCGGAACGGCGGCACGAGCGTGCCGTGCCAGCCGTAACGGTACGGCGCGGCGGTGAGCGCATCGAGCGGCTGCACGAGTCCGGCGGGCCGTGGCCGCGCCAGCGCCTCGCCGCTTTCCGGGTCGCGGCCGAGCCAGGCGCAGCCGGCCCGCCACCATTGCGAGGCGCGCGGCGGCGCGTAATAGAGCGCGAAGCGCGTGGCCTCGCTCCAGTTTTCGTGCGCCGCGCTCATACCTCGTGCTCCACCATCAACTGCACGCGGTCCGCCGCGAAATGCGTGATGCCGTACTTGATCGGCACGCCGTCGAGATCGACATCGACGTTCTCGACCCACAGCACCGGCTGCTGCCGGTTGATGTTCAGGCGCCGCGCCACTTCGGGCTCGGGCAGCACGCTGCCGATGCGGCTCCACTTGCGCAGATAATCGTTCACGCCGAATTCGGCGAGCGCCTTCGAGGTGCTGTCCACGCGCTCCATGACCGCGGGCAGGTCGGCGAAGCGCGCGGCCGGATACCAGCTGCGCGCATAGGTGAGCGGCACGCCTTCCGACTCGTGCAGCGTCTCCAGCCGATAAACCAGCGCGCCTGCGCGCATGGCGAGCGCTTTCGCAACGCTCGGATCGGCCTTCACGCGCGACGACGCCAGCAGCTTGCCCACCGCCGAGTGCTGATTGCGCTTCAGATTCTCGGTGAAGCGCGTGCGCTTGCCGATCGTGTAGTCGATCGCGCCGGGCTGCACGAAGGTGCCGCGCCCCTGCTCCACGCTCACGAGGCCCAGTGCGGCGAGCCCCAGCATGGCGCGCCGCACCGTGTGGCGGTTCACGTCGAAGCGCCTCGCCAGCTCGCCTTCGCTCGGCAGCCGGCCGTCCTCGCCGAAGCCCTTCGCCGCGATCTCGGCCGCGAGGATCTGCTCGATCTGCCGCCACACCGCCACGCCTGCGCCGCGCTCGAGCGTGCTGTGCGATGCGTCGTCGTTCGATGTCATGGTGCTGTCATTCCTTCCGGTTTCAATATCGGTTGTAGCTTGCGCATTGTAGTGCGCGAGGCGTGATGGAAATATGAAAACGTTGCCGTTGCGCGCACAGCTTGGCTGTAACTCTAAACGTCTAGACGTTTAGATGAGTAGATGCTTCAATATATGTCTTCGTTCACGACACAGGAACTCCGATGAACGCATCTTCCGTCCCGCCCGCCACCTCGTCCGGGGCACGCCGCGCCTGGATGGCGGTGCTCGCGCACACGCCGCGCGCCGAGCTGGAAACAGCCTTCGCCGCCGCGCTCGGCGGCGAAATCACGCCGGCTTTCGATTGGCTGCGAGCGCCCCAGACCGGGCTCGCGATGGTGCGCGGGCGCGTCGGCGGCACCGGCAACGCCTTCAATCTGGGCGAGGCCACCGTCACTCGCGCGACGCTGCGGCTGCGCGCGCAGAACGGCACCCGCGCCACCGTGGGCGTTGCCTGCCACCTGGGCCGCGACAAGCGCCGCGCCGAACTGGCCGCGCTCGCCGACGCGCTCCTGCAACAGCCCGAGCGCCACGCGCGGCTCCAGGCGCAGTTGATCGAGCCGCTCGCGGCGCGCCTCGTCGCGCAACGCGCGGCGCAACGCGACGCGGCCGCCAGCACGAAGGTCGAGTTCTTCACGATGGTTCGAGGCGACGCATGAACGAACAATTCCCCCCATCCGGTCCGTCCGGCAAACAGGCCTCCCTGCACGAGGCGCTCGATACGCTCGCGCCCGGTTTCGCCGATCCTGTCCACGACACGCAGACCGTATTCCGCACGCTGCTCGGCGCGCTCTCGCGCCCCGGCACCCTCGCGACGATCGAGACATCGCTGCCCGCCGCGTCGAGCGAGTCCGGCACGGCATCGGACACCCCGCGCGCGGGCCTCGCGGCCTTCGCCGCGCTGCTCACGCTCTGCGACTACGCCACGCCCGTGTGGCTCGCGCAGCCCGACGCCGCGCTCGCCGCCGCGCTGCGCTTTCACGCGGACGCCCCGCTCGCGCCCACGCCGCGCGAAGCCGCCTTCGCCTACGTGCACGACGCCGCCGCGCTGCCGCCGCTCGACGCGTTCGCCTGCGGCACGCCCGAGTCGCCCGAGCAATCGGTCACGGTGTTCGTGCGCGTCGATGCCTTGACGGGCGGCCCATTGGTCACGCTGCGCGGTCCCGGCATCGAGTCGGCGCAAACCATCGCGCCCGTCGGCCTGCCCGCGCGCTTCTGGGAAGCACGCGCGGAACTCGCGCCGCTCTTTCCTTGCGGCATCGACTTTTACTTCGTCTGCGGCGCTCAAATCATGGGCCTGCCGCGCACCACGCGCGTGGAGGTGAACTGATGTACGTTGCCGTCAAAGGAGGAGAGCGCGCGATCGAGGCCTCGTGGCGCCTGCTCGACGAGGCACGCCGGGGCGACACCCGCGTGCCCGAGCTCAGCGTCGCGCAGATCCGCGAACAGATGCGCCTGGCCGTGGCGCGCGTGATGGCCGAAGGCTCGGTCTACGACGAAGAGCTCGCCGCGCTCGCGATCAAGCAGGCCGCGGGCGATCTCGTGGAAGCGATTTTTTTGCTGCGCGCGTATCGCACGACGCTACCGCGCTTCGGTTACACGCTGCCCGTGGAGACGGAGCAGATGGCCGTGCGGCGCCGCATCTCCGCCACCTTCAAGGACGTGCCCGGGGGCCAGGTGCTGGGGGCGACTTACGATTACACGCAGCGGCTGCTCGATTTCGTGCTGCTCGCGGAAGGCGATAACGATTCGGATATCGAATCAAATGACCGGCCTCACTCATCCCGCAGTGCGCCGGAGGAACAAGAGCCCATGCCGCGCGTGGTCACGCTGCTCGACAAGGAAGGCCTGATCGAGCAGGAGACAGCGTCGAGCGAAGCCGCCGAGCCCGGCGACCTCTCGCGCGAGCCGCTCGCGTTTCCCGCCGACCGCACCGTGCGCCTGCAGAACCTCGCGCGCGGCGACGAAGGCTTCCTGCTCGCGATGGGCTACGCCACGCAGCGCGGCTATGCGCATTCGCATCCGTTCGCGGGCGAGATCCGCTTTGGCTCGGTAGCGGTGGAAATGGTGCTCGACGAACTGGGTGAAGCGGTCGAGATCGGCGAGATCGAATTGACCGAGTGCCAGATGATCAACCAGTTCGCGGGGAGCAAGGACGCGCCGCCCGCCTTCACGCAAGGTTATGGGCTCGCCTTCGGCCACGCAGAGCGCAAGGCAATGGCAATGGCGCTCGTCGACCGGGCGCTACGCGCCGAGGAACTGGGCGAAACACTGGCCTCGCCCACCCAGGACATCGAATTCATGCTCTCGCATAGCGACAACGTGGAAGCCTCGGGCTTCGTGCAACATCTGAAACTGCCGCATTACGTGGATTTCCAGGCCGAGCTCGAACTCGTGCGCCGGCTGCGCGCGCAACACGAGCGCGGCGGCATGCCAGCCGGGGAGGCCGCATGAACGCGCCCGACACCTTCGAGGCCACGCTCGCCTCGCACGAAACCCAGGCCGCCGAGGGCTACAACTTCGCGTATCTCGACGAGCAGACCAAGCGCATGATCCGCCGTGCGCTGCTCAAGGCGGTGGCCGTGCCCGGCTACCAGGTGCCGTTCGCCTCGCGCGAAATGCCGCTGCCGTATGGCTGGGGCACGGGCGGCATCCAGGTGACGGCGGCCATCATCGGCGCGAACGACACGCTCAAGGTGATCGACCAGGGCTCGGACGACACCACCAACGCCGTCAATATCCGCCGCTTCTTCGCGCGCACGACGGGCGTGGCCACCACGCGCCGCACGAGCGAGGCGACGATCGTGCAGACGCGCCACCGCATTCCCGAAACGCCGCTCACCGAAAAGCAGATCCTCGTCTACCAGGTGCCGATGCCCGAGCCGCTATTCCGGCTCGAACCGCGCGTGGCCGAATGCAAGAAGCTGCACGCGCTCGCCGAGTACGGGCTCATCAGCGTGAAGCTCTACGAGGACATCGTGCGGCACGGCAGCATCGCCACGACTTACGACTATCCGGTGACGGTGAACGGTCGCTATCTCACCTCGCCCTCGCCCATTCCGAAGTTCGACAATCCCAAGCTCCACATGAATGCCGCGCTGCAATTGTTCGGCGCGGGCCGCGAGCGCCGCATCTACGCGATCCCGCCTTATACGCCGGTGAAGAGCCTCGACTTCGACGACCACCCGTTCGAAGTGCAGCGCTGGGAGCACGCCTGCGCGCTGTGCGGCTCGCGCGAAAGCTTCCTCGACGAAATGATCGTCGACGATGCTGGCAAGCGCATGTTCGTCTGCTCGGACAGCGACTATTGCCACGAGCGCCGGGAAGATCAGGATGACCAGGCAAATCTGGAAAGCGCGCAGGCAAAACCATCGGGAGAACACGCATGACGCCGGGTTTCACGCCACTCCTTCGCGCCCGCCAGCTCACGAAGCAATACGGCGGCCGCAACGGCTGCCGCGACGTGAGCTTCGACCTGTATCCCGGCGAGGTGCTGTGCATCGTCGGCGAATCGGGCTCGGGCAAGACCACGCTGCTCAACACGCTCGCGCTGCGCACCGGAGCCGATTCGGGCGCGCTCGATTACCTGAACGCGAACGGCGAGACGCTCGACCTGCTCACGCTCTCCGAGCCGCGCCGGCGCCTGCTCGCGCGCACCGAATGGGGCTTCGTGCAGCAAAACCCGCGCGACGGGCTGCGCGCCGGCGTCTCGGCGGGCGCCAACATCGGCGAGCCGCTGATGGCCGTGGGCGCGCGCCACTATGGGCGCATCCGCCAGACCGCGCAGCAGTGGATGGAGCGCGTCGAGCTCGACGCCGCGCGCATCGACGAATTGCCCGTCGCGTTCTCGGGCGGCATGCAGCAACGCCTGCAAATCGCGCGCAATCTCGTCACGGGCCCGCGCCTCGTGTTCATGGACGAACCCACGGCGGGCCTCGACGTTTCGGTGCAGGCGCGCCTGCTCGACCTGCTGCGCACGCTCACCACGACGCTGCATCTCTCGGTGCTGATCGTCACGCACGACATCGGCGTCGCGCGCCTGCTCGCGCACCGCCTGATGGTGATGCAAGGCGGCACCGTGGTCGAAGCGGGCCTGACCGACCAGGTGCTCGACGATCCCCAGCATCCCTACACACAAACGCTGGTGGCCTCCGTGCTGCCGGTATAGGACGAGCCATGACTCCGGATCCATCGATCGCGCGCGCGTTCGCCGAACGCCCCGCACTCATGCTGCGCGCCGAGGACGTGCGCAAGACCTTCACGCTGCACGGCCAGGGCGGCATCGGCATCGAAGCGCTCGCGGGCGTCTCGCTCGACGTCGAGCGCGGCGAATGCGTCGTGCTGGTCGGGCCCTCGTGCGCGGGCAAGAGCACCTTTCTGCGCTGCCTCTACGGCAACTATCTCGCGAGCGGCGGCTCGATCGCCATCCGCGACGACGCAGTGCCCGGGCAGCATCTGGAGATCGCCGGCGCCGAGCCGCACGACGTGCTGCGGCTGCGCCGCAACGTGGTGGGCTACGTGAGCCAGTTCTTGCGCGTGATTCCGCGTGTGTCCACACTCGATATCGTGGCCGCCCCGCTCGTCTCGCGCGGCGTGGAAGAGGACGAAGCGCGTGACAAAGCCGCCGCGCTGCTCGCGCGCCTGAACGTGCCGCAGCGCCTCTGGCCGCTTGCGCCCGCCACCTTCTCGGGCGGCGAGCAGCAGCGCGTGAACATCGCGCGCGGCCTGATCGCGCAGCACCGCGTGCTGCTGCTCGACGAACCCACGGCTTCGCTCGATGTCGAAAACCGCGAAGTGGTCGCGGGCCTGATCGTGGAAGCGCGCGAGCGCGGCGCGGCCATCGTGGGCGTCTTTCACGACGAGGACACGCGCGGGCGCGTTGCCACGCGCGTGCTGGCGCTCAGCGCGCCGCGAGCGCCTGCAGCCGTTGCCGAAATAGCCTGAAAATGGCACTGAAAGTGCCCTGAAAAAACGCGGCCTGTCATTTGCGGCAGGCAAACTGGCGCTTGAATCTGTGCTGAACCGATGCTTGAACTGACGCCTGAACCGCGCCAGGAATACCAGGAATGCCAGGAATGCGACCCGATTTCCGGAGCCCGACGATGTTGATCAAGAACGCGCGCATCGTGACGCGAGACGAAGTTTTCACCGGCACGCTGCGTGTCGAAGACGGCATGATCCGCGAGCTCTCGCGCGGCACGACCGCCGCGCCCGAGGCGCAGGACTGGGAAGGCGACTTCCTGCTGCCGGGCCTCGTCGAATTGCACACCGACAACCTCGAAAAGCACCTCGCGCCGCGCCCCGGCGTGCACTGGAACACCGACGCCGCCTTCGTGATCCACGACGCGCAGATCGCCGCCGCCGGCATCACCACGGTGTTCGATGCGCTCGCCATCGGCACGCGCGTGGCTGTGAGCATACGCGGCCGCGAGGTGCAGCTCGCGAGCGCCGACGCGCTCACGCGCTTCTCGGAGCGCAAGCTGCTGCGCGCCGAACATTTTCTGCACCTGCGCTGCGAGGTCGCGACCGAAGACGTGATCGAGCTATTCGACATGCTGAGCGAGCACCCGCTCCTGCGTCTGGCCTCGGTGATGGACCACACGCCGGGCCAGCGCCAGTGGCACGACCGCTCGCAATGGCGGCGCTTCCAGGAGCGCCACGGCAAATGGACCGACGAGCAGGCCGAAACCATGCTCACCGAGATGGCCACCGAGCAGGAGCGCTACGCCGACGCGCATCGCCTGGCGATCGTCGAGCGCTGCCGCGCGCGCGGCATCCCGCTCGCGAGCCACGACGACACGCTCGTCGAGCACGTCGAGCAGGCGGCGCGGGAAGGCATCGTGCTCGCCGAATTTCCGACCACGCGCGCGGCCGCCGCCGAGGCGAAAAAACGCGGCATCGCCACGATCATGGGGGCGCCGAACGTGGTGCGCGGCGGCTCGCATTCGGGCAATGTCTCCGCGCTCGAACTGGCGCAGGCGGACCTGCTCGACATCCTTTCGTCGGACTACGTGCCGTCGAGCCTGCTCACCGCCGCGTTCGACCTCGTGACGCGGGCCGGCTGGACGCTGCCGCGCGCGCTCGCCACGGTCTCGTGGGCGCCGGCGCGCAAGGCAGGCCTCACGGACCGGGGCGCGATCGAGTCTGGCCTGCGCGCCGATTTCGTGCGCGTGACGATGCTCGACACGCTGCCGGTGCCGCGCGCAACCTACCGCGCGGGCGAGCGCGTAGTGTGACGTTCCAGCGGCGTGCCCGCCGCCCAGGCCAACGGCACGCCATCGCTTCGTTTTCAACTCCCTTCGCGGGCTTGGGCGCATTCTTCAGACTGTTGCAGCGGAGCATCGCCCAGCCCCCTCCCAGGCACCGTGCGCAGTTCCCCGGTTGAACCCCGCAGGCCTTGTCCCACAAGGCTTTGCGCCCACGCGCGCCGGCGTGCGAACGAACGTTCGCCGCATCGAATTCCGCCATCCGGTATTACACTAGCCACGCAGCAATTTTGACCGGGTAAGCTTTGCGCCGCCGCTCGCTCCCAAGCCTGCGAGCCCAACCAAAGTTCCAGCGCGAGCCGCGCCGGAACAATGCGCGGCGGCGGCACGACCGCACGCTGCGCGCCCTGAACCATACCGAGGAGTACACATAGTGAAAAAACTGCTTGCCACCCTGTCGGTTGCCCTGCTCGCGGTCTCGGCCGGCGTTGCCCACGCGAAGGACTGGACCACCGTGCGCTTCGGCGTCGACGCGAGCTACGCGCCGTTCGAATCGAAGGCGCCCGATGGCAAGCTCGTCGGCTTCGACATCGACCTCGGCAACGAAATCTGCAAGCGCCTGAATGCCAAGTGCGTGTGGGTCGAGCAGGACTTCGACGGCATGATCCCGGGCCTGAAGGCGAAGAAGTTCGACGGCGTGCTCTCGTCGATGACGATCACCCCGCAGCGCCAAGAGCAGATCGCCTTCTCGGCCAAGCTGTTCAACACGCCCACGCGCCTCGTCGCCAAGAAGGGCAGCAGCCTGCTGCCGACGGCCGACGCGCTCAAGGGCAAGTCGGTGGGCGTCGAGCAAGGCACGATCCAGGAAACCTACGCAAAGGAAAACTGGGCGCCCAAGGGCGTGAACGTGGTGCCTTACCAGAACC
>JAITTX010000238.1 GCA_031286755.1 Paraburkholderia sp.
GCCAGGAGAGGCAAAAGCCGATATTGTCCTCGCCATCGTGATAGGTGACCTCCACGCTATCCGGCGTCGTCGCGACGGTCGCCTCCATCGGCTTGCCGCGGCTACTGCGAAAAATGCCATCATGCACGAAGACGGTGTGTGGCACGTCCATGAAATTCTGCGCAAGCATGGAGATGTCACCATCGAACGTGTTGACCATGTAGTACGACTGCCACGGCGCCTGCTCCCGCATCGGCATACGAAACACTGGACGCGCTGAGGCATCCCCGCTGCCCAGGTACACCCACACGAGGCCATCGAGCACCTGCACCGGCAGCGCGCGCTGCCGAAACGGATACTGGCTCGACGTTGCCGTCGCGCGCGCGCCGTCGATGCTCGGCACGTGCACGACCTGCCCCTGCCCGTCGTAACGCCATCCATGGTATGGGCAGACAAGTTGGCCACCGTCCAGCCTGCCTGCGGAGAGGCGCGTACCGCGATGCACACACTGGTCGATCAGCGCGACAACCCGACCATCCTGCTCGCGAAACAGCACGATGCCGATGCCAAGAATTTTGACGCCCAGCGGCTTGCCGCGCAGCAGCTCACGCTCGGTGCATGCGACGAACCATTGCTCGCGCAGGCCATCTATCAGGCCTTCTTCGCCGTCCTCCCCGGACACACATGCACGTTGACACGTCTCGTTGCCGGGCGCGGCAAACGGCACTTCGGTGACTTCTTCGATGGCTTCTTTGCTCATGGCGCGGGTCCTCGCATCACGCGCCGCTCATCGCCAGCATGGCTTCGGCGAGCGGTATCCGTGTCACCAGTCCGCTCGGCTTGACATCGCCCGCGCGCATGCCCGTGCGCTCGGCTGCGCGCTGCAGCAGATCGCCGAGCGCCGCCTGCGCGCCGGGAATCCATCGTGCGCGCAACGGCCCGAGTTGCCCGAGACGGCGGGCCTGCGCGTAGTGAAAAATATGGCCGAGTCGCTGCTCGACCTCGATGCGCAGCGCTTCGACCCTGCGCTCTTCCACGCCTGCAAGCAGCAGCATGTAGTGCGGCACATCGGCCTGTGGGGACGGTATGAGGCATGCACTTGCGCCGCGTGCGAACACTTGCGCCAGCGCCTCGCCCACGGTCCCCTCGTCGAGTTTCTCGCCAACCAGATCACAGTTGGCCGCCGCGCGGCCGAGGAAAGTCACACGCGGCGTGCGTCCGGTCATGCCCGTCACGCGGATGCGATCGCCAAGCGCATAGCGGTACAGGCCAGCGCCGGTCGTCATCAAGACCTGCGCCTCATCGCCCTGGGCGAGCGCCGAGACGTCGCAGATACGGCCATCGTCGCGCAAGAACTCCAGATAGTGACTGCCGACCGCCAGCGTGCAGTCGGGTGCCTCGCCGAACGGAATGCTCACCACGCCCTCGGTTGCAAAAAGTCCTTTAGGCAGCCACTGCGCCTGCGGAAAACGCGCGCGCAGTGCCTGTGCGTAACCGTGACTCGGCCCGTCGAGCCAACAACTGATAGCGGCGAGGCGCGGCCATAACCTGTCGCAATGACCGTCGGCGAGCGCGCCGCGTAACGCAGCCGCGCGCGGCCCGGGCAGGTCCGCTTCGAGCGCGGCCAGTTCACGTGCGCTGCCTGGGTCTTCCGGCGAAAACAACGGGCGCAGCAGGCTCGAAAGAAAAGTTGGGCTCCAGACGCTAAGGAATGCAATGGATTCATCAGCGACAAGTGCGCGCAGCGTTTCATGCCGCCACACCGCTGGATTGCTGCTAAAGGGCGGCACCAGCAGCGTCGCGGCAAGCGCCGCCGCGCTACTGCCGCCCAGATATTCCAGATCGCTGGCCGACCCAATCCGAATGCCGTTTGGTGCAACTCCCACCGGCTGCAACGCGGGCGACATCGACCAATAGGCGCGACCTTGTGCGACCCCCGGGCAGAGGCGAACCATGTCGGCGAGCCAGACAACCATCGCCGCCTGCATTTCGCGCAGGAACACCGACGTGTAGGGGATCAGCTTCTGGCGCGCGGTACTGCCGCTCGTACGTTCGAAAAAGAGCGGCGCCTGCGCGCTCAATACAGGCTGCGCTTCGCGGGAAGCGCGTTCGAGCCACGGCAGATACCCAGTTGCGTCCTGCATCGGCACGCGCTCGCGGAATTGAGCCGGACTTGCAATGTCCGCGAATCCGTGATGCCGCCCGAAGGCCGTCTCACGATTCGCCGCGATTAATTCCATCAGCCGCTGCGACTGTGCCCGTTCGGGCGCGTCGAGTTGGGCCAGCCAACGTTCGACGTCTGGCTGCGCGGCGCGGGCAAAGGCTCGCCAGGCGCTGGCTGGATTGGAAGTAGACTCGCCCATCAAAAGTAGGTTTTCCGGAGTTGCGACAGATCGTCGGGCAGCCGGCGCGGCGGCACGAAGATCGCAAGCCAGCCATACCACAGCGGACGCGTCTCCCCCTGATCCGACGCCTCGTGCATGTCCTGCCAGCGCATGGCGGGCTGTCTATGATGCGTGAGGTTATAGTTGAAATTCAGGAACAGCCAACGTACCGGCGTGGGCGCACGCATGTTGTACGTGCCTTCGACAACGTCGAGTGGCGTACGCATGTGATAGACCCATTGCAGCGACGACCACGAGAACGCAAAGCCCGCGTAGGCAATCAATACGACGCTGGGCGACCAGTCGAGCACCCAGCCCATGCACAGCCAGATGACAGTGGCGGCGAGCGTCTCGTAGCGAATGCGGCGGAAATCTGCCGCGCTGAACTCTGAGAACGCAACGGCGTAGGTGCTGTCACCACCGCCTTGCGCGAAGCGCTGCGTCACCCGCGCGGGCAACAGCGCAAGCACGACGCTGCCTGCGAACCCACCAAGCCATATTCCGCCGAGAATCGCGGCGTAATATTCGCCCCACTTGCGCAGGAGCGATTCGCCCGGCATTGCAAAATCTGCACGTTCGGCTGGCGTGCGATTGCGCACATGATGGCCGAGATGATTCACGTGAATGAGCGTTGCGGCCGCGCCAAACATCGTGGAAGCCCAAGCCCTCATCATATAATTGACACGCGAATGGCGATGTGCGAACCCGTGAAATGTCTCATGCATCATCGAAAAGACGCCCTGCATGACGAGGCAGAATGGAATGAGCACCAGCCACTTCGCAGGGCCTGCCGACGTATGCGAAAGCCACGTGAGGGTGCCGGCCCAGACGACGCTTTGCAGCACGAGGACGATCAGATTGCCGCGGTCATAGCGGCGGTTGCGCGTCACCGCGAAGGTTGACGCAGACGGTGAGGTTCTGGCTCGCATTAGCCTCAAAATCAAGGTGGTTTGCTCGGGAGGATACAACACATGCGCGTCGCTTCGGGACGCCATTTTGCCAGGCGCGCACCGGCACGGTGCGCGCAAGACGACAAGGCCCGCGCAGACGTGGCGCCGCCATGGCGCCGCTCATGAAGCGGCCTGCGTGGACGCCGGCGGGATTCGACGACTGGCAACGCCACTACCCTTCGACGCCCTTTGCGCGCAATGCGGGACCGCTCGACTGGACTGCGTGCTTCATCGACTGCTGGAACCGGCCGCGAGCGGGGTTCCCCACGACAACGACGGTCGTGCTCGTTGCGGGCCTTTACTCCGAATGTCTGCCAGGCTGCCATCGCGATGCCCGGCGCACGCTGAGCGCCGCCGGCTATCGCGTTATGACGGTACCGGTACGCTCTTCACGCACGGTCATGACACAGGGAGAGCACATCGCCGCCTGGCTGCGCAAGCGCCTCGCGCCTGGCGAAGCATTCATCGCTCTCACACACAGCAAGGGGGGAATCGATACGCTCGCTGCGCTTGTGAGCGATCCCACGCTAATGGGCCGGTGCGTCGGCATCGCACTCGTTCAGCCGCCAGTCGGCCCATCAGCGATCATCGACAGGCTCTTTAGCCCACCCGTTGCGCCCGTGCCGCTGCTCGAACGCGCCGCCCGCCGGCTCATGCGTACACGCTGGACCGCGCAAGGAACGCGCGACATCAGCAGCGACCGAGACCCGCGCGTAGCGGCGATGCTCAACGCCATCCCAGACGAGCTGCACATCGTCCACGCGGTTAGCTGGTCGATCGAACCCGCCACGCGCTTCGATTCACATCACACGCGGCTGAATGGGTATCGCCCAGACTGCGCTCACGACGGCCAGTTCTACCTTGAACATCAAGTTTTACCCGGTATCCCGCAGATTTGCCTGCCTCGACTCGATCACGGCCAACCGGTGCTCGGCGGCCTCGGCTTCAATGCAGGCCGCTTCTGGCTGGGGCTCGCGGATCTCTTGCACGTGACGTCGACTCAGACCAGATAGATTTCAAATCCCGGCATCCCCTGAGCCGAAATCTCGTCCCGGTACTGCCAACGATCCTCACGCCCCTCGCGGGTCGACAGGACATACAGGTCCATAGGCGTGCGCGTATAGAAGAAGCGGCTCATGGTGGGCCAGAAGGGGTCGCCATCAAAGAGGCAAAGCTGCATCAGCGCATGGGTACTTCGCACGCGCGACCAGGCGGCGTCGATCAACGCGGCAAACACGGCCGGATCCCGCTCGCGCACTTGAAGATGGGTGAGATAGACGTCCCGCAGCGGCTCGCCCGGCGCGGCGATGCGTGGCCGGCCCAAGGCCGGCGCGATCACGTTGAAGGCCATGCGAGTCGCCTGCAAGCGCGGCGGCAAGCGTTCGAGCACGATGCGTTTGATGGCCCCCGCGTCCCACGGCGCCACGCAACCGGCCAATGTCCCCCGGCCATCTATTGCCAGCAAAAACGACTCAAGGCCGAATGAGGGCCATGTCTGTAGCCGCCGCGCGAACTCCTGCTCCGAAAACACGCAGCCAAACGGCTGCTCGCGCGACTGCGCATCGAGGAATGCACGCAGCGCATCGGCGTGCGCAGGCTGCGCCTCTACAATTCGCATGTCTGGTTTTAAGCGTGGACTCGTGCTCAAACCACGCCGCGCATAAACGGACACGTTGTCGTAGCCATGCCAGTGCGTGAAGCGCAAACGATCCGGGCGCCGCGAGCGCGCAAGCGACTGGACGGCAAGACGGTTATCGCGAATCATGCAACAGAAAGCGTGCTCGACGCCCGATTCGCGGTGAAGCGCTTCGAGGCGCTCGCGCACAACGCCAGTCCATTCGCGCGACAAACGCCGCCCGGGTACGAGCCGCAGATCGCCGAGGTACGCGATGCGCTGCGCATGGCCGGCGAGATAGCCATCGCGTACAACGAGGCTCGCGACACCTTTGAGCACCTCGCGTTCGTCCTCGGCCAACCAGACCTCGTGCTCGGGACTGTGGCACCTGTGCAGCGCGAAGTAGTCGGGCGCGCGATCGAAACGCAGCGGCAAATCACCCTGCATCGCATGACGCGCATGGAATTCGAGAATCCGTGCGTTGTCTTCAGGAGTGGCCTGGCGAATCAACACGATGCGTTAGTGCGCCTCGAAAAGCCGGCGCGCGAGCGGCCGCAGATTCGACGCCTTGAGTTCGCACAGGCAGACAAGCTCATCGCCACGCGCGTATCGCGGATTGCGCTTCAGAAAATAATCGACTTCCGGCAACGTGCGATGTGCAACCGGTATCTCCGCGAGCGCTGGCATAAGACGCCCCTGCGGCTCGTCAAATGCAAGAAGGCCGGTCGTGCAGTCGTATGCACGGCCATAGCGCTCCGTTGCGAGATGATCCATCAGCGCGCGCGCGGCGTCATTTGTCTGGACGTCGGCGCGAGGGGCGTAGTCGCGCGCAAAAGCACGCAAATAGCGGTACGTCCTGTGACCTTTCACGATCAGGAACCAGAATAGCGGCAGATCCGGCGCCTCACGCCAGATCTCGCCCGCGTGACGGATCCATGCGAAGGCGAGTTGCTGCGAACCCCAGTGCGCGGGATCGACAATGGTATCGCCCGAAAAAATGACGCGTATCGCCGAGCCGTTCCAGCGCGTCGTGTAGTGCTTGAGCGTCGAGAACCCCTGAATCACGTCATCGGCGCTGCGTAGCACGATGCAATGCGTCTTGTCGTCCAGATCCCTGCCGAACTGCCCCCACGCCGTGTCGCAGTAAGACGCCGCGTAGAGCGCGTACATACGCTCGACCTCCTCGGGGCGCAAAGCTGAAAGCTCGACCGCGCTAGCGCGCAGACTCATCGGTCCAACTCCTCTAAAACTGGACGGCTTGTTATCATAGCCGGTCACTCGCGCGTTTCCAGCCATGACATATGACTTCCTGAGCTCGGACGCCAACGCGCTGCCTGTCGCGCGTCCTTGGGCCTTGCTAATCGCTTATCTCGTCTCGACGGGCGTGCTTTACGGCTTCGTCACGCATTTCCCGTTCGGACCAGTTCACACCATTGCACCCGGCACGCTCGATCGGGCCATTCCCATCGTGCCGGCCACAGTACCGCTATATCTGAGCTATCTCTTGATCATGCCGGTTCTCGTCTGGCTCGGCCGCACACGCGACTGGCTGGTGCCGGCGTTTTTTGCCGGCGCAAGCGCTGCGGGCGCGTGCCTGCTATGCCATCTCTTCTATCCGACCACAATCGTGCGGCCCACAATCGATGCCACATGGATAATGTGGCTTCAGCACATCGATGCGCCGCTCGCCGCGGCGCCGAGCGGGCATATCGCGCTGCCGGTGGCGATTGCCGTGACGCTCGCCGGAATGCGCAAGCGCGCAGCCGCGCTGTTCGTTCCGTGGGCAGTGTTAATGGCCATTACGGTACTCACCACTGGCCAGCACCACATTGTGGATGTCATCGGCGGCGGCGCCATCGGACTCGCAACTGCGTTCGCCACGCTAGCGCTCGTGCGCCTTAAGGTCAATCTGCGCACCATGGGTGCGCTACTGCTCGAATGGGCCTGCATTCTCACCACGATGCGTATGGCCGTGGCGCTCGATGCCGGGCCTCTCTATGTCCTCGCGAGCCTGATCATCGCTAGCCGCCAGCACGCCCTGTTCATCCTCTATCACGATGCAACGCATTACCACCTCACGCGCGTACGCCGTCTCAACGACTTCCTGATCAACACGGCCATCGGCGCACCAGGACTCGTGCCGGTCGAGTTCTATCGCCCCTTGCATCTTGCTCATCATCGTGACGTCGGCACGCCCGGCGACCCCGAGCGCCAGTTCCTGTATTACGGTCAACCGTGGCGGTTCCGCCCCCTTGGCGCACTCCCCCTTGCGCTTCAGCTGCTCGGCGACCTGCTCGTGCTGAACATGGTGCGTAACATGGCCGCGTATCGCCGCTCCGGCGCGAAGCGAGTGCGTCTGTCGGCACCGTTTTATGGCGCCACTGCCATCTGGTTGGCGATCGTCGTAGTGCTCGTCTGGGCATGTCCGGCATCGACGCTCGCGAAGATCGCCGCGCTATGGTTCGGCCCGCTGCTGACACTCTCCGTGATGATTCAGAAAATTCGCAGCATGGCCGAGCATAGCGGCGGGCCGCACGCGACACCGGGATGGGCCGACTGGACTTACTCGTGGCGTGTGGGCTGGATCGGCCGCGTGCTGCTGTGGCCATATCACATCAACCTGCATCAGCAGCATCATCGCAGTCCTGCAATTCCGTGGCACGCGCTACCTTCGACGCTTGCCGAGGGAGAACTCCAGCTTTCCGCGAAGAATCTCGTCAAACTGCTCTGGACAGGCCGCAGCGGGTAAGGGCTGCAAAGTGGACAAGCATAAGCACGGAGAACACGACGAAATGCAGACCAGCCAAGGTTTCGGGCAATCGCTCGTGGTCTCTGGCCAGTCGGCTGAAGCCGAAGCGGTTGAGCCGGCCGAAGCTGCCCTCCACCGCCCAACGACGTGGCAACAGTTTTTGCCTCCGACAAGCCGCTCAGTCATCCAGCAACCAGAGCCAAGCCTGTTATGGCGCGAAGCTGAATGACTTCAAAAACGGCATGGGGGAAGAAGCGCCCGTCAGCAACGACATGATGACCGCGCGGCGTAGCCAGTGTGATCTACCTTCAGTCTGAGCCAGTTATCTGGCCAGACCAGGGCATCGATGCCGCGCAGTAGAGGCGGTTTTTTTTGCGTTGGCTCCGGTCGCGTTATCGGGCGACAATCGGCCAAAAGCGGGCGTTCACCAGTGCGCTCAGGCGGACACTCCAACGTCAGGTCCAATCAGATAGCTGACCTTCGTCCCTCAACGTTCCGCGTCGCGATCACGCTACCAGGGATAGAAGCGCGAACCTACTGGGCCAAGAATGCCATCGAACATGGCCCCGAAATCTGGCCAATCGCCAAGCGCACGCCTGCGTTGCTGACCGCCTGGTTGCAGCTTTGACTACAGCTTATCCAGGAAGGCGCCATAACCGCCGTATCGCTTCGGCATAGAATCCCTCTGAGGAGGTTCTAGTTATGCCCGCTATCAGGCGCATCGATCCGGGCCATCCCGCCTCTCAGGCCGCGCCGCACAGGACAACCCGCTACCCCGCGGAGCACGTCACGTTGGCGGCCGGCTCCAGGAAGAGGCTGCGCCCCTGTGTGCGTCATATCAAAGTCGGGCGCGGCAAGGTTGGCGTCGGTGGCAAGAGGAGCGATAAGTAGGTATCTGCAGCTCAATACAGCGTCGGGCTTTAGAGACGCGGCAGCTTAATCGGAAAATCAACCGCGCTGCGCCAAATGGTCCGCACAAAACGCGTGCAACCTCTGGACCACATCCGACCGATAGTCCAGAAACCACCCCGTCTTTAGATTGAAAAGTCGCAGAAGATCGGCTTCATCCTTGGGAAAGGGCCACGTGCTCGCGCGCTCAGCCAATTCTCGGGAAGCCGTCACCAACTTGGCCCGTTCGAGCCAGTCGCATTGAACGCTGTTCGAACTCATCCAGATCTGCGAGGACTCAATCAAATGATCCGTCCGCAGCCAGGTCCCGGCGCGAGCAAATGCGAAAAGCTGTCCTACCACCAGAAAGGTGAGCAGCTCCGCCCTCGCTTCATCGTCCATCGGCATCGCCTTGATTTCGGCTTGCATAATGCAGCTATCCTAACGCGCCCCTCCTCAAATTATGCGCCGAAAAGTCCACCTGGCGACCCCATCCCGGTTCCACCGTCAGCGCCGCCTAAGTCGCGTCTTAGCTACTGCTCAATTGACTCGACCTCAACGATCGCTTCAAGCTCCGTGATCAGCTCCGGATAGTGGTCGTTGAGGTAACTGGCGACCGCCTCGTTCTCAAGCAGCTTGCCGAGGTAGCCGCGAGCCAGAACAAGATTCAGAACGTCCTGCCCATAATTCTGTTCGGCGAGCTTGTACTGTGCCTGCAGGTTCGACATCTCCCGCTCCATTTTAGCGATTTGCTCCTGGGTCATTCCCGACACCCTGGACGGCTTCCTCCCTTCGACAAGAGCGTTCGCCGGGGTCGCGACCAAAAGCGCATTCGCGTACGACGCTGTCACGCAGTTCGCTGCCAGCATCAGCTCAACACACTCTACCTGGCGTGTTGGCTTCATCTTCCGCAGAGTTTTCGAAAGCGAGGGAGAGAACTGCTGATCCTTTAACATTGAGATAGCCTCTGGGCATAGCCCGTCCAGCAACGTGATCCGCGCAATCAGATGATTGACATCCACTCCCAACGCTTTCGCCAGGCGCGTTGGAGTTACGCCACGACCGATCGCCCTACGAATCATGTAGTGCTCTTGTACTGTCGCAAGACGATTCACACGATTGTTGTACGTATATGCCTCGTCGTCTGTTGCGACAAGGCAGGCCGCGTCGCCACGCCCTAGCTCTCGCAAGGCCAGCAAGCGCAGATGCCCATCGAGCAGCGTGTACTTTTGCGTCGTCGCATCACGCGCCGTCACCGACAGCGGCTCAATTAACCCCACTTCGGCGATCGACGATATGATTTGCCGGAACTTGCGCGTCTTCAAAACGCTCGACGGGAATTTGCGTGTCGGCAGAATATCGTCGATTGCCACGACGACAGGCTCCGGCACGAAGCCAAGAGTTACCCCCGTCATGCGTGGCTCCCGGTTGGCCACACGCGCTCGGCAAGATATTTGGGCATCGTAGTGAGCGCTTCGGCCCGCAAAAGGTTGACGAAGTTCTCATCGCAAAGCAACTGGCGCAACGCGCCGATCACCAGCAGCAATTTTTGTTGCGAAAACTCTGCCTTCCGTACAAGCGCAGTTTGCCGTTTGACCTCGTCCTGGTAAGTTCGTATGACGGACGTCGTTGAGATGTGTGAATGCTTCGTCGTGCTTGTGCGTCCGGCCGCGCGTCCTAACCGCTGCCGCTTGTCAATGACCCGCCTTGCCAATGTCAGTTGGCGACCGCGTAGCGCGCCACTCTCATAAGCTTCCTGAAGGGCGGCCTGCACCGCCTTGTCGTCGTCTCCCGCCCCCGCAATCGTGACTGCGACGTTAATCGGAATCCCGCCACTTTCCACTGCGATAAGGAGGCGCTCCTCGCCCATACGTAACAGGTTGCATATCTGCTGCACGT
>JAITTX010000317.1 GCA_031286755.1 Paraburkholderia sp.
GCCGCTCACGCGCAGCCATCTGCTCGATGCGCGCGGCTACGCGGAGTATTTCGAGCGCGAGGTGCTGGCGAGCCTGCCCGATGTCGAAGTCGGCGTGCTCGTCGCGCTCGCCAGTTGCACGACGTTCTGCGCATCGCTCACGGTCGCGCTGACGGCCGATGGCTCGCAGCACGCGCAACACGGCCGGGTGCTCGAGATGCTGGCGCGGCTCGAAGGGGATCATCTGTTCGTCGAGGCGGTGGGCGAGGCGGGGGGCGCGACGTGGTATCGCTTCAATCCGCTCTTCAGGGAAACGCTGCTGCTGCGCTTTCGCCAGTGGGACGAGGCGCGCCAGCGCGACGTCCATCGCGCCGCGTGGCGCTGGTTCCGTGAGCACGGCCGGCCCGACGACGCAGTCCGCCACGCGGTGCTGGCCGGCGAGGCCGCGGCGGCGGCGGATCTCGTACTGGAGGTGGCGCCGCAGTTGCGCTTGCGCGGCGAGCTGCGCAAGCTGCTGGGCCTCATGCGCCTGTTGCCGGCCGAAGAGATCCGCGCTCGCGTGGGCTTGCGGTTGTGGGAGGTGCAATTGCAGTTGTTCGCGCGCGAGTTCGACGCGTGCGCCGCGAGCCTCCCGCAACTGCTCGCCGACGTGCCCGTGGAGGACCGGCTCGCGCGGTTTCGCCTCGCGATCGCGCAGGGCACGCTGGCCGTGCAGCGCGACGACAGCGAAGCGATGGCGGCGATCGTGCCGGAGTTGATGACGGTGCCGGCCGACGCGGACAGCAATGGCACGGGCGGGCGCAATCATCTGCTCTCCTGGCACGCCATGCACCAGGGCGATTTCGAGCGCGCGAGAGAGATTCAGACCTCGGCGCCCGCGCTCTTCGTCGACGGCATGCCGCTCGTCGGCACGCCCGCGGGCATGCTCTTCAGCCGCTGCGTGATGGGCTTGAGCTATGCGCTCGAAGGCCGCTTCCTGCAGGTCGAGCGCATCTGCCGCGACGTGCTCGCCGAAGCCGACCGCCGCGGCAACGAGGCCGTGGAGGCCGCCTGCATCGCGGCCGCGCTGATGGGCGAGGTGCTCTACGAATTCAACGAGCTCGACGCGGCGAAGCAACTGCTCGAAGAGCGCATCGACGTGCTCGAACGCACCTCGATTCCGGACTCCGTGCTGCGCGTGCTGCGGGTGCTGTCGTCGGTGCAATGGATGGCCGGGCACCAGCTCGATGCGTTTGCCTGGCTCGAACGGCTCGAAGAGTATGGCGTGCAAAACCGGCTCGACCGGCTGGTCGCGCATAGCCTGGCCGACCGGGTGCAGCGGCACCTGGAATGCGGGCAACATGCGCAGGCGGAGGCCGCGCTCGCGCGTCTGGAAGCGCTGGGCGCGGGCATCGACGCGGCGCGTCCCGGCACGCGCGCGCAGGTGGCCGTGCAGGCGGCGCGCGGCCAGATCCTGCATGCGATCGCGCAAGGCAAGGACGAGCGTGCATCCGCGCAGATCCAGCAACTGGTCGAAGTCTGCGACGCGCATGGCTGGCAGCGCGAAGCTGCGCATTTCCAGTTGCTCGGCGCCGTGGTTCAGCAACGCTGCGGGCAGGCCGACAAGGCGCGGCAGGCGGCGATCGGCGCGCTGCGGCGCGGGCATCGCCTCGGGCTCACGCGCAGCATGCTCGACGTCGGGCCCGACGTGATCGAGTTGATCGTCAACGCCGCGCCGTCCGATCCGGCCGACGCCGTGCTGCCGTTCTACGCGAGCCGGCTGCAATCGGCTCATCTCGCGTCGCGCGCCGCGCTCGCAGCGGGTGCGCAAGGCGCGCAACGGGCGGGCGAGGCACGTCAGCAGGCAAGCGCGCTCGATCTGCTCAGCGAACGGGAGACCGAGATCGTCCGGCTGCTCGTGCATGCGATCCCGAACAAGCGCATCGCGCGGGCGCTGTCGATCTCGCCCGAGACCGTCAAGTGGCACCTGAAGAACATCTACGGCAAGCTCAGGGTGTCGAGCCGCGACGAGGCCGTCGCGCTGATCCGCAATATCCATCCGGGGTCCGGCGAGACCTCGTGGTTCGCCGACGATCCCCTCTGATTTTTACTTTTACTTCGTGTGCGCGGGCGCGGCCGGGTGGTGCCTGACCGTGCCTGGCCGCGCCTTGCACATCATGGCTTGCAGGCGACGTGAGGCGCAGGCTCGTCGCGATACACCTCTTCGACGAAGTGGGCGCGGCGCGCGCGCGTGATGGCCTGGTTCACGTAGCCCTTGTCGGCGATCTCGCCCGCGTCCATGGACGGCGGTTCCGCCATCAGCAGCACGCGCCTGACGGTGAGGCTCGCGCCCGCGCTGTGCGCGCCGCCAAGGCGCGCGCGAATCGCTTCGATCACCACCGGATGCTTCACGAGCGCCTCGGCGTCGAGCCCGGTCAGTTCCGGCGCCAGCGCGCGGCAGGCGTTCAGGTTCGGCCAGGCGAGCGAGGCCACGTAGTCGCGATCGTGGCCGCAGATGACCGCGTCGCTCAGAAGCGGCGCGCAACGCTCGACGAGACCGAGGCGCACCGCGCCCGTCTGCACCCACGTGCCGTTCTCGAGCTTGAAGTCTTCCGCCACGCGCCCCGCGAATTGCAGGCCGCCGGCGGGGTCGCCGGGGACGGCGAGCCGCACTGCGTCGCCGAGACGGTAGTAGCCCTCTTCGTCGAACGCGGCCGCCGTGAGGTCGGGGCGTTTGATATATCCCGTGAACACGAAGGGGCCGCGCATGCGGATCTCGTAGCGAGCGTCGCCGCCTTCGAGCGGCACGAGCTTGACCTCGGCGCCCGGCATCGGCACGCCGACGTTGCCGGGCACTTCGCTCGGCCAGCCGCAGAAAATGCCCATGCCGCTGGTTTCGGTGCAGCCGAGCCCCGAGCAGAACGTGATGCGCTCGCCGACGGTGCGCACCGCCACGGCCTCGATGCGCTCGCGCACGTCGCGCGGCAGGCTCGCGCCGCCGTAGCTGAAGTTCGCGACCCGCGCGAAGACGCTGTGCGCGAGTTCGGCATCGCGCTCCAGCTCGCCCACGAGCATGCTCCAGGCGGACGGCACGCTGGTCAGCACGGTGGGCGAGATTTCGCGCAGATTGCGCACGGTGCGCTCGAACTGACCCGGCAGCGGGCGGCCGTCGTCGATGTAATGCGCGCCGCCCACCGCGACCGTGCGCGTGAGGTTGAGCAGGCCGCCCAGGCCGTGATGCCAGGGCAGCCAGTCGAGAAAGACCGGCTGGGGCTCGATGAGGTTGCGAAACATGTCGTTGAAATAATCGGCCACGGTGTGCATGTTGCCGTACGAAATGGCCACGCCCTTGGGCACGCCCGTGGAGCCGGACGTGAACAGCACGCGCCCGGTTCGCGCGGTGCCGATGTTCGCGCGCGCGGCGGCGAGCGCTTCGCGCCGCGCGCTCGTGAGTGCCGTGCCGGCGAGGTCGGCCCAGGCGATCTGGCCGGCCGTGGCGGCGTTGACCGCGATGACGGGCACCGGCGCGGCCAGCTGCGCGCCGACGGCCTCCAGCGCGCGCGCGAACTGCGCCGCGTCCTGCACGAACAGGGCGGCGGGCGGAACGAGATTCACCACGTTCTTCAGGCGTGCGAAATCTTTGCTGATGAGCGAGTAGGCCGGAGAGACCGGCGCGGTCGGCACGCCCGCATATTCGGCGGCCAGCAGCACGACCGCCTCTTCGAGCGAATTGCCCGAGAGCAGCATCAACGGCCGGTCTTCGCCCAGCCCCAGCTCCAGCAACGCCGCGCCCACCGACTGCACTTGCTGCCAGAGGCCGGCCCACGAGAGCGTGCGCCATGCCCCCGCGGCGTCACGCTCGGCGAACGCGATGGCGTCGCCGCGCTGTTGCGCCCAGTGCCGCATGTAATCGGGCAGCCCTTGCTTGCCGCTCACGCGCAGCGGCGTTGCGCAGCGCAGGATTAGTGTGCCGTCCGCGCGGCGCTCTACTGTCGTGGGCCGCTCCGGGAGGTGCGATGCGCGCCAGGCGGGCGCGCTCTGCGCGGCGCGTCCGGGGTCTTGATCGATGGTTGCTGTGTGCACTTGTCTCGTCTCCTGATTCTGGCGTGGTGCTCACCACGCCTGGTCTTGTTCATCGGTCGCTTATCGGTTGCATTCGTGGCGCGCTGTGGGCATCGGGCGCATCTGCCGTGCTCATGCGCTGCGGCGCATCAGGCTGTAGCTCTGGGCCGTCGGTCCTCGCGCAGGCTGGGTCGCGAGATGCAGCGCGAGCGGGACGACGTCCTCCGGCTCCTTGATCCATTCGCCGGCCGGGAAGCGGGCTTGCCCGTGCCCCGTCAGCGCTGTTTTCACGGGCCCGGGGATCAGCTCGTTGACGCTGATTTCCGCATCCTGCAATTCTACGGCGAGCGTCTGCGTGAGCATCCAGACCGCGAGCTTCGATGCGGCATAGGCGGACTGCCCGGCGCTCGCGCGCATGCGCGTGCCGGAGCCCATCACGAGTATCTTGCCACCGCCGCGCCGGCGCAGATGCGGGATGGCCGCGCGCGCGTAGCCCAGAGCGATGGCGCGGCCAATGCCGCGGCCCGCGCCGGTCACGACGGCGACCTTGCCGCTCAGCGGGCCGCGGCGGGAAGTGGCGGTGGGTACGGGATGATGGATCATGGGGATGGGGCCCGGGCGGTGCAGGGAGAGATCAGTGCTGTGCCGCGGCCAGGGTGCGCTTCGCGATGTTGAGCTGATGAATCTGGCTCGTGCCCTCGTAGAGGCGGAACAGGCGCACGTCGCGGTAGAAACGCTCGATGCCGTAGTCCTCGATATACCCGTAGCCGCCGAACAACTGCACGCAGCGGTCGGCCACGCGGCCGCACATTTCCGAGGCGAACAGTTTGCAGATGGACGCTTGCATCGTGACGTCCTCGCCCCGGTCGCGCGCTCGCGCGGTTTCGAGCACGAGGGCGCGTGCCGCGTGAATCTCGGTCTGGCAATCGGCAATCATGGCCTGCACGAGCTGGAAGCTGGCGAGCGGCTGCCCGAACTGCTTGCGCGTGCTCACGTGGCGCACGGCGTCGTCGAGCATGCGGATGGCCGGGCCGGTGCACAGCGCCGCAAGATGAATGCGCTGCTTGTTGAGCACCTTCATGGCGGTGCGAAAACCCTTGCCTTCCTCGCCGCCGATCAGGTTCGCCGCGCTGACGCGGCAGTCCTGGAAATGCACCTCCGAAACGGGCGAGCCCGCCTGCCCCATCTTGCGATACGGCGCGCCGGTGCTGAGCCCCGCCGTCTCGCGCTCGACGAGGAATGCGGAGATGCCGTCGGCGCCGGGGCGCTCGGGGTCGGTGCGCGCGAGCACCGTGAAGAGCCCCGCGATGGGCGCGTTGGTGATGAAGCACTTGGTGCCGTTGAGCACGTAATGATCGCCTTCGCGGCGCGCCGAGGTGGAAAGCGCGGTGGCGTCGGAGCCCGCATCGGGCTCGGTCAGCGCGAACGCGCCCGTGACCGCGCCGCTCGCGAGCAGGGGCAGCCAGTGGCGCTTCTGCGCGACGGTGCCGTCGGCCACGAGCGCTTCCGAACCGATGCCGGTGTTGGTGCCCACCCGCGCGCGGAACGCCACCGAGCACTGCGAAAGTTCGATGGCCGCGAGCACGAGCTCCTCGGTCGTCATGCCCATGCCGCCGAATTCCTCGGGAATCGAATAGCCGAACATCCCTTGCGCGGCCATCTCGCTCACGAGCGTGTCCGGCACGGCGTCGTGACTCGCGACCTCGGCCTCGCGCGGCACGAGCTTCTCGCGCACGTAAGCGCGCAGTTCATCGATAAAAGCAGCAAAACTCGCGGGATCTCGGACCATTGCCTGACTCGTATGAAGGGTTCGCTGGCTGGACGGTGTCCAGGCTGCAAGCATGGATGGAGCCTACCCGGAGCGGGCGCGGATCTGGATAAGTGTTTCGATATCTTGAACTCGAAAGCGCGTCAAAGCCGATTGCAGGCGCTATGATGATTTCGCCGTCGCTACCTCAGGTCATCCGTCTCATGCCGTCGCGCCCTCATCATCCCGATCCCCATTTCGCCACCACGCTGGCGCACGGGCTCGCCTTGCTGCAATGCTTCCGGATGGGCGAGACCACGCTGAGCAACAAGGCGCTTGCCGAGCGCACGGGCCTGTCCAAGGCGACGGTCAGCCGGCTCACCTATACGCTCGCCGCGCGCGGCCTGCTCCAGTACGACGCCGACCTGCGCCGCTACCGGCTCGGCTCGACGGCGCTCTCGCTCGCCTATCCGCTGCTGGCGAGCCTGAGCATCCGCCAGATCGCGCGCCCGCGCATGGCGCGGCTCGCCGACCGCGTGGGCGGCTCGGTGTCGCTCGGCATGCGCGACCGCCTGCAAATGGTCTACGTGGAAACCAGCCGCGGCCACGAGTCGAGCGCCTTTCGGCCCGACATCGGCGGTTCGCTGCCGATGCTCGCCACGGCCATGGGCCGCGCATGGCTCTGCCAGGCGCCGGCCGCATTGCGCGAGACGGTGCTGGACGCCCTGCGCGAAACCGACCCCGAACAATGGCGCAACCACCAGCCGGGCTGGGAAGAAGCCGAACAGACCTTCGCGGCGCGCGGCTACTGCGCGTGCGAAGCGGCGTGGCTGAACGACGTCTACGCCGTGGCCGTGCCCATGCATCAGGAGGTCGATGGCGAGACGCTCGTCTTCAATTGCGGCGTGCCGCGCGCGCGCCTGACGCCCGGCAAGCTCGAACGGGAAATGGCGCCGTTGCTGCTGCACATGGTGCGGGAGATCGAAGCCGAACTGGAGTGCCCATGACCGCGCGCCTGCCATCGCCGCAAGTGGAGACCGGGACGCCCGCGGACGAGCCCGACCGCCAGTTCGCGACCACGCTCGCGAGCGGTCTCGATCTCCTGCTCGCGTTCCGCGTGGGCGAGGCGGTGCTCGGCAACAAGGACTTCGCGGAGCGCACGGGGCTTTCGCGCCCCACCGTCGCGCGCCTCACGCACACGCTCACGGAGCTCGGCTATCTGCGCCACGATGCGGCGCTGGGCAAGTACCGGCTGGGCGCGGCCGTGCTCTCGACAAGCTATTCGCTGCTCGCGGGCCTGCATATCCGCCAGATCGCCAGGCCGCTGATGAAGGCGCTGGCCGATCGTATCGGCGGCGCGGTCTCGCTCGGGCTGCGCGAGCGCACCGACATGGTGTACGTGGAGACGGCGCGCTCGACCGAGCAGATCGCCTTCACGCCCGACATCGGCGCGACGCTGCCGATGCTTTCCACCGCAATGGGCCGCGCCTGGCTGTGCCGCGCGAGCGCGCAGGAGCGCGAAGAAGCGCTCAACCGGATCAAGCTCGCGGACCCCGCCGCATGGCGCCGCTACGTGCCGCAACTGGCGGGCATCCGTAGCGCGTTCGAGCAGCGCGGCTACTGCGCGTGCCGCGCCGAATGGCGCGACGACGTGTATGGCTTCGCGGTGCCGCTCGCGCGCGCACTCGAAGGGCGCGTGTTCGTGGTGAACTGCGGGGTGCCCGTAGAGGGCATGGCGTTCGCCACGCTGGAAAGCGCGGTCGCGCCGCAACTCGTCACCCTGGTGCAGGAACTGGAGACGCTGCTCGGCATGCGCTGAAGCGCAGCCGGCCCCCAGGCGCGGCATACATGAAATGGGTGCCTGGAATTTTCATCGAAACGAGGAGGACACTTGGAACAACTAAGCAAATTCAGGCGGGAGACACGCGCCTGGCTCGAAGCGAACTGTCCGCCCGAAATGCGTGAACCGATGCTCGGCGAGCGCGACATCTGCTGGGGCGGCCGCAAGTTCGCGTTCCAGTCGCCGGCGCAACGCCTGTGGCTCGAACGCATGGGAGAACGCGGCTGGACCGTGCCGGAATGGCCGCGTGAGTATGGCGGCGGCGGACTCGCGCGCGACGAAGCGAAAGTGGTGCAAGAGGAAATGCAGGCGCTCGGCTGCCGGCCGCCGCTCAAGAGCTTCGGCATCTCGATGCTCGGCCCGGCGCTGCTCAAGTACGGGTCGGACGCGCAAAAGCGCGAACATCTGCCGCGCATCGCACGCGGCGAGATTCGCTGGTGCCAGGGCTATTCGGAGCCCAATGCCGGCTCCGATCTCGCCGCCATCCAGACGCGCGCCGAGGACAAGGGCGACCACTACGTCGTCAATGGCCAGAAAATCTGGACCTCGTATGCCGACAAATCGGACTGGATCTTTTGTCTGGTGCGCACCGACTTCAAGGCGAAGAAGCAAGCGGGCATCAGCTTCGTGCTGTTCGACATGGGCACGCCCGGCGTGAGCACGCGCCCGATCACGCTGATCTCCGGGAAGTCGCCGTTTTGCGAGACCTTCTTCGACGACGTGCGCGTCGAGAAGGCCAATCTCGTGGGCGAGGCGAACGCGGGCTGGGAGATCGCCAAGTACCTGCTCACACACGAGCGCGAGATGATCGGCGGCAACGCGGCGGGGGCGGCCGGCGGCGTCAATCCGCCGGTGGGCGCGACGGCCGTGGCCGCGATCGGCCGCAACGAGCGCGGAGAACTCGACGACACCGCGCTGCGCGCGCAGATAGCGGCGTTCGAGATCGACGAATTGGCGTTCGCGTGCCTGCGCGGCCGCGCCGCCGATCTCGCGAAGCAGGGCGAAGGGCTGGCGGCATTTTCTTCGGTGCTCAAGTACTACGGCTCGGAACTGAACAAGCGCCGTTACGAACTGCTGATGAGCGCGGGCGGCAGCGACGCGCTCGAATGGGAAGGCGCGCGCAGCGAGCAAGGCGCGCTTGCGCGCGCGTGGCTGCGCACCAAGGCGAACTCGATCGAGGGCGGCACGACCGAGGTGCAGCTCAACATCATCGCCAGGCGTCTGCTTGGCTTGCCGGGCGCATGAGCGCCGCACAACGAGGAATACAGCAATGGCGTTGGTATTGAACGAAGAGCAGGCGATGCTGCGCGACAGCGCGCTCGGCTTCTTGCGCGAGCAGGCCCCGGCCGCGCAACTGCGCTGGCTGCGCGACAGCGGCGACGCAACGGGCTTCTCGCGCGAATTGTGGCGCGAATTCGCGCAACTGGGTTTCGCGGGCGTGCTCGTGCCGGAGGCGTATGGCGGCAGCGGGCTGGGGCTCGCCGAGGCGGGCGTCGTGATGGAGGCGATCGGAAGGACGCTGGCCGCCACGCCGTTCTTCTCGACGGCGATCGTCGCGGCGCACCTGATCGCGCGCCATGGCAGCGAAACGCAGCGCCAGGAATATCTGCCCGGCATCGCGAACGGCACGCGGCTGATGACGCTGGCCGTGGACGAGCACACGCGGCATCGTCCGCGGAATCTCGCGCTGAGCGCCACGGCGCGCGGCGACGGATTCATGCTGAACGGGAGCAAGACCTTCGTGATCGACGGGCATGTGGCGGATACGCTGATCGTTGCCGCTCGCGATGAGCGCGATGGGGGTGAAGGGTGCGACGAGCACGGCCGGGCGGGCGTTTCGCTGCTGCTGGTCGCGCGCGACGCGCCGGGCGTGAGCGTCGAGCGCACGGTCATGGTCGATGCGCGCAACGCCGCGCGGGTGCGCTTCGATAACGTGCAGCCCGGGCAATTGGCGTTGATCGGCGAACGTGGCGAGGGATGGCCGCTCCTGGAGCAAACGCTGGACGCGGCGCGCGCCGCGCTCGCCTCGGAACTGCTGGGCGTGGCCGATGAGGTATGCGAACGAACTTTCGCGTACCTGAAGGAGCGCCGCCAGTTCGGCAAGCTCATCGGCGAGTATCAGGCGCTCCAGCATCGCGCCGCCACGCTGCACACCGAAGTCGAATTGACTCGCGCGCTCGTGCTGCACGCGCAACAGGCGTTCGACAGCGGCGCGGCCGATGCGGCGGCGGTCGTGTCGGCGGCCAAGGTGCGCGCCGGATCCACAGCCACGCTGGCGGTGCAGGAGGGCGTGCAGATGCATGGCGGCATCGGCATGACCGACGAACTCGACATCGGCCTGTATATGAAGCGCGCGCGCGTGGCGCAGGAGTTGATGGGCGATACGTGCTTTCACGCGGCGCGGTGGGCGCGGCTGGGGGGGTATTGAGGGGGGGCGGACGGCATGTGCGCCCGCATCGAACGAAACCTCGAAATTTCAACGAGAAACGCCAGGGCGTACGCTCGACTGATCCACGGGCACAGGGGGCTTGCGCGGGCGACCGCTTTTGGAAACGGGCTAGCGCGCACGCTCGAGGTTGATGAGTCGCTCGACGCGCATGCGCCTCGGTGGCTCGAAATATGTGCCGAACCGGACTAGCCCGGCCTTCCTGAGGTGGCAGACCATCGTGAAGCTCACCAGGAGCCCGGGATCGGGCTTGTCGATAATCTCGATGTCGATCGCGCGCAGGCGCGGCTCGAATTTCAGCAGTGTGGTTTCCATCTGATTACGCAAATCGTGGACTGACGCTGGCAGGTTCCTGTAAACATCGGTCAGGTCCGGCAATCCATAATCGGGCACGTGCTTGAGCGCGCCTGCGCGCGTATTGAGGATGCGCCGGATGTTTGCCTGGACGCTCAGGATTTCGAGCGTGTTGTCATCGTGGTTTTCCAGTGCCTCGCCATTGATGTGGCCAAGCAGCATGTCGTAGAGGGACGGGCCTGTCGGCATGGCGAAGTCTCCCTTATCCGGGGGTTGTTTCAGTCGTGACTGCAACCGGCTCGGCCTGATCCACGAAATCAATCGTGAGACTGCCTTCAGCGGAGCTCGACAGAACAATCCTGGCCGGCGTTGTACCGCTCGCCATGCGGGTGAGCAGCTCACGCGACACCGTTGGGAGTACGCGGTGGTTGAGGAATGCATCCACGTTACGGGCGCCGGATTCACGGGCGACGCAAAGCTCGGCGATTGCCGCAATCAGGGAATTGTCGCAAACCAGCTCGACACCGTGCTGACGATCCAGGCGCTCGGCCACCTTGTCGAGCTTCAGGCGCACGATGGCGCCAAGTGCGACCCCGTCGAGCGGCTTGTACACCAGTGTCTGGAAGCGCGCGAGTAGCGCGGGCTGGAAGTGCGCGGCGAGTTGCGGGCGGATGGCCTCGAGTAGCGCGGGTTGCGCGCTGTCCTGATTGTCGGCGGTCATCTCGTCGACCCGCGCACTGCCGAGGTTGGAGGTCATGAGGATCACGCAGTTGCGAAAATCAATCTCGCGTCCTTCGCCGTCGCGCATCGTGCCTCGGTCGAATACCTGGTAGAACATGTCCAGCACGTCGCGATGAGCCTTTTCGACTTCGTCGAGCAGCACGACGCTGTAGGGCCGTTGCCGCACCGCCTCCGTGAGCACGCCGCCGCGCCCATAACCGACATAGCCCGGAGGTGAGCCCTTGAGCTGCGAAGCCGTGTGGGCTTCCTGATACCAGCTCCTGCTCGAATATTTTTCGTTTCGCGAGAAATTTCTCTTCGTGGATCTGTGCGGCCTGGACGTCGCAAAGCTGCCTTCGGAAGCGACTCGCTTCGAGCTGGAGTTCGTCCTCAACGAGGCCTACCCGTCAGACCAGCGTTTCAGTCGCGAGAACATTTGACTGTTCTGCACGCCGGTGATCAACCTCTTCGAACTCGATGCGGAACCCATTGAAATCGATCATCACGAAACGGAATACCGCGTCGTGCCAGCAGGTCATCACGGGGAGCATGTCGAAACGTATTCGGTCGATGCGATCGAGACGATCGATCACGAGACGGCCGAGCGCTACGAGTACGTCCCCTTTGCCACGTTCCGGCATCGCGGGGGCATGCTCCGGCATGAGGCGCCGGAGCGGTATTTTCATGGCCGGGTGCGGCCGGGGGTGTCAGGGCTGCACGAAACCTGGGTGATTCTTGGCGGCCACGCCTGGGAGACTCTGGAGACACTGCCGGAGGAAAGCCTTTCGCTGCGCGTCACGGGTACTAACGGCATGCTGCCGCGCAAAGGATTGCGTGAGGCGAGCATCAGCGAACTCGCCGCGAGCACGCCGAACGTCGCGGGGGTGCGCAATCTCGTTGCGCCTACGCTGCCGCTGTATCCGCCCACGGGCGACCGCTTCCAGTGGCGCGTCCTTTCGCATCTCGCACCGAACTTCCTTTCAATGATGAATGCGGAGATGCTGCGCGGCGCGCTCGCGCTCTATGACTGGACAGACGATGAATTGAACCGGCGACGCCTTGCGGGCATCCTTTGGGTTTCGCAGGAACTGCTCGAGGAGGTGACGGGCGGCTCGGTCGAGCGCGGCGTCCTCATCGAAGTCACGCTCGATTCCCAGGCGTTCGCGGGCGATGGGGACGTCATGCTGTTCGGCGAACTGTTGCATCGCTTCTTCGCGCTGTATGCCGAAATCAACCTGTTCACGAAGCTCTCCATCGTGAGTTTGCCATCGCAGACCCGCACCGTCTGGCCACGCAGCAAGGCGGAGCGCGCACCGCTATGAAACCTCAGGATCTCCCCAATCTCGAACCGCGGGTTGCAGCTCTGCTGGCCCGTGCGCCGTGGATGAGTTTCATGCAGATGTGCCGCCTGCTGGAGGTCGGAGCCCCGGATCGACCCGGCTTGGGAACACGCGATACGCCAGAACACGAACCCGTTCGCTTTGGCTCCTGGCCGCGCGCCGGATTTCCGGCTGGCGAAGTCGCCACAGTCGATTTCGGTGATCCATGGGACGATTCCCGGCGACACCAGGCGCCCGTGGTGCGCACGACATTCATGGGGCTTTACGGTGTCGATGCGGCGATGCCGTCGCACATGATCGACGACATTGTCCTGCGCGAGGAGGGACATGAGGTTGTCGAGTCATTTCTCGACCGCTTCAATCACCGCTTCGTCACGATGCTCTATCGCGCGTGGAAAAAGTACCGCTACGTGGAGGGTTTCCGCTCGGGCGGGACCGACCCGCATTCGCTCAATCTGCTGTGCCTGGTTGGATTCGGCTGGGGCGAAAAGCCGAAGCGCGCTGGCCTGCCTGATTCGCGGATGCTCGCTCTTCTGGGCCTGTTGACCCAGAGGACACGTACGCCAGAAGGCCTTGCCGGCGTCATTGCACTGGCCTTGCCCGGTGCGGACGTGCGCGTCGACGAGTTTTTTCCGGTAGTCACAGGAACTGGCAAGCCGCGGCCGCTGACTTCGCATCCGCCGTCACTGAATCCTGCCACTGGCGCACAAAAGGGGCTGGGCGGGGGCTATGTGCTCGGCAGGCGAATGGCGTATCGCAGTCGCGCCGCGCGGGCCACGCTGCGTCCCCACAATGCACAGCAGGCGCATGCCCTGTTGCCCGGAGCATGGCTCAACCGCGAATTGCTGGCCTTCGTGCAACTGTATGTGGGCGTGAAGGCCGATATTCATCTGCGCATGCAGGTGTCCTCAAGGATTGTGCCACTGCCAGCGATCGGCCCAGCGGCCGCCGAACCCGCGCCGCGGCTTGGCTGGACAACGATATTGCCCTCCGAAGAAGAGCGCATGATCACCATTCCACTCGGGGTTGTCGAGGCGTTTCCCTCTCCGGCACCGAACCCTTACCTGAGCCCGCAACGTGCATAACCAGGGATCCGTCATGTTTATCCGCCTGGCCGTTACTGCCGCCGCATCCGCTTTCCTGCTGTCGGGTTGCGGCGCGTGGCAGGCAGTTTCCGACACCACGTCGAATGCGTTTCACGCGGTTTTCTACAAGAAGATCAAGGTACTCAATGTTGATCTGGCCGCGCGTCAGGCATTGAATCCCGATGATGCCGGTCGTCCAACCTCGGTCGCCGTGCGCGTCTACCAGCTCAAGGACCGCAAAATCTTCGACGGAGCCTCTTACGACGACCTGCTAAAGAACGATCGAACAATACTCTCGCAGGACCTGCAGGACAGCATGGCGGCCGCGCTGAACCCGGGGGCTTCCGCAAGCCTGACACAGGCGATGAAGGGCGATACGCAATACGTGGCCATCGTCGCGTTCTACCGCAATCCAGGTAATGGCAATGGCTGGAAGTACGTGACCGAGAAGAAGAAGCTCGATCCGGACAAGCCGCTCAAGCTCGAACTCGTGAACCAGTTGCTGATCGCCGGCGACGCGCCATCACGGAAGTCTACGCAGTAGCGCGGCCATCGACGGGCTTGCGTTCCCGATCTCGCGCATCAACAGGATTCCGCTACCTCTGATTGCCGAACTCGATGCGCTGGATCGTGAGATTCCTGATGCCAGCCTCGACGAAGGCATGACGCTCCGTGCCGCGGTTCTCTCGACACGGGTTCATGAGAGCACGGTTCGATCTCACGTTTCCCTTCAGGCGGAGACTCGAACCGGTGCGGGTTCACACATTCGTCCCGCAATGAGCGATTGAATGTCGCGATGAAACTGTCAGCCTTCCGGCGATCTATCGCATCAAACCAGGCACCGTTCTAATCGGCGGGCGCCAGCGTGCCAACCTCCGTGCGAGCGTCGGCCCCCGCCTCCCCATCAATCGCCAGCCGCCGCCGCGCCTGCCGATACTCCTCGCGCAGCCGGGCAACCAGTTCCGCCGCGGGCACCACGCTCTTGACCGCGCCAATCCCCTGGCCCGCGCCCCAGATATCCTTCCATGCCTTGGGCCGCCCGTTGCCGCCCGAGCTGAAGTTCATCGAAGGCGCCTCGGGTTGCGGCAGGTTATCCGGGTCGAGCCCCGCGTTCACGATGCTCGGGCGCAGGTAGTTGCCATGCACACCCGAAAACAGATTCGTGAATACGATATCGGCCGCGCCGCCTTCGACGATCATCTGCTTGTAGGCATCGGCGGCATTGGCCTCGGGCGTGGCGATGAAGGCCGAGCCCATGTAGGCGAGATCGGCGCCGGCGGCCTGTGCCGCGAGAATCGCGTTGCCGCTCGCGATTGCGCCGGACAGCAGCAGCGGGCCGTCGAACCACTCGCGGATTTCCTGGAGCAGCGCGAACGGCGAATGCGTGCCGGCATGCCCGCCCGCGCCCGCGGCCACGGCGATGAGGCCATCGGCGCCTTTTTGCACGGCCTTTTTCGCGTACATATTGTTGATCACGTCGTGCAGCACAATGCCGCCCCAGCCGTGCACGGCGGCGTTGACGTCCTCGCGCGCGCCGAGCGAGGTGATGACGATGGGCGCCCGGTACTTCGCGAGCACGGCGAGGTCGGCTTCCAGCCGCACATTGGACTTGTGCACGATCTGGTTCACCGCGAAGGGTGCGGCCGGGCGCTCGGGGTGGCGGGCGTCGTGCCCGGCAAGCTCGCCGGTGATGCGCGCGAGCCAGCTATCGAGCATCTCGGTCGAGCGTGCGTTGAGCGCGGGAAACGAGCCCACGATGCCCGCCTTGCACTGGGCGATCACGAGATCGGGATTCGAAATGATGAACATCGGCGAACCGACCACGGGAACGGTGAGGCGGTTTTGCAGCAAGGCCGGAAGAGCCATGTGAACTCCAGGGAAATGAGGTGGCGGATGCGACGCGGATTCGTGCGCGGATTCCCGTGCAAAAAAACGCGCACGCGGCCTTATTCGAAAGCGGGCTCGTCCTGCCAGTCGAAAAATTCGGGCATTTGCCGCGATACCGCATCGGGAAACCGCGCCGGGCGCTTTTCGAGGAACGCGGCGATGCCTTCCTTCGCGTCCGCCGACTGTCCGCGCGACTGAATCGCGCGGCTGTCCATCTGGTGCGCTTCCATCGGATGCGCGGCGCCGGCCATGCGCCAGATCATCTGGCGCGCGACCGCCACCGAAACGGGCGCGGTGTTGTCCGCGATCTCGCGGGCGAGCGCGCGGGCGGCGGGCAGCAGTTCGTCGGGAGCGTGCAGCGAGCGCACGAGCCCGCGCTCCAGCGCTTCCTGCGCGCCGAACACGCGGCCCGAATAGCACCATTCGAGCGCGGTGGAAATGCCGACCACGCGCGGCAGGAACCACGACGATGCCGCCTCGGGCGTGATGCCGCGACGCGAGAACACGAGGCCGAATCTGGCGTCCGTGGAGGCGAGGCGGATATCCATGGGCAGTTGCATCGTCACGCCCACGCCCACCGCGGGTCCGTTCACCGCCGCGATGACCGGCTTGAGGCTGCGGAAGATGCGCACGGTCAGGCGCCCGCCGTTGTCGCGCTTGATGGCGTCCTTCGCGGTGCCATAGCGCTGCTCGTAGTCGAAGGTGGCGCCGCCCGTCGAGAGATCGGCGCCCGCGCAGAAGGCGCGTCCGGTGCCGGTGACGATCACGGCGCGCACGGAGTCGTCGGCGTCGGTGGCGTCGAAGGCCGCGATCAGCTCGTCGGCCATCTGCGGATTGAAAGCGTTCAGCTTCTCGGGCCGATTGAGCGTGATGAGGGCGACGCCGTCTTCCACGGCGTATTGAATCGTTTCGAAATGGAGTGGGGCCCGGAGCGTCATGGATGGTCGCCTCGAGTGGAATGGATGCTCCTTCTGCGCGTGCCGCATGCGTTGCCGCTTGCGCCGTTGAGCACGGCCCGTGCGTAAGAAGGGGCTGAAAGTAACGGGCAGCTTAGCAAGCGGGTTCGCGCATTTGGACCGCTGTTTCTCTATCTTGAACGCCGTGCGGCGCGGCCGGCCTTTTGCGCCACCCAATGAGGGTGGTCCCATGCGAGCCTCCATCTGGCTTACTCGGATTGGCGTGGCGCTCGCCGCCGATGGCGGACGGCAAGCGCCAGACAAAATTCAGACATAACGGAGACAAAAAATGGGTGTCTTAAGCGGAATTCGCGTCCTCGAATTCGAGGCGATCGGCCCCGGCCCATTCGCCGTGATGCTGCTGGCGGATATGGGCGCGGACGTCCTGCGCATCGACCGGCCCGTGGCGCCGGGCGACCTCGGCCCGAAACGCGAGGGCAAGTTCGTCAATGTGATTGGCCGCGGCCGGCGTTCCGTCACGCTCGATCTCAAGGAGCCGCAGGCCTGCGAGGCCGCGCTCGACCTGATGTCGCGCGCCGACGTGGTGATCGAGGGCTTCCGGCCCGGCACGATGGAGCGCCTCGGCCTTGGGCCGCAGCAGGCGCTCATGCGCAATCCCGGGCTCGTCTACGGCCGCATGACAGGCTGGGGGCAGACCGGGCCGCTCGCGGCGCGCGCGGGCCACGATCTGAACTACCTCGCGCTCTCGGGCGTGCTCTCCGGCATCGGCCGCGACGCGAACGGCGCGCCCGTGCCGCCACTGAATCTCGTTGGCGACTATGGCGGCGGCGGGATGCTGCTCGCGCTCGGCGTGGTGGCCGCGTTGCTGAACGTGCAGCGCGGCGGCGAAGGCCAGGTCGTGGACGCCGCGATGATCGAGGG
>JAITTX010000324.1 GCA_031286755.1 Paraburkholderia sp.
ATCAGCCGGCGCGACTATCCGGTGGTGCAGGGCGGCATTCTCATGATCGCGACGCTCGTGATCGTCGTGAACCTGTTCGTCGATCTGCTGTACGGCGTGCTCAACCCGCGCATTCGACACACGAGGTAATCACGCCATGACGATGCAAACCCCGCAATCCATTCATCGAACCGTGGAGGCATGATGGCGGACATTCAGAACACCGTGCCCCGTGCCGTCACGCCGCCTTCGGGCCGCGCGCTCGTGCTGCGCGAATTCTGGGCCAACTTCTCGCGCAACCGGGGCGCCGTGGGCGCCGGCGTGATCGTGCTGCTGCTCGTTTTCGTGGCGGTTTTCGCGCCGCTGATCGCGCCGCACAGCCCCATCGAGCAATACCGCAGCTACGTGAAGATTCCGCCCGCCTGGCTCGACGGCGGCAACTGGAAGTTCATTCTCGGCACCGACGAAGCGGGCCGCGACATCCTCTCGCGCCTCATGTACGGCGCGCGGCTCTCGCTGTGGATCGGCTGCGTTTCGGTGCTGCTCGCGCTGATTCCGGGCATCGTGCTCGGGCTCGTGGCCGCGTTCTTCGAGAAGTGGGCCGACACGCCGATCATGCGCTTGATGGACGTGCTGCTCGCGCTGCCTTCGCTGCTGCTCGCGGTGGCTGTGGTCGCGATCATCGGCCCGGGCCTGACCAACACGATGCTCGCGATCGCCATCGTCGCGCTGCCCGGCTATGTGCGTCTCACGCGCGGCTCGGCGCTCGGCGAATTGCACAAGGAATACGTGACCGCCTCGCGCGTGGCCGGCGCCGGCACGCTGCGGCTGATGTTCTCGCAGGTGCTGCCCAACTGCACGGCGCCGCTGATCGTGCAGGCCACGCTCGGTTTTAGCTCGGCGATTCTCGATGCCGCCGCGCTGGGCTTTCTCGGCCTCGGCGTGCAGCCGCCCAAGGCGGAGTGGGGCGCGATGCTGGCCTCGGCGCGCGACTATATCGACAGCGCCTGGTGGATCGTCACGATGCCCGGCCTTTCCATCCTGATCTCGGTGCTCGCCATCAACCTGCTCGGCGACGGGCTGCGCGACGCACTCGATCCCAAGCTCAAACGGATGGCCTGACCATGAACGATCAGACGAAAGAACTGCTGACCATCCGCAATCTGGCGGTCAACTTCAACGGCCTGCCCGCCGTGGACGGCGTGAGTCTCGCGGTGGCGCCGGGCGAGGTGCTCGGCATCGTCGGCGAGTCGGGCTCGGGCAAGAGCGTGACGATGATGGCGCTGATGGGCCTGATCGACGCGCCCGGCAAGGTGAGCGCCGACTCCATCACGTTCGACGGCCGCGACCTGCTCAACGCCTCTGGCAAGGAACGCCGCCGCATCGTGGGCAAGGACATCGCCATGGTGTTCCAGGATGCGCTCACGAGCCTGAACCCGAGCTACACGATCGGCTATCAGATCAAGGAAGTGCTCAAGCTGCACGAGGGCCTGCGCGGCTCCGCGCTGCACGCGCGCGCCCTGGAGCTGCTCGACCAGGTGGGCATTCCCGACGCGAAGAACCGCATCGACAACTTCCCGCACCAGATGTCGGGCGGCATGAACCAGCGCGTGATGATCGCGATGGCCGTGGCCTGCAACCCCAAGCTGCTGATTGCCGACGAGCCCACCACGGCGCTCGACGTGACCATCCAGGCGCAGATCATGGAACTGCTCGTGCGCCTGCAGAAGGAGCGCGGCATGGCGCTCGTGCTGATCTCGCACGATCTGGCCGTGGTGTCCGAGGTCGCGCAGCGCGTGGCCGTGATGTACGCGGGCGAGATCATCGAGACCAACCGCGTGCCCGACATCTTCTCGCGGCCCCATCATCCGTACACGGAGGCGCTGCTCGCGGCCATTCCCGAGCACAACAAGGGGGCGATGCGGCTTGCCGCGCTGCCCGGCATGGTGCCCGGCCGCGACGACCGGCCAGGCGGGTGTCTGTTCGCGCCGCGCTGCAAGTACGTGGTGGACGACTGTATGAAAGCGCGGCCGATGCTCGATGCGGCGGCCGATGCGAGCGGTGATGCGCAGGTCCGCTGCATCAGGCCGCTGAACGTGGCGATGCAAGCGCCCGGCACACTTTCCAACGGAGGCGCGCGATGAACGCAGTCCAGCAACCCGCGGCGCGCGAGGATGATAAGGTGCTCGTCGCGGAAGATCTCAAGAAGCACTACAGCGTGAAGCGCGGCATGTTCGGCACGGGCACCGTGAAGGCGCTCAACGGCGTGTCGTTCTCGCTCACGCGCGGACGCACGCTCGCGGTGGTGGGCGAATCGGGCTGCGGCAAGTCCACGCTCGCGCGCCAGCTCACGATGATCGAGCCGCCCACGGCGGGCAAGCTCACCATCGACGGCGAGGACGTCGCGCACGCGAACCGCGAGAAGATCGCCGCGCTGCGCCGCCGCGTGCAGATGGTGTTCCAGAACCCGTTCGCCTCGCTCAATCCGCGCAAGACCGTCGAGCAGACGCTCGGCGAGCCGCTCGCCATCAACACCCGGCTCACGGCCAACGAGCGCGCCGACCGCATCGCGCACATGATGCGCATCGTGGGCCTGCGGCCCGAGCATGCGAAGCGCTATCCGCACATGTTCTCGGGCGGCCAGCGCCAGCGCGTGGCGATCGCGCGCGCGATGATCCTCGACCCGCAGATCGTGGTGGCCGACGAGCCGGTTTCCGCGCTCGACGTCTCGATCCAGGCACAGATCCTCAATCTGTTCATGGACCTGCAGGAGCAGTTCCGCACGAGCTACGTGTTCATCTCCCACAACCTTTCCGTGGTCGAGCACATCGCCGACGACGTGATGGTGATGTACCTGGGCGGCGTGGCCGAGCTCGGCGATAAGGAGACGGTGATCGGGCGGCCGCGCCACCCGTACACGCGCTCGCTGCTTTCGGCAACGCCCGCGATCTTCGAAGCGGACCGGCACGTGAAGATCAAGCTCGAGGGCGAACTGCCTTCGCCGCTGAACCCGCCTTCGGGATGCACGTTCCATCAGCGCTGTCCATACGCGATCGAGCGGTGTCGCAAGGAAGTGCCGCTGCTTCGCGAAGTGGATGGGCGTCAGGTATCCTGCCATCGTGCAGAGGAGGTGGGGGAAGAGGATGGGCGGCCCATGCCGGCCTGACGCGACGGCGGCGCGTCGTTTCGCGCGCCGCCAGCCAAACGGCGGCGGACGCGCCGCATCGACGATGCAAGAACGGGGGAGCGCCTGCGCGTTTTCGCGCGTGCTTGCGTGTGCGCTTTCGCGTGTGCTCTTGCGCGTGCTTTCGCGAGCCCAGGCGTGGATGCATGCGTGGCTGCGCGCGGCGCTGGCTGCGGCGCTCGCACTGGCCGTCGCCTTCGGGCCGTCGCTCGACCGGCCGCTGCGGCTCGTGTGGTCGCAGGGCGGAGGCCAGGCGGGCGCGGCCCCGGCATGGCCCGCACGGCTGGCCGCAGCGTTCGCGCGCAGCGGCACGTTGCCGCAGGCGGGCTCGTTCATGCCCGGCGCGCTTGCCGCCGCGGCGGCCGCCACCGCGCCCGGCGTGCATCCCGCCATTCCCGCGCCCGGCATGCCCGCGGGGGGCGGCTTGCCGGGCTTTCACTCGCCGCCGCCCATGCCGAGCTACGCGTCGGGCACGACCGCGGGCGGTCCGGTGCGCACGCAACCGGCGCGCATGCCGTTTTACGTCGCCACGCGTGGCACCACCACCATCTATCTGCTCGGCACGCTGCACGTGGGCGACCCCGCCGACTATCCGCCGAACCAGCCGTTCCGCGCGCCCATCCTCGCGGCGCTCAACGCCTCGCCCACGCTCGCGCTCGAACTCTCGCCCGACGATCTGCTCGTCTCGCAGGACGACGTCTCGAAATATGGGGTGTGCCGCCAGCCCTGTCTGCAACAGCTTCTGCCCGATCCGCTGTGGGCGAAGCTGGCGGCGCGCCTGCGCGGCAATCCCGAGGCGCTCGCCGAGATCCGCAAGATGAAGCCGTGGCTCGCCTCGCTGCTGGTGGAAACCTACGATTCGCTGAGCGCCGGCCTGCAGACCGAGTACGGCACCGAAGCACAATTGCAGAACGTGTTCCTGCGCCTGAAGGGGCGGCGAATCGTCGGGCTGGAAACGCTCTCCGAGCAGATGCGCGCGTTCACGCACCTCAACCTCGCGCAGCAGCGCGAGATGCTCGCGCAGGATCTTGCGCAGACGCCCGCGCAAAACGTTGCCGACGTGCGGACGCTGCTGCGCCTGTGGCGCCTCGGCGACGCCGACGCGATCGCGGCCTGGGATGCCGCGCGCACCGAAAAGCTCGCGCACGATCCGCGCGTGGCGGCCTCGGTGGATAACCGCATCGTCTACGCGCGCAACCGGCGCTTCGCGGCTCGCATGCAGCAGTACGCCGGGCCCAACAAGCCGCTCTTCGTCGCGGTTGGCGCGCTGCACCTGGGCGGGCGCAAGGGCGTGCTCCAGTTGCTGCGGCAGCGCGGCTTCACGGTCGATCCGGGCTGAGGTCCGGATCGCCGTTGACCTGGGGGCTGGCGGCTTTGCGCGCTTTCGATGCGGTGGGCGCGGATGTGCCCGCGCGGGTCGCGGGTTCGGACCTTGCGGCAAGCGCCTCGCGCAACTCGTCGAGCGCGGACTGCCAGTCGCCCACCTCGCGCTGGCGGAACAGCCGCGCCGTGGGGTACCACGGCGAATCCGCGCGTTTTTCGAGCCAGCGCCATTCGCCGTTCGCCGGCACGAGGATCCAGACCGGCTTGCCGAGCGCGCCGGCCAGATGCGCGACCGACGTGTCCACGGCAATCACGAGATCGAGATTCATGATGAGCGCTGCCGTGTCGCCGTAATCGCGCAGGTCGTCGCTGAAGTCGTGGATGGTGGTGTCGCAGGCCAATGCGGCGAGCTGCGCGCGAGCCGCTGCGCCTTTTTGCAGCGAGAACCAGCTGATTTTCTCGAGCGCGAAGAGCGAACGGAACGCCGCCAGCGGCACCGAGCGGTTGCGGTCGTTGTAGAAGGTCGGACTGCCGCCCCAGACGAGGCCGATGTTGCGGTAGCCAGCGGGCTTGCGCACGCCGCTGGCCGCGCCCCCGGCCCCTTTGCGCGCGAGGTCCGCATGCATGGCGGCTTGCACGTGCGGCGTCCACGCCCGGATGTCGACGTCGCGCGCGAACAGATAGGGCACCGTGGCCGGAATCGTGTCGAGCTCGGTGCCGCACGCGGACGGCGCGCTCATCACGTACAGCCAGTAGTCGTAATCGCCTTCCGGCGTGCCGCTCCATGCGCGGTGCACGCCCGGCACCGACTGCGCGAGCAATTGCAGGGTTCGCGGCACGCACACGTCCACGCTCGCGCCCCGCGCGGCCAGCGTGCTCGCGTAGCGCACGAACTGGATCTGGTCGCCGAAGCCCTGCTCGTGCACGAGCAGGAGGCGCTTGCCGTCGAGCGGCTCGCCTTGCCACTCGGCCATGCCCTCGATGTCGAACGGCGCGTAGTCGCAGGCGCGCCAGCGCCGTGCGTACTCGGCCCAGCCTTCGCGATACTCGCCGCGCTTGAGCTTGAGCCAGACGAGGTTCTGGCGCGCGTCGGCGTGCTGCGGGTCGAGTTCGAGCGCGCGCCGGTAGTACGGCTCTTCCTCGTCGTTGCACCCCTGCGCGCCCAGCGCAGCGCCAAGGCACACGAGATTCGCCGCGTTCGGCTCCAGTTCCACCGCCTTGCGATAGCAGGTTTCCGCGGCCCGATAGTCGCCGGTCTGGCCCAGCGCCGTGCCCAGGTTGACCCAGGCGGCCGCGTAGCCGGGCGCAAGCTCGACGGCCCGGCGCAAATGCGCGATGGCGGCGGCGTTGTCGCCGAGCGCGCGCAGCGCGTTGCCGAGGTTGAAGTGGATGGCGGCGTCGGCGGGCGCGAGCGCGCGCGCTTCGCGATAGCAGGCGAGCGCCTCCTCGTGGCGCCCGAGCCGGGCGAGCACGCTGCCCAGGTTCCCGTGCGCGTTCACGGATGCCGGCGCGAGCGCGCGCGCCGCCCGGCAGTGGTGCTCGGCCCCCCCGAGGTCGCCCGCTTCGCGCAGCGCGAGCGCGAGGTTGTTGTGCGCGTCGACGCAGCCGGGCGCGAGGCGCAGCGCCTCGCGCAGGTTGTGCGCCGCCTCGGCGTGCTGTCCGAGCGCGAGCGCGGCGAGCCCGCGGTTGCTCCAGCAGGCCGCGTCGGTGGGCGCGTGCTCGAGCGCGCGATCCATCAGCGCGAGCGCTCCGCGATGGTCGCCGAGTTGATGGCGCGCCACGCCCCAGTAATGCAATGCGCCCGCCTGGGTGGGGTCGCGCTCGACCAGGACGCGATAGATCGCCTGCGCTTCTTCAAGACGCCCCGCGCCGTGGGCTTCGAGTGCGGCGGCAAGGCGCGCAGCGGGATCGGCTGGTTCGGCGCGTTGTTCGGCGCGTTCATCGGGCTTGGCGGAATCGGCGCAACCAGGGGCGTTCGGAGTCATGGGAATGGGCGGCGGGGCGGGCGCGCCGGACGATGGGCGCACATCCGGCCGCAATGGGGGAGAACCGAGCAAGGTAAGTGGCGGGTTCCGTCGCTTCGATCGGAAAAATCCGAAAACGACGCAGCCGATGATGAAACATCATGCGCGGCTCGAGCGGCGAGCGCCGCTTTAGCGGGAATTCGATTTCGATTCCCATGAGGCGGCTCTACCATCCAGTTTTTTGTCTGGCCAGGACCGCAACATGACGAATTCATCGACCACCCGGGCCGGCTCGCCTGGTGTACCCATTGTCAGCGTCATCACGCCCACCGGGGAGCGCGAGGCCATGCTGCCGCACCTGTACCGGTCGTTCGCGCATCAGAATCCGGGGGCTTGCGAATGGATCGTGGTAGACGACAGCGAGCGGCCCAGCGCGTTCATGCAGGGCCTCGACGACGCGCGCGTGGTGTATCGCCATGTGCCGCAGCGCATGAGCGTCGGGGCCAGGCGCAATCTCGCGGTGGCGCTCGCGCGCGCCGAGGTCATCGCCCATTTCGACGACGGCGAATACTACGCGCCGGATTATCTGCGCGTCATGTGCGCGCAGTTGAGCGGGCGGCGCGCGGATTTCGTCAAGCTCAGCGCGTTCTTTCTGTATAGCCGCGTGTATCGCCGGTTCGCCTGGTGGGACTTGCTGCACAAGAGCGGGCTGCATTTTCACTGGAGCCCGCAGCCCATGGCGGCGCTGAACTTTCCCGCCGACCATCGGGCGTTCGCCGACAACCATTCCGGCTACGGCTTCAGCTACGTCTACACGAAGCGCCTGTGGGCCGCGGGCCCGTTCGAGCCGGGTGTGCTCAATGAGGACGGCGCGTTCCTGCAGGCCGCGCTCGAACGCGGCGCCAATCTCGCGCATTTCGCCGACGACGTGGGCCTGTGCCTGCACGTCCAGCACGCGCGCAACGTCTCGGCGAGCTTTCCGCAGTATCTCCTGCCCGAAGCACTCGTGACGCGGCATTTCCCGCAGTTCGCGCAGTTCGCCGCGGCGCTGCGCGAACCGCAGCCCGTGCTGCGCGACCAGCAAGCGTGAGCGAATCCGCCGAGGCGCCGGCCGCTGGCGGCGGCGCTTCGGCCACGGCGATTGCAGGGCGCAAGGCCGCTCAGAACCCGAACACGTTCAGCAGCACGATGTTGGCCGCGAGAATGCCGAGCCCGGTGGGCACCTGCACGCGGATCACCGCGTTCTTGTCGGGCAGCTCCAGCAGCGCCGCGGGCACGATGTTGAAGTTCGCGGCCATGGGCGTCATGAGCGTGCCGCAGTAGCCCGAGAACATGCCGATGGCCGCCATCATCGCCGGGTTCACGTGGAAGACGCCCACCAGCACGGGCACGCCCACGCCGCCCGCCATCACCGGGAACGCGGCGAAGCCGTTGCCCATGATCACGGTGAAGAGCGCCATGCCGATGCAGTAGACGGCCACGGCCACGAAGCGCATGTCCATGTCGATGTACGACGTGGTCACGTGCGCGACCGCCTTGCCCACGCCCGCGTCCGAGAACACGAGGCCGAGCATGCCGAGCATCTGCGGCAGCACGGCGGCCCACGAGAGCGCGTCGACGAGACGGCGCGCCTCCTGCATCGACTGGCCGACGCTGTCGCGCGTGATGACGCAGGCGATGGCGAGCGCGATCACGCAGCCAATGCCGAAGCCGATCAGCGTGACGTTCTTCGGATCGACGAGCGGCGTTTTGCCCACCACGAGATGGCTGGCCGCGAGGGTGAGCACGACCGTGACGGCCGGGATGATGAGCGCGGGCACGAAGATCTTGTTGCCCAGACGCTTCGCGCTCGCGAGGCGCGCTTCGAGCGAGAGCACCTTCGGCGTGCCGGCGGTCACGCCGCCGAAGCCGGCGATCACTGCCATGGCGAGCACGAGCACGCCCACGACTTCGGCGCTCAGGTAGTCGCCGATCAGGAAGATCAGCGCATACAGTATCCAGAAGCCGCCCGCGGTGAGACGGCGCGGATGCTCGCGGTCGAGCAGGATCATGCCGCCGACGATCAGCAGCACGATGCCGACCAGCCAGAAGAGCCAGTTGAGCGTGATGGTCATGCTTCGTCTCCTTTGCGATCCGGAGTTGGCGCTTTAGCGCTCACTCCGGTCTCATGCATAGCAGCCGGGCCTGCGGGCTTGCCCTGCGCCGCGCGGCGGATGTCGCCCAGTTCGCGCTCGAGCTTGCGGTCGAGCAGCCACAGGCGCGCGCCGTGGATCAGGAACGCGCAGATCGCAGTGGGAATGCCCCAGAGCGCGACGTGGATCGGCTCGACCGAGACGCCCGCTTCCTTGAGCAGCGTGACCATCAGCACAATCGCGCCGAACGCCACGAAGATGTCCTCGCCGAAGAACAGGCCCACGTTGTCGGTCGAGGCGGCCCAGGCGCGCAGCTTGTAGCGCACGGCGTCGGGGAGCTTGCCGAAACGGTTCTCGGTGGCGCCTTCGGCCATCGGCGCGATGAGCGGACGCACCATCTGCGGATGGCCGCCGAGACCCGTGAGCCCGACAGCGGCGGTGAGCTCGCGCACGAGCAGGTAGACGATCAACAGACGCCCCGCCGTGGCCGCCTTGATGTTGCCGATCCAGATCTGCGCACGCTCGCGCAGGCCGTGGCGCTCCGACAGCCCGATCACGGCGAGCGGCAGCAGGATGATGAGCGGGATGTTGCGGGTCTTCATGAAGCCTGTGCCGATCGCGGCGAGGATCTTGCCGGGCGGGAACCCGGCTGCGAAGCCGGTGACGATCGCCGCGGCCGCGACGATCAGCATCGGATTGAAGCGCAGCACGAAGCCGGCGATGATGACGGCCACCCCGATGAGCGGCCATAAATTGACGGTGCTCTGCATCTCTTTGTCTCCAGTCTTATGTGCGTCGTTATTGCCGTGGCCCGATGCATCATGCGCATCGGGCCACGGTGATGAAACGCCGTGCGCAACGCGGGTGGCGTGGCGCGGCGCCCTGACTGCCAGGCTCCTGGTGGCCCTGTTTGTGCCTCTGTGCTGCTTTGTCTACTGCTGCGCGTATCGCTTATATTCCGCTCGCCGCTACGCGAGCATGCTTCAATCCGCCGCCTTCGATGTGTTGCTTTCGCGCGCGGCGCTCAGGCCTCGGCCACGCCCGCCGCGCGCACGCCGATGCCGGCCTCCTCCAGCGCCGCCCGGATGCGCCGCGCGAACGCGAGCGCATGCGGCCCGTCGCCGTGCAGGCAGATGGTCTGGGCGTTGAGCGGCACCCACACGCCGTCCACGGCCCGCACGCGCTGCTCGCGCACCATCGCGAGCGTGCGCGCGAGCACGGCGTCTTCGTCGTCGAGCAGCGCGCCCGGCTCGCTGCGCGGCACGAGCGAGCCGTCGGCGCGATAGCCGCGGTCGGCGAACACCTCCTCCACGGCCACGAGCCCCGCTTCGCGCGCGGCGGCCACGAGCCCGCTGCCCGCGAGCGCGAACACCGTCACGGAGGGGTCGAAGTCGTGCACCGCGGAGACGATCGCGTCGGCGATCTTCGCGTCGCGCGCGGCCTGGTTGTAGAGCGCGCCATGCGGCTTCACGTGCGCGATGCGGCCGCCTTCGGCCTGCGCGATCGCCGAGAGCGCGCCGAGCTGATAGAGCACGCCCGCGTAGATGTCCTCGGCGGGCAGATTCATCTCCTTGCGGCCGAAGTTCTCGGGGTCGTTGAAGCTCGGGTGCGCGCCGATCGACACGCCTTTTTCCACGGCCCAGCGCACGCATTCGCGCATGGCGTTGGCGCCGCCCGCGTGCCAGCCGCACGCGATGTTGGCCGAGCTCACGAGGTCGAGCAGCGCCTCGTCGGAGCCGCAGCCTTCGCCGAGATCGGCGTTCAGATCGATGGTCGTCATGATGTTTCTCTCCGTGTTGCCTTGCTGCCTGTTCATTGCGCGCGTTGGATGCATTGGGCGCGCTGGATGCATCGGGCACTGCGCCGCCCGCGTCATGCGCCCGCGCCCCGGGTGGCCGCCGCGCGCGCGCGGCGGCTCGCATGGCGCTCGTCCTGCATGTCGATCGCCGTATCGATCTGCCGCAGATAGGCCCGCTCCTCCTGCAGCGCGCGACGCGCGACGGCCGGCGTCGCCTCGATGAAGCGCAGGCCGGTCGAGAGCCGCACCTGCGCGAGCTTCCACAAGTCGGCGCGAATCACGGCGCCGATCTTCGGATAGCCGCCCGTGGTCTGCGCGTCGCTCATCAGCACGATGGGCTGGCCGTTCGGCGGCACCTGGATCGTGCCCGGCAGCACGGCGTGCGAGAGCAGGTCGTTGCCGGTCTTGCGCGCGAGCGGCGTGCCTTCGAGCCGGTAGCCCATGCGGTTGCTGTTGGGCGTGACCAGCCATTCGTCGGACCAGAAGGCGCGCTGCGACTCGGCCGTGAAGCTGTCGTACTCGGGGCCGGGCAGCACGCGCACCGGCACGGCCCACAGCAGGCCGTCCGGATGGCGGCCGCGCCGGTGCGGCGTTTCCTCGGGGTAGACGAAGCTGCACAGCGCGGGCGCCTTCACGCCGAACGGCGGCGCGCCCGGGGCGAGCGAGGCGCGCTCGCCGCCCGCAGCGAGCGACGCGCCGGTGGCGAGGCGGTCGCCGTCCTTGAGCGCGCGGCCCGCGAGCCCGCCGAAGCCGGCGGCGAGGTCGGTGCTGCGCGAGCCGAGCATCGGCAGGACGTCGATGCCGCCCGCCACGCACACATAGGCGCGCATGCCGCGTTTCGCGCCGTTGAGCGTGAGCACTTCGCCGGCCGCGACCGGCAGGCTCCACCACGACCACACCGGACGGCCGGCCAGCGTCGCGCCGAACTCGGTGCCGGTGATGGCCACGCGCGTCGCGCGCGAAAAGCGCAGCGCCACCGGGCCGAAGGTGATTTCGAGCCCGGCCGCGTCGTGGCGGTTGCCAACCAGCCGGTTGCCCACTTCGAGCGCGAGCGTGTCGAGGGCGCCACCGGTGGCGACGCCGAGATGCCGGTAACCAGGCCGGCCGAGATCCTGGACCGTGGTGAGCAGGCCGGCGCGCAGCACTTCGATCATGCGTGGGTCTCCTCGGTGGTGTTCTCGTCGATGGCTGCTATGACAAAGCGCACGCGGTCGCCGGGCATGAGCAGCGTGGGCGGATTGCGCGCGGGGTCGAACAGGGCGAGCGCGGTGCGGCCGATCAGTTGCCAGCCGCCGGGCGCCTGCGCGGGATAGATGCCGGTCTGCGCGCCGCCGATGCCCACCGACCCGGCTGGGACCGCGAGGCGCGGTTCGCGCCGGCGCGGCGTGTGCAGCGCAGCGTCCAGGCCGCCGAGATAGGCGAAGCCCGGCTGGAAGCCGAGGAAAAATACGGTGTAGACGCCGGCCGCGTGACGCGCGGCCACTTCGGCGGGCGCGAGCCCGGTGTGCCGCGCGACGGCGGTGAGATCGGGGCCCGCCGTGCCGCCGTAGCTCACCGGAATTTCCACTTCGCGGCTTTCGTGAGCAGCGAGCGCCGCGCCTTCGGCTTCGTGCCAGGCCGCTTCCAGCGCGGTGGCGAGCGCGCCGGCATTGGCGGTGAGCGCGTCGAAGGTGATCGTCAGGTTATTCATGCCAGGCACGACTTCGCGCACGGCGTCCCAGCCGCGCACGCACGCGACCATGGCCCAGATACGCCGCTGGACCTCCAGCGTGGCGGGCGGGGAAATTTCGCAGACGAGGGCCTCGTCGCCGAGGAAGTAAATACGGGGAACAGGATTGGGCATGGTTTCAGGTTCCGGCGCCTCGCCCGGCGACCGATTTTTTTCAGGATACATTCTCGACAATTTATCGATAAATTATCAATAAGCGTTTGTGCCAGGGGCGGCGCGCGGGCGACCTCACTACACTGGCGGCACACCGTTTCGACCACAGGGTTGAGTCATGTCGCGCCAGCCGACCAAGATCGTTTCGTCCGAACATCTCGTCTCCGAGACGAGCGCCGAGCTCTCCGAGCTCGAGTACGGGCTCATCATGGCAAGCAATGCGTTCAACCGCTGGATGGTGCGCTGCATGTCGGCGGCGGGTGCGAAGGACATGACGCCGATCGAGGTGTCGCTGCTCCATCACGTGGGTCATCGCGAGCGCCGCAAGAAGCTCGCCGACATCTGCTTCGTGCTCAATATCGAGGATACGCACGTCGCCACCTATGCGCTCAAGAAGCTGGTCGCGCGGGGCCTCGTCGAAAGCGAGAAAAGCGGCAAGGAGGCGTTCTTTTCGGTGACACCGGCGGGGCGCGAACTCTGCCTGCGCTACCGCGACGTGCGCGAGAGCTGCCTGATCGCGACGCTCAAGGAAAGCGGCCTCACCAATCAGCAGATCGGCGACGCCGCGCAACTGATGCGCAATGCGTCCGGGCTCTACGACACGGCGGCGCGCGCGGCGGCATCGCTCTGAGCACGTGGCGCGCCTGGTTCAACGAGGCCGGGCCGGCCGGTGTGAGTCAGCGCGAAGCGAGCCGCCCAGCGAGATGCGCGCCGGCTTCGGTGACCACGGCGTCGAGCGGCAAGTCGTGCGCGCCGCGCTCGGGCACGCCTGCGTCGATGCGGCAGGCTTCGTAAGCGATGCCCACCGTGAGTGGCAATGCCGCGCCAGGCCAGGCGGCGAGCGTGCGATCGTAATAGCCGCCGCCATAACCGAGCCGGTAGCCGCCGCGGTCGAATCCCACACAGGGCACGAGCAGCAGATCGGGCGACGCGGGCTCGGCGGACGCCGGCTCGGGAATGCCGTGGTGGCCTTCGCGCAGCAAAGCGCCCGGAGTCCAGAGGTAAAAGCGCAGCGGCGCGTGACGCTCGGGGATGGCGGGCAGCGCGGCTCGGCGCGACGCGTCGGCGGCGAGCCACGCGGCCATCCATTCGCGCGCATCGAACTCGCCGGGCAAGGGCCAATAAAAGCCGATCGAACGCGGTGCGAGACGGCCAACGAGAGCGTCGAGATGCGCGCTCAATGCCGCATTGGCGGGCGCATCGGAAGACGCTTCAAGACGCACTGCGCGAAGCTGTAAACGCAGCGCCTTTTTGGATTGAGCCGCAGGGTTGCATGCTATGCTTGGGTTCACCTCGCGCTCCAGAAATAACGATGTCCAAACGTCTTGTCCGAGTATATCGCGCGGCCGGTCTTGCACTGGCCGCCGCGGCACTCGTCGCGTGCAGCACGGCCGATGCCGTGCGGCCCGTCGCCCTGTCTCCGGGCGCCGCGCTTTCAAGCGACGACCAGACCTTCATCCAGCTTCGCGAAGCCGCCCGCAATAACGATGCCGCGCGCGCCGCGCAACTCGCCGCGACGATTCCGGATTACCCCGCGCCGTCGTACCTCGAATACTTCCAGTTGAAGCCGCAACTGTTCGATTCGCAGGGTCATGCGCGCGTGGACGCGCCCGACGCGCCGGTGCTCTCGTTCCTGCAGCGCCACGACGGCGAGGCCATTGCCGACCGCATGCGCAACGACTATCTGGTCGTGCTGGGCGCGCGCCACGACTGGTCGAATTTCGATCAGCAATACGCGCGCTTCGTGCTCAACGACGACACGCAAGTGAAGTGCTATGCGCTGGAGTCGCGCGCGGCGCGCGGCGAAAACGTCGCGAACGATGCGCGCGCGCTGCTCACCGAGCCGCGCAACTACGGCGACGGCTGCGTCGACCTCATCACCGCGCTCGCGATCAAAGGCCAGTTTTCGAGCGACGACGTCTGGCAGCAGATCCGTCTCGCTTACGAGCAGAACCAGACCTCGACGGGCGCGAAGCTGCTCGACGGCCTCGCGCAGCGCCCCGACCCCACGGCGTTCAGCCAGGCGGTCAGCACGCCGCCGCTCACGCTCGCGCGCGGCGTGCGCGCGGACCCGCAGTCGCATCAGCTCGCGTTGCTCGCGGTCACCGTGATGGCGCGCAACGACCCCGCCATGACCGCGGCCACCTTCGCGCAGGTCGCGCCTTCGCTCACCTCGCCGGAGCGCGCGATCGGCTGGGGCACGATCGGCTATCAGGGCGCGCTCAAGCGCATGCCGGCCGCGCTCGACTGGTATCGCCTCTCGGCCAACGCGCCGCTCTCGAATTCCGCCTATGAATGGCGCACGCGCGCGGCGCTGCTCGGCGGCGACTGGACCATGGTGCGCTGGTCGATCGAGCAGATGCCCGCGGCGCTGCGCGCGCAGCCCGTGTGGATCTACTGGCATGCCCGCGCGCTCAAGCAGGCCGGGGAAACGGATCAGGCGAACAAGGAATTCGCGTCGATCTCGCAGGGCTATAACTTCTACGGCCAGCTCGCGACCGAGGAACTCGGCCAGAAGATCACCATCCCGCCGAAGACCACCGTCTCCGACGCCGACATCGCGCAGGTCGCGCAAACGCCGGGCTTCGCGCTCGCGCAGCGCTTCTATGCGCTGAACCTGCGGCTCGAAGGCAACCGCGAATGGAACTGGCCGCTGCGCGGCATGAGCGACCGCCAGTTGCTGGCGGTGGCCGAATACGCCAAGCGCATCAAGCTGCTCGACCGCACCGTCAACACGGCCGACCGCACGCAGACCCAGCACGACTTCTCGCTGCGCTATCTCGCGCCGTTCCGCGACGTGGTGGAGCGCGACGCGCAAACCAATGGTCTCGATGTCGAATGGGCCTATGGCCTGATTCGTCAGGAGTCGCGCTTCATCCTGAATGCGCGCTCGGGCGTGGGCGCGAGCGGCCTCATGCAGCTCATGCCGGCCACGGCGCAGATGGTGGCGAAGAAGATCGGCCTCGGCCCGCTCTCGCGCGACCAGCTCAACGACCTCAACACCAATATTCTGCTCGGAACGAACTATTTGTCGATGATCTACAATCAGTTCGACGGTTCCGCCGTGCTCGCCACCGCGGGCTACAACGCCGGGCCGGGACGCCCGCGCCAGTGGCGCGCCAGCCTCCCGCGCGGCGTCGAGGGCGCAATCTTCGCGGAAACCATCCCGTTCCAGGAGACCCGCGATTACGTGAAAAACGTGTTGTCGAACACGGTCTACTACGCGGCGCTGTTCGAGGGCCGTCCGCAATCGCTGAAGACGCGTCTCGGCTATATCTCGCCGCTGCAGTGAACGTCGCGCGGCACGGCTCTCCCGAGCTCTGCCGCGGCACGACCCCACCTCCGCGCGGACGCCGGCGTCCGCGCGGGGACGCCCGAGGAGGTCGAAGATGAGACATCAAGCCATCGCGGTCATCGGCGGTTCGGGATTCATCGGCAGCCACCTCGTCAACGCGCTCGTCGAGGCGGGCAAGGACGTGCGCATCGCCACTCGCCGGCGCACCAACGCCCGCCATCTCACCCTGCTTCCCATCGACGTGGTCGAAGCCGACATGACCGATCCGGTCGCGCTCGCGAGCTTCGTCGAGAACGCCGACGCCGTCATCAATCTCGTCGGCACGCTCAACGGCGGGCACGGCACGCCCTACGGCGCGGGCTTCGCGAAGCTGCACGTCGAGCTGCCCACGAAGATCGTGGCCGCCTGCGAGAGCAAGGGCGTGCACCGCCTGATCCACGTGAGCGCGATTGGCGCCGACCCGCGCGCCCCGAGCATGTATCTGCGCTCGAAGGGCGATGGCGAAAAAGCCGTGCACGCGGCCACGGCGCTTGCCACGACGATCCTGCGCCCCTCCGTGGTGTTCGGCCCCGACGACGCTTTTCTCAACCGCTTCGCCGTGCTGCAAAAGCTCTTTCCGGCGATTCCGCTCGGCATGCCGGACGCGAAGTTTCAGCCCGTCTATGTGGGCGACGTGTCGAAGGCGATCGTCAATGTGCTCGATCTCGACGCCGCGAGCGGGCACACTTACGAAATCGGCGGCCCGACGGTCTACACGCTCGAGCAACTGGTGCAGTACTGCGGCGAGGTGGTGGGCCGTCACGCGCGCATCGTGCGGCTGCCCGATGCGTTCGCGCGGCTGCAGGCGCTCTCGTTCGAAATGGCGCCCGGCGTGCCGGTGCTCACGCGCGACAATCTCGATTCGATGAAAGTCGACAGCGTGCTCACGGGCCCGCTCGCCCCCGAGCTGGGCGTGGAGCCCGCGAGCATCGAGACGATCGCGCCGCTCTATCTCGCCGACGCCTCGCTGCGCTCGCGCCTGAACATCTTCCGCACGAGCGCGCACAGATAGACAGACGTATACGCCGGCGCGCGGCATCCGCCGTCGCCGTACCCACGAAGCGCGCCACGAGACCGGGCATGCACCCGGGCACGTGGCGCGTCCCAACCTCGACGCCTTATTCAACGGTAAAACGGTCAACATGAAGCTCGTCATTGGAGACAAGAACTACTCGTCGTGGTCGATGCGCCCCTGGGTGCTGATGACCCATTTCGGCATTCCGTTCGAAGAGGTGCTGATCGAGCTCGGCGAGTCCGCAACGAAAGACTCGATTCTCGCGTTCTCGGCATCGGGCAAGGTGCCGTGCCTCGTCACCGACGAGGGCTTTGCCGTGTGGGACTCGCTCGCCATTGCCGAAACGCTCGCGGAGCGCTTCCCGCAGCACGCGCTGTGGCCGCGCGACGCGAACGCCCGCGCGCGGGCGCGCAGCGTGAGCGCCGAGATGCATTCGAGCTTCACCGACCTGCGCACGAACATGACGATGGCGATCCGCACTTCGAAGCCGGGCGGTGGCGCCACGCCGGGCACGCTCGCGGACATCGCGCGCATCGAGGCGCTATGGAGCGCATGTCTGGAAGCGTGCGGCGGCCCGTTCCTGTTCGGCGATTTCACCATTGCCGATGCGATGTACGCGCCCGTCGTGATGCGCTTTAACACCTACGCCCCGAAGCTTTCGGCGCAAGCGGCCGCCTACGCGGCGCGCATGACGGCCGAGCCCGCCGTGGCGGCGTGGATCGAGGCCGCGCGCAAGGAAACCCATCGCATCGAGCACGACGAACCTGACGCATGAAGATTTACGTTGTAGGCGGAGCGATCCGCGACGAAATGCTAGGCCTGCCCGTGCGCGACCGCGATTACGTGGTCGTGGGCGCGACGCCCGGGCAAATGGCCGCACAGGGTTATCGCCCGGTGGGAAAGGACTTTCCGGTGTTCCTGCATCCGCAGACGCAGGAGGAATACGCGCTCGCGCGCACCGAGCGCAAGACGGCGGCAGGCTATCACGGCTTCCAGTTCTTCTACGCACCCGACGTCACGCTCGAGGAAGATCTCGCGCGGCGCGATCTCACGATCAACGCGATGGCGCGCGAGGTCCAGCCCGGCGGCGTGCTGAGCGGGCCCGTGGTCGATCCGTTTGGCGGTGCGAACGATTTGCGCGAGCGCGTGTTCCGTCACGTGAGCGACGCGTTTCTCGAAGACCCGGTGCGGATCCTGCGCATCGCGCGCTTTGCGGCGCGCTTCGCCGGCTTCACGGTCGCGCCCGAGACCATGGCGCTCATGCAGTCGATGGTGGCCTCGGGCGAAGTCGACGCGCTCGTGCCCGAGCGCGTCTGGCAGGAAGTCTCGCGCGGGCTCATGGAGGACAAGCCCTCGCGCATGTTCGCGGTGCTGCGCGAATGCGGCGCGCTCGCGCGCGTGCTGCCCGAAGTCGATAGCCTCTTCGGTGTGCCGCAGCGCGCCGACTATCACCCCGAGATCGACACCGGCATCCACGTGATGATGGTGATCGACCATGCCGCCACGCAGGGCTATGCGTTGCCGGTGCGCTTCGCGGCGCTCACGCACGATCTGGGCAAGGCGACCACGCCGGAAGAGGTACTGCCGCGCCACATCGGCCATGAAGGACGCAGCGTGGACTTGCTCAAGCCGTTGTGCGAGCGCCTGCGCGTGCCCAACGATTGCCGTGACCTCGCGGTGCTCGTCGCGCGCGAGCATGGCAACGTGCATCGCGTGATGGAGATGGGCGCGGCCGCGCTCGTGCGCATGCTCGAACGCAGCGACGCCCTGCGCAAGCCCGCGCGCTTCGCCGAAGCGCTGCAGGCCTGCGAGGCGGATTTGCGCGGGCGTCTGAACTGGGAGAACGCGCCTTATCCGCAGGCGGAGCGGCTGCGCGTGGCGCTCGTGGCGGCGCGCGGCGTGGACGCCGGCGCGATCGCGCGCACGATCACCGGGTCAGGCGTGGTCAAGAACGCTGCGGAGAAGATCAAGGAAGCAGTGCACCGAGCGCGGGTGGACGCGGTGGAGGAGGCGCTGGCGGCCCACTGACCTTGCGTGTCATGGCGACGCTCGAAACGGCGCACTGGTGCGCCGTTTTCGCATTCGGCGGGCGCTCAAAGCGCGCGCACGAGAAATGAAAGCGCCATCGAAAGCACGAGCGTCGACATGAATGGCAACGGATACTCTCGGCCGAAAATGCGCAGCGTGACATCGCCGGGCAGCCTGCCGATGCCGAGCTTCCTGAGCCACGGCTGCGCACCCGAGAGAATCGCCACGGCGATGAAGGTAGTGATGAACCAGCGGATCATGGGTGGCCGATAGCGTGAGGTTCGTGAGAATGGCGGGCGCTCAGAGCGTGTGGCTGCGGTCGCCGCGCGCGAATGCCGCGATGGTCGCGTCGATGCCGCGCGAGAACGCGATCACCTTGAAGAGCTCGCCCATCTCCGACTCCGAGACGAGCTTCTGCACCGCGTTCGCGGCCGGCAGAAAGCGCGCGGCGTCGTGCGGATCGATCTCGCCGAGCACTTCGGTGATGCCCGCGTTCATCAGGAAACGCGCCTGCGAGGTATAGCCGAGCAAGTCCGCGCCCGCTTCCACGCCGGCTTGCGCGATGCCGCTGAATTCCACGTGCGCCGTGATGTCCTGCAGGCCGGGGTAGAGGAACGGGTCGCCATGCGCGCGGTGGCGGTAGTGGCACATCAGCGTGCCTTGCACGCGCTGCGCGTGGTAGTACTCGCCGCGCGGAAAGCCGTAGTCGATGAAGAACGCCGCGCCGCGCACGAGCATCGTGCAGATCGTGCGCGTGAAGGCGAGCGCGGCCTCGTGCGTTTCCGTCACGTAGTCTTCGCTGCCGTCGACTTCCGCGAGCACGCTGCCGGGCACACTCTGCGCCCAGCCGGCGTCGAGCCCGCTCATTGCGGGCCGATCCGTGAACTGGAACGCGCCGTCACCACCCACGCTCACGCCGCGCTCGTGCCACACGGCATCCTTGCGCGCGAAGAGGCGCACCGGCATGGCGTCGAGCACCTCGTTGCCGATCACCACGCCTTCGAACCGCTCGGGCAACGCGTCGAGCCATTGCACGCGGGCGGCCAGATGCGGTGCGAGCCGCGCGATCGTTTCGCGCTGGCGCTCGCGCAGCTCGCCCGAGAGATCGACGATGGCATACGCATCGAACGGCACGTTCAGCGTGTCGAGCGCGAGCATCACGCCCGCCGCGAGCCGCCCCGTGCCCGCGCCGAACTCCATCAGCGCGCGCGTGCCGCTGGCCGCGAGCGCTTCGCCCACGGCGCGCGCGAGCGTGGCCGCGAAGAGCGGCGACATTTCGGGCGCGGTCACGAAGTCGCTGCCGTCGTCGGCAACGAGCCCGAACTTGCGCGCGCCGCCGCTGTAATAGCCGAGTCCCGGCGCGTAGAGCGTGCGCTCCATGTAACGGTCGAACGGCAGCCAGCCGCCCGCCGCGGCGATTTCCGCGCGCAGGGTTGCGGCGAGCGCCTCGGACTGCGCGAGCGCGACTGGCTCGGGAACAGGTAAACTAGCGGGTTCGTGAGCTTTCGGATTCATCCCGGCATTGTAAATGAGCGAAACATCGGGCATCCGCGCGTCCGGCCCGCCTTCGGGGGGCCCGTCAAAGGGCGCGGCCGGGCACGACGCGCCGCACGCGGCTTCGGATAATTTGCCATCCGACCCTGCATCGAGCGCGAGCCAGCCGGCGCAATCGACGCATGCGTCCTCGCAGCCGGGCGCCAGCGGCGCCGCGCGCGTGATCCTCGTGACGGGCGGCGCGCGCCGTATCGGCCGCGCGTTCTCGCTGGGCTTTGCCGAACGCGGCTGGGACGTGGCGGTGCATTATGGCGGCTCGCGGCAAGAGGCCGATGAGGTCGTCGCGCAGATCCGCGCCATGGGCCGCCGCGCCATCGCGCTGCATGCCGATCTGGCGGACGAGGCGCAAGTGGCCAGCCTCGTGCCCGATTGCGCCGCGGCGCTCGGCCTGCCCGCGTGCGTGCTGAACAACGCGTCGCGCTTCGAGGAAGACACGGCGCGCGATGTCGGCTACGCGAGGCTGCAGCATCTCATGGCGATCAACGTAGGCGCGCCGCTCGTGCTGGCGCGCATGCTGTGGGACGCAACGCCGGAAGCCGCGGCGCGCGACGAATCGCTGCGGACCTGCGTGATCAACGTGCTGGATCAGAAGCTGTACAACATGAATCCCGACTACCTGTCGTATACGCTGACCAAGGCCGCCTTGCAGAACGCAGGCGTCGCGCTCGCCCAGGCGCTCGCGCCGAAGACGCGCGTGGTGGGGCTCGCGCCCGGCCTCACGCTGCAATCGGGCGACCAGACGCCGGAGAGTTTCGCTGCCGCGCACAAGGTCACGCCGCTCGGGCGCGCGTCGCGCCCCGGCGATCTCGTGGAGGCCGCGCTGTATCTCGCGCAGGCCTCGGGCGTGACCGGCACGACGCTGGTGGTCGATGGCGGTCAGCATCTCGTGCCGCTGCCGCGCGACGTGATGTTTTTGACCGGCGCTCAGGCGCCGGCCTGAGCCGGCGCGAACCGCGTGACGGAGCCGCCTCGTCAGCGGCGGCTAATAATGCAACTAAATGCGTAGACTGCCGCGGCTGCGCAAACATTCGATCGCGGCCTGAATCCCGCAGTCGCGCCTGCCATGCAATCGCGCGAAGGCTTTGCAACCGTATGACCCCGCGTGGCGCACAGCGTCCGCGCACGTGCCGGAAAACGCACGCTTTTATCGACTGGAACGAACATGTCCGCTGTACTCCTGCATCCCCGGCTCGCCGATTGCCGCCGGCTTTTCTTGCGCAACTACGAAGTGCACATCAACATCGGCGTGCACGACTTCGAAAAACGCGGCGAACAGCGCGTCATCATCAACGTCGACCTGTTCGTGCCGCTCTCGTCGACCACGCCGCGCGAAGACAAGCTGCGCGAAGTCGTCGATTACGACTTCATGCGCGCGACCGTCGCCGCCCGCGTGGGCCAGGGTCATATCCATCTGCAGGAGACGCTCTGCGACGATCTCGCCGCCGCGCTGCTCTCGCACGAGCAGGTGCGCGCCGTGTGCGTGTCGACCCAGAAGCCCGACGTGTATCCGGACTGCGACGCGGTGGGCGTCGAGGTCTTTCGCATCAAAGAGGACTGAGCCATGAACGCCCCCGAAACCCTCACGGCCGCCGAGACTAGCCCCGAAACCGCCGCCAAAGCCTCCACCGAGGAAACGGGCCGCCGCGCGCTCACGCGCCGCGAGCAGAAGGAAGCCTACGAGAACAACAAGCTGTTCAAGCGCATCGTGCGCCAGGTCGGCCAGGCGATCGGCGACTACAACATGATCGAGGACGGCGACAAGGTGATGGTCTGCCTCTCGGGCGGCAAGGACAGCTACGCGCTGCTCGACGTGCTGATGCGCTTGCGCGAGCGCGCGCCGATAAACTTCGAGATCGTGGCGGTCAATCTCGACCAGAAGCAGCCCGGCTTTCCGGAGCATGTGCTGCCCGAATATCTCGACAAGGTGGGCGTGCCGTACCACATCGAGAATCAGGACACCTATAGCATCGTCAAGCGCCTCGTGCCCGAGGGCAAGACCACCTGCTCGCTGTGCTCGCGCCTGCGCCGGGGCATTCTGTACCGCGTGGCGGGCGAGCTTGGCGCGACCAAGATCGCGCTCGGCCATCATCGCGACGACATCCTCCAGACGCTGCTGCTGAACCTGTTCTACGGCGGCAAGCTGAAGGGCATGCCGCCCAAGCTGCAATCGGACGACGGCAAGAACATCGTGATCCGACCGCTCGCCTACGTGAAGGAAACCGATCTGGAGAAGTACGCCGAGTTGCGCGAATTCCCGATCATTCCGTGCAACCTGTGCGGCAGCCAGCCCAACCTCAAGCGCGCGGAAATGAAGGCGCTGATCCGCGAATGGGACAAGCGCTTCCCGGGCCGCGTGGAGAACATGTTCAACGCGCTCGGCAATGTCGTGCCTTCGCACCTGATGGACGCGTCGCTGTTCGGCTTCAAGGGCCTGCGCGCGACGGGCGTGGCCGACCCGGCGGGCGATATCGCGTTCGACGAGGAGCCGTGCTCGAGCGATGCCCCCGATACACCCGATGCGCTTGCAAACGGCGGCGCGACGCTCAAGTTCACGCCTCTCGACGAGCTCTGAGGCGCGCGCTGACGGCGTGGCATGCGCGCCTCTGGTAAAACCGCATCGGACCCCAGGGCGGCCTGTCATGGCCGCCTTTTTTGCGCCCGTCGGGTCTGCGTAAAAGAATGTTGGACGGCGCGGCAAACGCCCGCTGGTACGCGGCGTCAGGGATATCCCCCATGCTAGAATCGAGCGCTTCATCCTCTCTCAAGTCACCGATGCAATGAACATCGTGATCCTCGCGGCAGGCATGGGCAAGCGCATGCACTCCGCACTGCCGAAAGTGCTCCATCCTCTGGCCGGCAAGCCGCTCCTCTCGCACGTCATCGACACCGCCCGCAGCCTCGCGCCCACGCGCCTCGTGGTCGTGATCGGCCACGGCGGCGAAGCCGTGCGCGCAGCCGTTGGCGCGCCCGACGTGCAGTTCGCCATGCAGGAGCAGCAGCTCGGCACCGGCCACGCGCTCGCGCAGGCGCTGCCACTGCTCGATGCGAGCCAGCCCACGCTCGTGCTCTACGGCGACGTGCCGCTCACGCGCGCCTCCACGCTCAAGCGCCTGACCGCCGCCGCGGGTTCGAACGGTTACGGCATCCTCACCGTGACGCTCGACGATCCGACCGGCTACGGCCGCATCGTGCGCGGCGCGACCGGCGAGGTGCTGCGCATCGTCGAGCAGAAGGACGCGAACGACGACGAGCGTCTCATCGACGAGATCAACACCGGCATCGTCGTGACGCCCACCGCGCCGCTGGCGGGCTGGCTCGCGGCGCTCGGCAACGACAACGCGCAGGGCGAGTACTACCTCACCGACGTCGTGGAAGCGGCGATCGCGGCCGGCCATCCGGTCGTGACCGCGCAGCCGGACGCCGAATGGGAGACGCTTGGCGTGAACAGCAAGCAGCAGCTCGCCGAGCTCGAGCGCGTGTACCAGCGCAATGCCGCCGACGCGCTGCTCGCCGCGGGCGTCACGCTCGCGGACCCGGCGCGCTTCGACCTGCGCGGCTCGATCAGCTGCGGGCGCGACGTGTTCATCGACGTGAACTGCGTGTTCGAGGGCCAGGTGACGCTCGCAGATAATGTGCGCATCGGCCCGAACTGCGTGATCCGCGACGCCGTGATCGGCGCGGGTACTCGCGTGGACGCCTATACGCACATCGAAAGCGCGACGGTGGGCGCGCAGGCCGTGCTCGGTCCGTACGCGCGCCTGCGCCCGGGCGCGCAGCTCGCCGATGAAGTGCACGTGGGCAACTTCGTCGAGGTGAAGAACGCCAACATCGGCGTGGGCTCGAAGGCCAATCACCTGAGCTACGTGGGCGACTCCGACGTGGGTGCGGGCGTGAACATCGGCGCAGGCACCATCACCTGCAATTACGATGGCGCGAACAAGCACCGCACCGTGATTGAAGACAACGTGTTCGTGGGCTCGGATACGCAGCTCGTCGCGCCCGTGCGCGTGGGCCGCGGCGTGACCATCGCGGCGGGCACGACGGTGTGGAAGGACGTGCCTGAAGACACGCTCGTGCTCAACGAAAAAACCCAGATCGCGAAAACCGGCTACGTTCGGCCGGTGAAGCAAAAGCGCTGAAAAAAGACGGCGGAACTACGGGCGCCGCGACGCCATCCGGCGCCCGCCCCTCATTGCAAAGGATTGACCCATGTGCGGCATCGTCG
>JAITTX010000385.1 GCA_031286755.1 Paraburkholderia sp.
GGAGACCAATCGACGACACGCTCACCTCGAATGCGATCTGCGCTGCCGCAGCAGGGCAATACAGGAGGCGTGAGCGATGCGACGCTCGGATTCCGGCTTGCCTGTAAAGGAGCGTGCGAGCGGTGTTCGGCCACGAATTCACTCCTTCGCGCCCCTTGCTACGTTCATAGAAGGCCCGGATGTTTGGGAAGCGTAGCGCGATGGGCGCGCGGAGTTCGAGGTGTGGGCCGTTGCAATATTCCCGAATCCAAGTCAGCTCTCATCCGGCGGTTGGATTTTGCAGGCGCCTGCGCGCGAAAAACCGGAAAGCTCCACAAAAAGTGAAGCTTTTCGGCTTAAGTCGCGCAGGCGCCTGAAACGAGGGCACGCCCACTTGACATCGAAATTGACCTGGCAGACTCGATTCACTATCCCCCATCTATCTGGAGTGAACATGTCTGGTCTGTTTGTACTTTTCGCGCTCGGCTGTCTCGGCTACTGGCTCAGCACACGCAACGCACGCCCTGACGTCAGGCGCAATCCCGGGCGTTCTGCCCAACATAAACCTTTTGCGCCAGCCACGCGCGCGCTGGAGCGCGGTGCCTCTGGCGAGGCCGCCGTGCTGGCCGAATTGCGGCGTGTGCTCACGTGGCTGTGTGCCGATAGCTTCCACCTGCATGACGGGGCGGTGCTCATTCACCATGCGCCGGGCACGGCCTTTCCGACCGCGGAGATTGATCACCTCGCCGTGACGCCCTTTGGCATCTTTGTCATTGAGACCAAGAACTGGAGCGGCTCGATCGCGCCCGGGGTACATCGAGACGAACTCATGCGCACGGGTGCCGACGGCGCCAGCGAGGTCCGACGCTCCCCGCTCGCTCAGAACCGAACCAAGGTGGCCTTTTTCAACGACACGCTCCCCCGCGTCTGGCCGGTCGATGGCATTGGTGTGTTCGCGTCTCCCGAGTGCAGCCTGCACCCCGACCTTCCTCTGCCGCTGATTCACATCAGCGAGCTCGGACACTGCATGCGCCAGCGACGCCACGAGTTCATCATCTCCGGCCGCAAACCGGTCGATGTGAAGGCCGCATGGCAGGCGATTCTGCTCAACGCGTCAATTTCCGAAAGTGAAATTTTTTCTCACCGCAATCGTGTTCGAGACAATCCTAAAGGTATCGCTAGCGATGTCGTTTGAAAGATTGGTTCTCTTCGTTTGTAAAGCATGGCTAATTGCATGATCTTTCCGGGCGGTGACAACTACGCACGCAAATATCCGCGGCACTGAGAATAACTACGAGTTTCGCGCTTTTTGCTCTGATTGCTGCGCTTGCCATCTGCTGGTACGGAGGTTATCTGATGAAGAAGAGCCGTGCGGTGGATCGAGGATGCGGCACACGTTGGAACTGAACAGACGACTGCGGCTTAAGCCACAACTTTCCATTCATGGCTGCACCTTTGTGTGTGGCCTTGTCTATTTCTCTGCACGTTTCGTCCGTTTGATGCCTGGACTCCCGCGCCCGGCGTGCTGGGTGTCACATCGGGTGGTGTCGCCGGCAAGTCACATGGGCCGCCCTGCGTAGATGGTGCGCGAAGGAAGGTTGCCTGCGTTGACGTTTCACCCGCAGACGTGAGCTTGTTTCGCTATCACGGAGATGAAAGAGACGCATGAAAAGCGTCGCGCTTGAAGGCGGTGCCGGATTTCCATATACGCTTTCACGAGTCAATTCTAGAGCTGGAGCCACTACCCCTCGTCCAGTCTCGGACGTCTTGACTGACGTTACGACAGCCCGCAGCCCTCTGAATTTTCCCCAATAGGCATCCTGATGATGCTCTCCTGCGCAAACTTGACTTTGCTAATTTGGGGGAATACTGGATTGGCGAACGTCCTCCGAAACGAGGCGATCGCTAACCTCATAAATCGGGAGAGTTGAGATGACATTTGATGAAACGCCCATATTCCAGCGTGGTTACGGTCCTGTGTGTGCGGAGTGTGAATGCAGCCACGGAATGCTTGCGCGCGAACTACGCGAAGAGCCGTGTGCCGGGCAACATTCGATTGTCGAATCGTACGAGGAGAAAGAACTCGACGGCGCAGCATATGGCATCAATTCCCGAAGTTGTGTGCTGGGAGATATCGACGAACGGGGCAACTGGATAGCCTCTTATGTCCGCACGAGACTCAGGGCGATGGCAGGCGATGCGATCCCGATCTCTCGCCATACCGCTGACTTTGCAGCGCGCGCGATACAGGATCGTTTTCTCTCGGAGACGGATGCTGTATTGAAACGGATCCTTGATCTTGCTGCTCTTCGGTATCTGCGTGATGGCTCGAGTACTCTCACGCAGGAGGACGTCGCGGTCGCCTTGCGCTCCCTTGAGCCCCCGCAGTGATAAAAAGTCATCCGGTGACCGCTTCTCGCGAGAAGCGCTAACCCGTTTCCCGTGAGAGGTTGGACCGGTCGCAGTCGGATCGGTGTTAGAGCCGATTAGAAACTGACCCACTGGGGGGGCGGCGCCAGTGCTTCCTTGCACGCTCGAGTAGCGTGGATATGGAGCGCTGGCGACCGAAAACCGATTGACCGCATGGATCAACGGATCCCGAGCGGAGGCGGCCCGTTGATCCACCATGCAGTGGTCTCGTTATGTAGGAGCGATTAAAAGCCCTTAATCGAGCGCCACTGTACGCGCGCGCTTACGGCTCGAAGTTGGCGCACATTCGGCCCGCCACTCATCCTGCGAAATGCGCGGTAGTCCGAGCGCTTCGGCGGCGCATTTAAACGTATCTGCGGTGCCCAACAGATCGCGCTGTGCAATCACCTTGTGAGCGAGCGTATGCACGATTTTCTCTGGCGCGCCGTTGAGCCGGGCTGCAGTCAATTCCGTTTCGAAATCGACGACGCGGTTCAGGACAGTTGCGATTGGCATCTTGAACTGCTGAGCCTTCGCGAGAGACGTTGACACCGGAAGTATCGCTTCAGGCAATACTGTGATTTGGGCTTCACGGGCGCACTCAACGACGGCCGGGTAGGCATCGTCGAACCGGGCGTCAGTTGGGAGATCGGTACCCAGAATCCGGATGCCCGCCGGAGCCACTCCAGCCGCGCAGATCGCGCTAAGTGTTTCTACTGCGGCTTGCTGTGACGCAGTATCCGGGGACACCGAGACAATGATCGTTTTCAATTCGACAAGAACGTGACGCCTTGCCTGGATAAACCCGATCATGGCGTTTCGATCCTCGGGCGAGACGTCGATGATTCCTCCGCGCGGGGAAGTCATCATGGTGCAGTAATGATCCTCCAGTACATTCCCGCTTTCCGTCAGATGCGCTTTGTTGCTCACGTCGTCACCGTTCACATCGAGCGGGCCTGGTTTGAGAAGCAAGCCACCCGTCTGGGCGTGAAGGAGTTGTGCCACCGATGCTTGCGCAGCGCTGTTCGAGCTTTGGAAGTGAGCCACAATCATATGAGTCATTGTTGTTCCTGCAATGGTTGTTGGTGGATGTGAAATGTATTAAGCGAGTGGCGTTTTACGCGACAGAGTCTTCGATTTGCGCGGGATTGCTAGCGTTCGCTTCACGCTTGTTCCGGCGTCTGCGGCTTCGAGCGAGCTGCGAATATTCGAGCGGTCGGTAGGTTCGCAAGCGGAATGCATCCCATTGACGATTTTGAATAGGACGGCGAACGCGCGGGATGACGATGGAGCGCAGTATCTTGGCGTTGTAGCCCGCGTGCAGGCACACGAGAAGGACAGCACTCAGGGCGACCAGGGCGTCATCGACATGACAATCCTGGTAATCGAGGAATGTCGCGTACGCGCGAAGCGACTCCTCCGGGATGTCGAGGATGGACGATGGCCCTGTGCTGTGCGATTGCAGAAAATTTTCGAACTGGAGCCATAACGGCAGTAGTGTCTGAGCGGCTTTATTGCTGCTATACCGGGATAGGGCAGAGCGAGCCTCTTCTGAGAGTTTGGATTCCAGCACTTCTTGTTTTCCTCTTTTACGTAGATAGATCGTGTGTGGGTGGTAGCTGATTGCAATGCAAAGTATTAGGAGTTGCGTCCATGCTGAAGCTCCATATGATTCGTCTGAATGCGGCGTCCGCGCACCGGTCGTCGACGCCTATGTTTCCAGCCTTTGCCGCGCGGGGCTCGATCGCCCGCGCCGGCCGTTGCGGGAATGGCGGCGTTTTCTTTGCGGACTTCTTTCAAAGGCACGAAATCACTCGGCAAGTGGATCTTCTCGGGAAACCGGTGCCGGATTTGCCAACAGTAAACTTCGAGGATCATCTTCACGCGTGACGGACCATGCCCAAGGCGGTCTGACAGTTGGGTTAGTACTTCTACAGGTGGCACGCCGCGATCCAGTGCGGCGTTGCCAAAGTCGACTGCATAGGTAAACCTCAGACTATGACTTCCGAGCTCTTTGCGCATCGGTAGCTGGTCAAAGCGGGCTTTCAGACGGGACTTTGCGCTTTTGAGGTCGTCGTTGCATCCGCGGATCAGCTCAAAGTCTCGATCGCGGCAGAACGCTAACGCAGCGTTGATCGCGTCGAGCGTCTCTTCGACGTGATCCGCAAGCACCTCGGTGCGACGTGGACGCCCGTTTTTTGCGCCGCGTTCGATCGGCAGGCGTCGATTTCCCTGCAGGATCAAGTCTCGCCAGGTTTCCAGCGACTTGCCGCACATGAGCGCTTCGCGCATGCGAAGTCCCAGCCAACGCATCAGGCGAATCACGTGCACGACACCGTCATCAAGCTTTTCTGCTGCGGCAAGCAGGTCGTTGAACTCCTGGGGTGTACGAGCACGGTGCCTGCCGTCCCGGTTTCGTCGCTCAAGCCGGAGAGCTCGGCTTCGCGTTGAACGAGACATGTCCTGTCCGGCCGCCCCCTGTATCACTGAGAGCGATGCTCGATAATTTGCGAGCGTGCCAGGCTTCATATCCCCGGCAACCAGGAACCAGACAAAGAACTCGAGCATCCAGTCTTCTGCTTCGTTGACTGCCTCGAGTGTGTGACCAATTCGGGCAGCGAAACGCGAAAACTCGCTCCAATGCAAACGACGGTGTTTCTGCGAGTCTTTGCTTCCGCCGGCTTCCCGGCTCATTTGTGCGGCGTGGTTTACACCTCTTGATCTTCTACCCATAGAACTCCTTTTCTGTGGTTGGTTTTTCCGCCTGTACTTGACCTCACGCGCGGGCGGAGCGCGAATGAGGGCACCCTGTTGCCATCGGCTGCGATGGCGTGATTGAAACGGGCAGGTTCAACGAGGGCGCGACGTTGATCTGCTGGAATACGGGAGTTCAAATAGACGGGCAGAGGCGGTTTAGCTGAGGGTCCCCGGCGGATGCCGGTGGAAAGGTCTGCGCGCTTGGAATTGAGAGCCCGGGGCGGAATGAACACAGCGCGTCGCATGGCGGCGCATTCGGCGTTCAATCGCATTTGTGTGCATGCAGCACATGGGCGATGACGGCTCGTGTGAGGGCGAGCACGAGGTGGGCGAATTTCCGGGTGAGCACGTCACACCGAGATCGCGCTTGATGGCGGATGAATGGATTGATGGGCGCCAGAGTGGCGCGACGCAGACCAAAGCGATCAATGAGGTCGATCGTTTCAAGACGTAAAGGAGGCCTGCTACTGTCCGTAGGCGGACAACCGAGGCGTGCGGAGGATCCCGGCCGCGCCGGGAAGCAACCTATGCCTTGGGACAGGCCTCTTGTATTGGGAGAAGTAACGTGTGCGGTTCTCGCGCGCGAAAAAAATGCATTCCGAGTGAAATGGCGCACGACTCTTGAGTCGATACGGAAGCGTACGTGACGGATCCGCGCTCGTCGTGAGCGCAAGCAGGGGGCGCGCGCAGATTAAGTCGCGTGTGTTTTCAGGGAGGAGTGCTGCGAGTGGCAGCCAGGAAGATGCTTTCGCCAGACGGACTACGAGAGCCGTGCCCGGGGCGTTCTCAAAAAAGCCGTTCAGCAATGCAGGGAGCCCAGTCGAAACTGTTGCTGTGCAGGGTACCGTTCGGCAATGGACATGAATTTCATGTCGAGTCGGTGCGTCGGAGACGCAACAAGTAGTGCTACGTTAGCACAGTGTTTTGTAGTTGCAAAATATCCACGTTCGTTGCGAGCGCAAACAGAGGCACGCGCAGATTAGCTGCGGATGTTTTTCATGGAGAGAGGGCTGCGAGTGGCAGGCAGGAAGACGTTTTCGCCGGACGGACTACGAGAGCCGTGCCCGAGGCGTTCGATCGATGCGTCAGAGACGCGACAGCAGTTGCTAGGCTAGCACAGTGTTTTGGGATTGCAAATCAAATCACGCATCACGTATCGGCGTCTCGGAAAAGCAACCTGAAAACATGCGTCTTTTCACATGCTGAATCGGCTTGGGTGAGTAACCGTTCGAATTTGATTCAGCTGGGTTGCACCGCACAGGCAGCACCGGTTGTTCGGGATGGTGCCGAACGTTACCCGAAGAGATACTTCAGTCTCGCAGGGGCGCAGCACAAGCCGAGCCTTCGCGTGGCGTCGGTACCGCTTCCGGCAGAGTCTGCAGCGAGCCATCGGTTACGAAAGGCACGATGTCATGAGCGGCGATGCTCGCCGCAGTCTGGTGCGCGCATTCGGTATCGGCCGGTGCACAATAGTCGATCGAGATAACGGGCAGGCCGTATTGCCCCTTCACATTCTGCGCCATCGTCAGCAGCCAGTTGCGGTCGGCCTCCGGCACAGCAACGTACCGCGCATTGGCCTTATCCCACCCGCTATAAAGCGATTCGAACGCAACGGCGCTCACGTCGTCGTGAATCTGCGGCAGCAGTTCGAAGCCGCGATTCAAAATGAGCTTTGCCGCAGGATGGCTCCTCTTGATCGCACGGATGACGCGCACGATGCCCTCGCGCTGACGTTCGCGCTCGGCGTCCGTCGACGTCACGAGCTGATACGAGTCGAGCGTATCGAGAAAGAACCCGCGATAACCGCGTGCCCATAGTGGATCGATCACGTGGCGCACGAAGAAGGCCGGCCAGCCCGGGCGGCTTTGATCGACCACGCGTGATGCCCAGTTCGCATTGCGGCCCATCAGCCAGTCGCGCGGTAGTTGTGAGAAGTACGTTTGTTGCGGCGTAATTTCGCCGACGCTCGCATAGGCAAACCATTGAGTGCAGGGCAGTGCATGCTCACGTGGCTGGAACCCGCTGTCCGGCTCGATCACGGCAATATCGTAGTGTGCGAGCTGTGCCGTGGGCGGCGTCGTGCCGTAGCAGAACGCCACGCGCAGATTCGGCGCAGCGGTGTCGGTAGCGGTGTCTTCAAACAGCGCCGTTTTAGCCGTTAACGAGTTCGGAGGCGGGCGCTATACGTTGAAGGCCCACCCCATTTGAACGCGAAGGAAACCGACCATGAAAAGCAAGCTGATTCTCGCCGCCGTCATCGCCGCATCGCTCACCGGCTGCGCGGCATTCGACCCAATGAACCCGGCCAACGCTGACCCCAAGGAAGCGCGTCTGCAACGCTACGCCTACGAAGACGCGCATCACGTGCGCTGCCAAACGTCATCGCTCCGCCTCTCCCTCGGTAGCGCGGTCACGGATACCTGCAGCACGTTCCGCCCGCGCACCCGCGCCGAGATTACGCAGGTCGTGCACATGCCCGACGATTACGCACCGGCCAAGACCGTGACCGTGATGGCGAACGGCGCCGTCATCCTCACCCCCGGCGCCTTCTCGATGTACGCCATGGATGGCGCACAATGAACCGACGTCCGAGTATGTGAGATAAGGACAGCATGGAAAAGAAGACACTCGGTATCTAGCTCCCGGAGCGTATCAGGGCCGAAAGGATCGACCCGCTGCTCAAGCTAGCCCGCGAGAGCAGCCCTGAAGCGCAGAAGGCGCTCGACGCCGTCAAGGCGTTCTTCTAGGCCGCACAAGCCACCTTCACGCAGGCCATCGAAGAAGCGCGAGCTGCTGCACCGTGAGGCTAGCCCAAATTCCGTCCCGGTCTCAGCTGGAAAATTCCGGCTCTTCGGGGTGGGCCGAATCGGCCCGGACAGCGCACTGGCGGGCGAATTCCGTCGGCGTCATCCACTGCAATGCAGAGTGGGGTGTGTCTCGTTATAGTACTCGCGCCACACCTCGATTTTGCGTCTAGCGTCCGCCTTTTTTGTGTTCATTACGTGAGGTGGCTCACGGTCAATGTGCAGGGCTGCAAAGTCGTTTCCTGCGATGGCAGCAACGTGATGCTTCCCATGATCGTCATATACGATTTCAAGGCGTTCGGTGCTGCGCCAGCGACGGCCTCGTCGTTTGCCGTGGGGCTCAAATGCGATAGCACCGTGGCCGTTTATGCCACCTTGACCGATGCGACCGATAGATCGAACACGACGAACGTACTGAGTCTTGCTCCCGGCTCAACCGCCAGCGCGTTTGGCATTCAGATTTTCCGGGATAAATCGACGCCGCTGATTTCGTTCGGCCCGGAATCGTCGACGAAGGGTAATCCGAACCAGTGGCTGGTGGGGAACGTCGATACGTACAACACATTGTTGATTCCGTTGACGGCGCGTTACGTGAAGACCGCGGCGACGGTCGGCCTGGGAAGTGTCAGTGGCCGTGCTTTAATCACATTCTCGTATCAGTAGGTGACTGATAGGCGAGCAGTGACGGACACCGCAAAAGCATTACCCGATCAAGCCAAAAGCAACTGCTGGCGCAGGTTGTCAAATTGCTCGCACTCCTTCTTTAGCCATGCGGAAAATGCCGCGATGCGCGGGTCCTCCGGCTGACGCGAAAGCAATACGTAGCGCGCCGGCGCCGGGACGTGCTTGCCGAACACGTTGACGAGGCGCCCGTCCTGGAGTTCCTCGTAGACCAGTGCCGAGCGGCTGATAGCCACCCCTTGGTGGTTCATCGCTGCACTGATGGCCAGGCTGGAGAGGTTGTATTGCGGGCCGGCCAGATGCTCGGTCCACGCGGGGTGAGCCGCCTCCATCCAGACGCGCGATTCCGCGAACTCCGGCGCACCGTCCCATGCGGCAGCGTCATGCAACAGCACGACGCCATCGAGCGACACACCGGCGGCGAACGCAGGGTGCTGCTTCAAGTATGCCGGGGTCGCGACGGCAATGAGCCGTTCTTCCAGAATCGTTTCGGCATTGAGGTGATGGTATTCCGCAGGATCGTACCGGATTGCCACGTCGATTCCGCCGGCTTCCATCGCATATCGGTCGAGCGACTGGAATTCGGCGATGACGCGCAGCGGGACATCGGGCCGTTGGCGCTGAAAGATGGTCAGGCGTGGTATCAGCCATTGCAGCGCAAACGAGGGCGAGCAGCTCACCTGCAAAGGTCGATGCGACACGCCGAGTTGACCAAGCGTCTGGTTGATGTCCAGAAACGCTTTCGACGTGACTTCCCACAGCATCTTGCCCTTCGAGGTCAGCACCAGACCGCGCGAGTGACGCTCGAACAACGGGTAGCCGAGACGCTCCTCGAGATGGCGAATCTGCTGGCTGACCGCACTTTGCGTCAGATTGAGTGCCTGCGCCGCCTTCGTGAAGCTCAACAGACGCCCGGCCGATTCGAAGCAGCGCAGCCAGCCGAGTATGGACGAGTCAAGTTGCATCGATATTAGTTTGGCTAATGGCGGGATTAGAAACTAGCGCTTCCGCTGAAATTTGGCAAGCTCTACCATCCGCTCCAGCATGCCATTTTCAGTCGCTTTTCTCGCAGGCAATCCGATGACTCCCGTGTTTGGCTCCGCCACCCTATTAGAGAAACTACAGTCCAAAGAACCCCTTCTGTGGCTGAATCCAGTCTTGGGCAGCATGCTGCCGAAGGATGCGCCGACGCCTGACCAGATCGAGCAGGCCGAAACGCGTCTCGCGCGGTGCGACGCGTTGATCCGCGCCTTGTTCCCGGGCGACGTGGTCGGACCGATCGAATCGGAATTGATGCCGGCCGCGGAATTGCAGCAGGCACTCACGCAACCCGACACGCAGCAAGGGGCGTGGTTTCTCAAGCGCGACGATACGCTGCCGGTCGCCGGATCCGTGAAGGCGCGCGGCGGCTTTCACGAAGTACTGACCATTGCCGAATCGATTGCCATCGAACAGGGGCTGCTCGCCACAGGGGGCGACCTGCGAATGCTCGCTTCCGCCCGGGCTCGGGAGTTGTTCACGCGGTATACGGTCGCCGTCGGAAGTACCGGCAATCTCGGCCTCAGCATCGGCGTGATGGCGGCTGCGCTCGGCTTCGACGTGGTCGTGCACATGTCGTCCGATGCCAAGCAATGGAAGAAAGATCGGCTGCGGCGGCGCGGCGTACGGGTCGTCGAGCACGAGGGCAGTTACGCGCAGGCGGTGGAGGCCGGGCGTGAGGAGGCTTTGATGAAGCCGCGATCGTATTTTGTTGACGACGAGCGCTCGTTGATGCTGTTCCTCGGTTATGCAGCGGCGGCACGCCCGCTCGCCCGGCAACTTGAGAAGGCCGGGCGCGTCGTCGATGCCAGGCATCCGCTCATCGTCTACCTTCCCTGTGGCGTCGGTGGCGCGCCGGGCGGCATCACTTATGGCCTGAAGGCGATATTCGGCCCGCATGTCCATTGCTTCTTCGCGGAGCCCGTCGCGTCCCCGTGCATGCTGGTCCAGCTGGCGGCTGGCAACAGCGAGCAGGTCTCCGTTTACGACATCGGACTGGATAACCAGACCGACGCCGACGGCCTGGCGGTGGGGCAGGCTTCTCCGCTCGTCAGTCCGCTGATGGCGGCGCAACTCTCCGGGGTATTCACGGTGAGCGACGCGCAGTTGTACAGGCAAATGCTGCGGGTCAAACAGTCGCTGGGCATCGATCTGGAGCCTTCCGCTGCCGCGGCAGTCGGCGGACCTCTGTGGCTGAATGACTCGCCGGAAGGACGCGAATACGCGTATGCACACCATCTCGACCTGGCCGAAGCGACGCACATCATCTGGGCGACAGGCGGATCGCTGGTGCCGCCTGAAGAGCACCGGCGCTTCCAGGAACATGCGAATGCGCTCGAAGCCCGGCGCTGAATGAATCGCACCGGTTGATATCGGTGCCTGACGATTCGACAGAAAAACAGGAGACAACTACCATGGCCGACGAACGCTCGGTGCAGGATGGGGCATTTCAGTCGCTGATCGCCAAACTGAATTGGCGGCTGCTTCCATTCCTGCTCATATGCTACGTCTTTGCGACGCTGGATCGAGTCAACATCGGGTTTGCAAAGCTGCAAATGCAGGGCGATCTCGGGCTGTCCGACGCAGCCTATGGCTTGGGTGCGGGAATTTTCTTCATCGGGTACATGATGTTCGAAGTCCCGAGCAATCTGATGTTCCCGAAGTGGGGGGCGCGCAAGACCTTCAGCCGCATTCTGATCCTGTGGGGTCTCACGTCGGCCAGCATGATGTTCGTGCGCAACGAAACCGCATTTTACGTGCTGCGGTTCCTGCTCGGCGTGTTCGAGGCCGGATTCGCGCCCGGGATGTTCTTCTACCTGACCTATTGGTACGGCAAGGCGAACATGGGGCGCGTCATGGGCATCGTGCTGTTGGCCGGCCCGCTGACCGGCGTGATTTCCGGTCCGTTGTCGGGTGGCATCATGACCCATATGGCCGGTGTGCGCGGTTTGCATGGCTGGCAGTGGTTGTTCGTTCTGGAAGGGATTCCGTGCGTGTTGTTGGGCATCCTGGCTCCGTTCGTGTTGTCGGACAAGCCTGCCGATGCCCGTTGGCTGAGTGCCGCCGAGCGCGCGCTCCTGGCGTCGCGGGAAGAGCCGGGCACCGCCAGACATCATTCGTTTTCCCAGGTCGCCAGGGACCCGCGTGTGTACCTGATGGCGATGGTGCTCTTCTGTCTGTTGAACGTCGCCTATGCGATCGCGTTCTGGCTTCCGACCATGATCAGGAACAGCGGTGTGGGCGATCCGTTGTCGATCGGCTGGCTGTCCTCCGCTCCTGCGGCCGTTGCGTGCGTTGTCATGGTGCTGGCCGGGCGCATTTCAGACCGGTACGGCGAGCGCAGCCGCCATGTGACGATAGCCGCGCTGATTTCCGCAATTGGGCTTGCGGGAGCGACCGTTTTCGACGGCCGGTTGGTGCCGACCTTGTTGTTCATGACCCTGGCCGTGTCGATGATGTATGCGGCGTACACGGTATTCTGGACCATGCCGTCCGAATACCTGAAGGGAGACTCCGCGGCGGGTGGCATCGGCCTGATCAATACGATTGCACTCTCGAGCGGATTCGTCAGTCCCAACATCATCGGCTTGTCCACGACCCTGACTGGCGGAACCAGGGCCGGTATGACTGTGATGGTCGTCCTCATGGTCGTAGGCGGGTGTCTGGGATTTCTTCTCCGGCGCAATGCGTCGTTGCCGCTGTCCGCCCGCTCCACGAATCGGGTATAGACGTGCTGCGGGCGCGCACGTTGGCACTGTCGAACGCTCCCGACGCGCGGTTTGCGCTGCCTCTGAATGCTCCACCAAGGACACATCGAATGGCTACACATCAGCATCGGCCCCGCTTTGCGGTGGCAGGCCTGTTTCACGAGACCAACACCTACGCAACGGAGTGCACGGGGCCGACACCGCTCGCAGCATTCCGGCAATACCACGGCGACGAGATCGAGCGCTTTTCACGCGACGCAAACGATGCAGTCGGCGGATTCATCGAAGGCGCTTCCGGAGGGGCAGCCAGTCTCGCCTATACCTATCTGGCCGGCGCGACGCCTTCGTCGACGATCGAAGCCGGTGCTTATGCGCAGATGAAGCAACACATACTGGACGGGATTCGCGCGGCGCTGCCGGTCGACGGCGTCCTGCTGGCGCTGCACGGCGCGGGCGTCGTCGAAGGCGTGGACGATCTGGAGGGCGATCTGCTGAGCGCGGTTCGCGCTCTCGTCGGCCCCGGGATGCCCATCGCCGCGGTCTATGATCTTCATGGCAACATGACCGACGAGATGCGGAAATCGTGCGACCTGACGTTGCCGTGCAGGTTGTATCCGCATACCGATCTGCGTGCGCGCGGCGTCGAAGCGGTCGAATTGTTGCTACTCATGGTTCGCGGCGAATTGCAGCCGGTCACCCGGATGTGCCGGTTGCCGATGCTTCCATACCTGATCGGCACCCACAGCGGGAGTGTCGCGGCGGACGTCAATGCGTTGTGTGCCGAGATCGCGAAGCGAGACGGAGTGATCGACTGTTCGTGGTTTCACGGCTTCCCGTATGCGGACATTGCATGGCCTTGCCCGGTCGTCGTCTGCACGACCGGCGGTGATGACGCACTGGCGCAACGCTGCGCGGACGAAGTCGCGACGTGGATCTGGAATCACCGCGAGGCGTTTCTACCGGACATTGTCTCGCCGGCTGAAGGAATCGCCCAGGCACTCGCTGAAGCGGTCGGTCCGGTGGTCGTGAACGAGCGGTCAGACAATCCAGGCGGTGGAACGCCGGGAGACGCCACGCATCTGTTGCGTGCGTTGCTGGAAGCCAATCCGCCGCCGAACACCTGCTGCTTCGCGTCCATCAACGACAGGGCCGTGGTCGAACAGGCCGTGCGGGCTGGTGTGGGGTCGACGATTTGTGTGTCGCTCGGCGGCAAGCTCGGGCGATTCCAGGGGGCGCCGATCGAAGCGGATGCCTATGTGAAAGCCATTACCGACGGCCGATTCGTGAACCGGCCTGGCTCGATGCTCGAAGGCATGCATTTCAACCTCGGCAAGATGTGCCGGCTCGAGATCAACGGCGTGGACGTGATCGTCGCCTCTTCTCCGCAGCAGGTTTTCGATCCTGAGCCGTTTCAGCTTCACGGGATCGATATCACCGGTCGGAAGATCGTTGCGCTCAAAAGCGCGAATCATTTTCGCGCGGGGTTTGCTCATCTAGCGACCGATATCGTTTCGGTCGATGCGCAAGGGTTGAGTACAACCGAAATCACGTCGTTTCCCCGGCAATATCTCGCGCGACCGCTCTGGCCGCTGACGGATGATCCGCAGTTTGACACGACGGTTGGGCCCGCCTGAGCAGCGTCCGCAGCTTCGCCGGACGCACGGGAAGCCTGGCGTTGCCCACGTCTACGTCCGTGCTGTCCGGCGCCAACGCTTGAGCTTGCCCGACATGGTGTTGTCGAGCACCGAATCGGCGTGCCGGCACGTGACCGTACCCCTACGACGAACCGGATATCAGTCTGGCGCGGTGTGTGGCGCCGCTGCGGGCGCTTCAGCATAACGGGTCGGGCACACGCCGACATAGTCACGGAATCCGCGGCTGAAATTGCCTACGTTGCTGAAGCCTGTACGTGCCGCGATCTGAGTAACGTTCAGCCTGCCTTCAGCGAGCAGCCGGCACGCATATGCGAACCTTATTCTTTGGCATACGCCCTTGAATGTTTCTCCCTGTTTGCCGAGATAACGATTCAGCGTCCGCAACGTAACGTTCATCGCTGTTGCGACGTCCTCTTTCGTCAACTGGAAATTCGCGCTCTCGCTCAACATCATTTCGATTAATGCGACGACATCGTTCGCATCGACCGGCGCACGGGAGCGTGCTTCGCACTGCGCCTCGGCGACTCGAAGCGCGCGTCGATCGGCCATTGGCAGCGACTTGTCGAGCAGCGAGGCGGCGAGCATCACGGTCACGCCAGGCTTGCTGCGTTTGCCGAAGTGGTAGCGCGTGAATCTGGTCCCCAGGTATCGACGCACGTCTAGGGGCTCGTCCGTCGACAAATGGATCTCGAAGTCATCGTTGCCGGGCCCCAGGATGCCTTCGAGCTGAACCTGGAATGCCACCGCCAGCGCCTCGACGAAGAACTGTAGCGTCCGGCTTTTCATTGCGATCGTTGGTGTGAATGTAATTTCCGCAAAGGTGCAATGCCGCGCATAACGCATTGTGAAGGCCGGCACGATGAGGTGATAGTAGCGTGCGGCCAATCTCACCAGTTCCTCCAGTGTGCTGCTGCTGAGCAGCGCATAACCCAATGGACCGTGTCCGGTGAGCCGGGCGAATTTGCCGACCTTCAGCCCAAGATGCGCGCACCCGCTTGCGGTGCTGGCCATTTCAATCAGGTTGTCGAGCTGTGCGAGCGTGATGGTGCTATCCGGGTCGTCGAGCGAACCCAGGTCGAGGCCGGAGGCCGAGGTGAAATCGCGGAGGTCCGGCAGATGTTCAATGAGGATTCGGGCGAGGCCAGTGTAGTAATGGCCCGGTAAGTGAAATGAGGTCCCGCGCACTGCCTGTCTCCCTATACTCGCGCTCGCACACGCTGTCCCGATCTGATAATGCAGTGTCCCATTCTGATAACGGCAGAACAACCCGGGTTGTCCATCATAGGCAAACCGGGTGCAGGAAACATTGCCCCGGCGAGCGATATGCATCCGGCAATGCAGGTTTCAGTTCGCGGCACCGTTATGGTTCGGCGCGCTTGTCGGTTGCATCCATTTCAGAATGCGGTACACGTCGTGTGGTCAAAGTTCAACCCGCGGCGCGACACCGTGCAATCGATGGAGAAGACGGGATGTTCTATGAAAACGTGGCGACCGAATGCATCGACGATGCATCGATGCCGTGGATTCCGATGTCGGAGAAACTGCCGGACGTGATGCTGAAGTATTTCAAGCTGGACCCGACGCGCGGCGAAATGATCGTGCTGATGAAGGCGCCGGCGCGCGGCCAGTTGCCGAAGCACCACCATACCGGGACGGTGATCGTTTATACGCTGCAAGGCAGTTGGAAATACCTCGAGCACGACTGGGTGGCCGGACCCGGCAGCCTCGTGTTCGAAACCGCCGCGTCGAGTCATACCCCGGTGGGATTGCCCGGCGACGACGTCATCGCGCTTAACATCGTGCAGGGCGAACTCATATATCTCGACGAACAGGACCAGATCATCTCGATCGACAACTGGAAATCCGCCATGCAGCGCTATCTGTCCCACTGCACGAAGCACGGCATCGAGCCGAAGGACATCAGTGCATTCGGCGGATAAATGCGCCCATAGCGAATCGTCACGGATGCGCTCCGTCCCGGGGGCGTCTGTCTTGTTGATCCTTAATCGAATCGATTGATATGAAATCCAGTCTTCTTCGTCTCGCGGGAAAACGTGCGTACATTACCGGCGCTGCCGGTGGGCTCGGAAGTGCGATCGCGCGCCGCATGGCAGAACATGGCGCAAAGGTGTTCCTGACCGACAACGGCGACGCGTCAACGCTCGCGGGGCTCGCGGACGAAATCAATGCCGGGCGGGGTGAGCAGGTCGCGTGGACCGCCGCCCAGGATGTGCGCGATGAAGCTCGCTGGCAGGTACTGCTCGGCGAGGCTGCCGAAGCGATGGGCGGCCTGTCCGTGTTGGTCAACAACGCCGGTGTCGGATCGCGCGGCGGGCTCGCGTCGATCGATCAGCACGAATGGCGGCGCGTGATGGAGATCAACGTCGAAAGCATCATGCTCGGCAGCAAGCACGCGCTGCCGTATCTGACGGCTGCGCAGCCCGCGTCGATCATCAACATCTCGTCGGTCGCGGCGTTCCGGGTGGACCCGGACCTGATCGCATACAACACGTCAAAGGCCGCGGTGGCGATGCTGACGAAATCGATTGCGATCGATTTCACACGAAATCGCGTCGACGTGCGTTGCAATTCGGTTCATCCCGCCTACGTGCGCACCGGCATCGTCGCGCAGGTCTTCCAGCAACTGGGTGACGAAGCGGCGACTCGGGCGCTGACGCGCGACATCCCGATGGGTCGGCTCGGCGAGCCAGACGATATCGCCTATGCGGTGCTTTATCTCGCATCGGATGAAAGCCGTTTCGTGACCGCATCGGAGCTTGTCGTTGATGGAGGTTTGTGTCCGGCCTGAACGGTAACTGTGCCGCGCGAACCTGCTTCGATGCATCCGTTGTGTCACGGCGGGTGGAGTAGCGGATCGAGCGGTATGGCTCCGCAGGCCCGTCTGCCGGCCGATTCGGCGTAATGCGCGTCTATCGGCGAAGTGGGTGTTTCACAAGTTTCCTCAAGGATGCTCATGTCTACCTGTTCAGGAAAATATACCGACACGGCGACGGAGTTCGATCGGCAAAGGCGGATCGATATGTTGTTCGGGAAGATCACGAGACGGCTTGTTCCGTTTTTGTTCGTCTGCTACCTGTTCAGTTTCATCGATCGTTCGAACGTGGGGTTCGCACAACTTCAGATGAAGGCGTCCCTCGGGTTCAGCGACGCTGCATACGGGGTTGGCGCGACGATGTTCTTTGTCGGCTACGCGTTGTTTGAGGTGCCGAGCAATATGCTGCTGCAGCGAATCGGCGCACGGGCGACCATTTTCCGGATCATGCTGCTGTGGGGGGCCGCGTCCGCGTGCACGATGCTGGTCCGCACGCCCGCACAGTTCTACCTGATGCGTTTCCTGCTCGGCGTGTTCGAAGCGGGGTTCTTTCCGGGTATTGTGGTTTACCTCACGAACTGGTTTCCGTCCAATCGCCAGGCGCGCGTTTTGGCGCTGCTGCTGACCACGAGCGTCGCATCCGGATTTGTGACCGGCCCGGTGTCTGGCGCGATTCTCAAGTCCCTGCATGGTGCGGGCGGACTCGACGGGTGGCAATGGATGTTCTTGATCGAGGGGTTGCCCACCATGCTTGCGGCGAGCCTCGTGTTCGTGCTGCTGCCCGAGCGGCCGGACCACGCGAAATGGCTTGACGCCGAAGAAAAGGAATTGATCCGATATGCGCTCGCGGATGTCGGTGTCGTGCGCGAGCGCCGTTCGCTGGCGCGCGTGCTGCGCGATCCACGGGCGTATTTGCTGGCTTTCGGCATCTTCGTCAATGGATGTGCCGGTTATTTCCTCGCGTTTTGGGTGCCGACGCTGATCCGCGAGCTCGGCGTCGGCGATCCGCGCACGATCGGACTGTATACGGTGATCCCGAGCATGATCGGAATCGTCGCGATGATTCTCTGCGGCAGGCATTCGGATCTTCGCAATGAACAGCGTCTGCACTGGGCATTCGCGTTTGTCATGGCCGCTGCGGGATTCTTCATGCTTGGCCGGGTTGTTCCGTACAGCTTGCTGTGGTCGCTTGTTGCGCTCACACTCGGCGGTTCGGCGCTGGTGTCATCGACGCCGATCTTCTGGGTGATGGTGACTCGCTATTTCCCCAAGGGTAGAGCGGCAGCAGGCGTCGCGGTCGTCAATTCGCTCGGGTGCATTGCCGGCGCGAGTCCGGCTCTCGTCGGTCTGATCAAAACGCACACCGGCAGCCTGGTGCCCGCGATTGATGCGATAGCCACCATGCTGCTGGGTGCGGCGATCATTGTCACGTTCGGCATGCGGCGAGCGCTGCCGACGACCGAACCCCGTGGACTGTGATTCGATCGTCCTTTCGATACGGCAGTCATTTCAGGTCGCGAGGCAACCACACGAACGATTCCAGCCTGATGCAGGGCATGACGACGCAATGGCAGTAGGCGCGCGTCGATCTCGCAGCGGTACACCGTTCGGCCGCGCTGTTCGGATGAAACGACCGTGTATTCACGCGTATCGCGGTACGGATTTACGGAGCCTGGGCCTTTCTGATTCGGCGAAGTCTGGATGACGTGAACCAGGAATCGAGCGTGCATGCATTTTTCCGATTCTAATAATTCGGATATCTATTTAATTTTAAGAAATGCGGCGACTGGCTTCGTGCAGGAAAGGCGAGCGACACATTTCGATAGTGAGAAAAATCGATAAAGACATTGACATTGGAAGGAGACAGACATGCGTTTATCTATCTTGTGCAACTGCGGCGTCGCGCTGGCGCTCGCGTCGAACGTGGCCGTAGCTGACGATTCCCGAGTGACGCTATATGGTGTCGTGGACACGTACATACAGTATCTCGGGAACGGTGGTGCGCACTCATTTTCGCAGCGAGGTGGCGGCGCGTCGGCGTCGATGTTCGGGATGACGGGGAGCGAGGATCTTGGCGGTGGTTTGCATGCCAGGTTCGCACTCGAGAGCGGCTTCAATTCGAACAACGGCTCACTGTATCTCGACACCACAGCACTATTCGTCCGCCAGTCGTGGGTTGGACTGCAGGACGAGCGCTACGGTTCACTTACGTTCGGTCGCCAGTACGGTCCGGGTTTCTATCTTATCTATCCCACAGATCCGTTCGGCCTCAACGACGCGACATCGTTGTACTCCGCCGCTCTCTCGGCGATCGACCGTTCAACGCTCGCGACGCAATACGATGGCGGCCGTGCGGACAATTCGATCCTGTATCAGTCTCCGAACGTCGGCGGCTGGCGATTGCGCGTGATGTACGCGTTCGCGTCGTCCGTCACTCAACCGCTTCCGAAGACGAGCGGCAATGAGCTGAGCGCCGCACTCATATACTCAGGACATGGGTTGTATGCGGGTGTCGGCTATGGGAACCAACGTTCGGGGAAGCTTTCGTTCCCGGGGCTGCCGGGACGGCTCGATCTGCCGTCGGCGCAGTATTTCGGCGCGGCGCTGGCGTATCGCTGGGGGATCGTCAATTTGCAGGCCAATTACACCTACAACAGGCCAGATGACGCATCGCCCGGATCGCTTGCAGCACATATCGGTGGCGCGCACGCCTACAGCGTTGCGCAGGTTGGCGCGACGATCATGGCGACGCCCGCTAATGCGATCGAGATCGCGGTCACTCAGCGCAATGTCCGCGGCGTACACGACAACGCGATTGGTGTGCAGATCGGTGCCGACCATTACTTATCCAAGCGGACCAGTGTTTACATGCGTGCCGGATGGATGAAGAACAACGGCAGCTCGACCGCGAGCTGGACGGGTGTGACGGTCAGTGCACCGGGCACGACGCAAGTGCTTGCCGGTGTCGGCATTTCGCACCGGTTCTGAAATGGATTCGGCATCGCAAATGGGTATCCCGCAGATGACGATGACAATTGTGCGTG
>JAITTX010000431.1 GCA_031286755.1 Paraburkholderia sp.
CCCATCGTTGTGGAGGCAACGGTGCGCCTCGGCTATGCGATCTTCGCGGTGGCGACCCTGTCGTTTCTCGGCTTCGGCATCCAGCCGCCTTCCGCCGACTGGGGCCTCGCGCTGGCCGATTCGTACACGCTGCTCGCGGGCGGCGCATGGTGGACGGTGGCGTTCGACGCGCTCGCGATCGCCTCGCTCGTGGTGGCGGTCAACCTGATTGCCGACAGCCTGCGCGAGGTACTCGGCTCATGAACCACCCGCGCCTCGCCCCCGCCACCGTGGCCACCTTCGGCGCGCCGCGCACCGACGACGCGCTCGCGCTGGTCGGGCTCACCGTGGCCTATCGCGTGCGCGGCAAGGACCGCGACGTGCTCACCGACGTCTCGCTGCGCATCAAGCGCGGCGAAGCATACGGGCTCGTTGGCGAGTCGGGCTGCGGCAAGTCGACGGTGGCGCTCGCCGTGCTGCGCTATCTCGCGCACAACGGCCGCGTGAAGGCGGGGCGCATCGCCATCGCCGGCGAAGACGTGCTCGCGCTCGACCGCGAGGGCCTGCGCATGCTGCGCGCCCACAAAGTGTCGATGGTCTATCAGGACCCGGCGAGCGCGCTGAACCCGACGCTCACGATCGCCCGGCAATTGAGCGAAGCATTCGAAGCTGCGGGCGCGCACCCCGCCGACGCGCTCGCGCAGTCGCGCGCGATGCTCGAGCGCGTGCGCATCGCCGACCCGGCGCGCGTGATGGCAAGCTGGCCGCATCAACTCTCGGGCGGCATGCAGCAGCGCGTGGTGATCGCGATGGCGCTCGCCTCGAACCCGGCGCTGCTGATCCTCGACGAACCCACCACGGGCCTCGACGCCACCGTCGAAGCCGAAGTGCTCACGCTCATCGCGCAACTGCGCGCGGAGCTCGGCATGGCCGTGCTGCTGATCAGCCACGACCTGGCCGTGATCCGCAGGATGTGCGAGCGCGTGGGCGTGCTCTACGCGGGGCGGCTCGTGGAAGAAGGCACCACGCAGGACGTGTTCGCGCGGGCGCGCCACCCGTACACAGTGGGTCTATTGCGCTGCCTGCCGGCGCCCGGCCGCAACAAGGCGCACGGCGCGCTCGACACGATCCCCGGGGAGCTGCCCGCGCCGGGCACGCTCACGCACGGCTGTGTCTACGCGCCGCGCTGCCGCCTCGCCGACGCGCGTTGCCGCGAGCACGCGCCGCCGCCGCATCGCATGGAAGCGCCGCATGGCGAACAGATGTCGCGCTGCCACTATCACGAACGCGCCATCGAATTGCCCGTTGCCGATATCACCGATATGGCCGATATGGCCGATGCAGCCAGCGCAACAGAAGGGGCGGACGGAGCGGACGTCACCGCTACGAGTGCTAATGCACAGACCATTGCGCCCTCCACCGCACAGTCGAATCCGCAGACAAACCAACCAGCTGAAGAAACCCCGCATACGCAAAACACACGCGATGCGAAGGTGGTGCTGCGCGCAGCGAATGTCTCGCGCACCTTCGGCCGCGGCCCGCACGCGCTGCGCGTGCTCGACGACGTCTCGCTCGAATTGCGCGGCGGGGAAACGCTCGGCCTCGTGGGCGAATCGGGCAGCGGCAAGACCACGCTCGCGAAGCTCCTGCTCGGGCTCCACGCCGCCGACCCGGGCGGCACCGTCGAACTCGATGCAAGCCCCCTCGCCGAGCACCTCGCACAACGCGATGCCCGGCAGTTGCAGGCATTGCGCGTGGTGTTCCAGCATCCCGACGCCTCGCTCAACCGCGCGCTGCCCGTCAAGCGGCTCGTGGGCCGCGCGCTGGCTCAGGCCCAGCGCGCCTTCGCTGGCGCTGCATCAGGCGCGGTGCCGGACGCGGCAACCAACGGAGCAGCACGCGAGGACGCGGGTGAACGCGCGGATGCAAGCACCGAAGCGCACAGCGCGGCGCGTGTTGCCGCGCTGCTCGAAGCCGTGCGCGTGCCGGTGCGCTACCTCGCGGCCCGCGCGCAGCAGCTTTCGGGCGGCCTCAAGCAGCGCGTGGCGATCGCTCAGGCGTTCGCGGGCGAGCCGCGCGTGGTGATCTGCGACGAACCCACCTCGGCGCTGGACGTGTCGGTGCAGGCCGCGATTCTGAATCTGCTGGCACGTCTGCAGCGCGAGCGCGGCGTGAGCTATCTGTTCATCTCGCACGATCTCGACGTGGTGCGCTATCTCGCGGACCGCGTCATGGTGCTCTACGCGGGCCGCGTACTGGAGAGCGGCCCCGCCAGCGCCGTGCTCAACGGCCCGTGCCATCCCTATACCGAAACGCTGCTCAATCCCGGCATGCTCGCGCACGATACATCCGCGAGCGACGCCCCGGCGGGCGCGGCCGCGGGCGGTACGGCGCGCCGCGCCGCGAATGGCGCGGCGGGCTGTATCTTCAGCGCGCGTTGCCCGCGCAAACTCGGCGCGATCTGCGATGAAGCGGCGCCGCCCTTCGACCCCGATGCCGACGACCATCGCATCCGCTGCCACATTCCGGCCGCGCAACTACGCCAACTTCAAGCCGAAGCAACTGCGGCGCAACCCTCCACCTGATTCGCGCGAAGGTCAGACGAAATTCGTTGCGCTGTCCAGTTTTGCAACGCGAATCGCCGTGCACGGGGGATGCGTTTCACCGCCGAAACGTTTTCAGTGATTTTTCCTCCGTCGACATCGTAGGGAAATTGTTAAGTCCGCCTCGCGCGGACCTCCCCGACCGATGGCACAGAACTCGCTAAATCGAAGCCAGGCATCCGGCCGCCATCCATCGACGTGAAATCGAAATGCAACGCACGGTTCGTTGCGCCGGGCTAACGGATGGCCGGCAGCGCGACGCCCCTGCTTTCCGCCGCTTCCCGCCTCCTCGTGGCAAACAGCGGCAATCAGCAAGGACTCCTGCCTGAACCGGCCGGCCGGTGCGAAGCCGTCCGGGTGCCGCCCGTACCGCTCGCGCGGACGAGGCCGTGCGTACACCGCACGGCATGACGCGCGCGCCGGCGCAAAGCGGTTTGGCCTGACGGGGAACGGCGCCTGCGCATCAGCGGTGCAGCGCCGGACACAAGGCGCAAGAGAAGCGAAGCGGGTACACGCTATCGCTTCCTGGGAGGAAGTCATGAACAAAACGATTTTTCATCGGCACTACTACGGGGTTGGCCGGGGGCTCACCATCGCGGCGATCGGCGCAATCGGCGCGGCGGGCGCGAGTCTGTTCCTGCCCGCCGTCGACGCCCATGCCGCCGACAACATAACGGCGCCGAGCTGGGTGATCGTCGCCGATGCCGCGTTGCCTGCAAGCGGCGCGGCCGGCAGGGCAGGCGCCGGCATGCAAGCCGAAGACGCGCCGCCGGGGACGCTCGCACCGTCGACGCCCGCATCGGGCGCCAACCCGGCAAGCGCACCGGGCACGGCCGCCGTGGACACGGCCAGTGCGGAAGCCGATGCCGCAATCGTCTTCGAGCCGAAGAACTGCTATGGCGGCAGCAGCGGCAACTGCGGCCACGGCGGCGGCAGCGGACAGGCGTCGAGTTCAGCAGGCGCCGCAGGGCCGGGAGGCACTGGCTCCGGAAGCGGCTCGGGCTCGAGCTCGGGTTCCGGCCACGGCACGTCGGGCGTCGGCGGCGCGACCAGCGGCTCGAGCAACTCGGGCGGCGGTGGCGGTAGCGGTCGCGGCGGAAGCAGCGGTGGCGGCGGTAACAACGGCGGCGGTAACAACGGCGGCGGCAACAGCGGCGGTGGTAACAGCGGCGGTGGCAACAGCGGCGGTGGCAGCAGCGGCGGTGGCAGCAGCGGCGGTGGATCTAGCGGCGGTGGATCTAGCGGCTGTGGTTGCGGCGGCGCTCATGGTGGTCCATCGGGTGGACCATCGGGCGGCTTTGGAGGCGGCTTCGGCGGAGGGTTCGGAGGCGGCTTTGGTGGAGGCTTCGGCGGTGGCTTCGGTGGAGGATTCGGCAAGGGGGGACCGTCGGGCGGCCCGGGCGGCGGGCACGGCGGCGGCTCCGGTGGCGGCAAGGGCGGCGGCAGTCATTAAGTTCGCACGGCGGTGCGACCATGCCGCCGCAACCACTCCGAATTGGCGCGACTGCCAAATCGCGTCATTCCAGGCAGCAACGGCGGCGGCATTCCGGTCCCCCGGCCGGGCGCCGCCGCCGGTGGCCGGAAGCCGGCGTGACCCGAAGCCGGCGTTCCCGCGCCGGCGCTCCGGCGCGCGCCTCGCCTCGTGCGGCGGCGGTCCCTTTGCCCGCGGTCGGGCGACGCCTTTCTTTCCCCAACCAGCAAAATGCGCGGCGGCACGTGCCCCCTGCTCTCTCCCGCGCTACAGCATCTCCAGCGGCCGCTTGCTGCGCGGCGGCTTGAAGTAGGCATCCAGCGCCGCGTGATCCTCGGCGCTCAACGCCAGGTCGAGCGCCGCGCGATTGTCGCGCACGTGATCGACGCGCCCCGCCTTCGGAATCGTGCAGACCTCCGGCTGGCGCAGCACCCACGCGAGCGCCACCTGATAAATCGACACACCATGCCGCGATGCGATGTCGTCGAGCGGCGAGCGCCTCGGCAGGCGCGCATGATCGACGGGGCTGTACGCCATCAACGGCATGCCGCGCGCGCTGCTCCAGGGCAGCAGATCGTACTCGGGGCCGCGCCGCGCGACGTTGTAGAGAATCTGGTTGATCGCGCAGGCATCGCCGCCCGGGACCTCGAAGAGCTCCTCCATGTCCTCGGTGTCGAAGTTGCTCACGCCCCAGTGGCGGATCTTGCCCGCGCGCACGAGCGCCTCGAACCCTTGCACCGTCTCCTCGAGCGGCACGCCGCCGCGCCAATGCAGCAGATAGAGATCGAGCCGGTCGGTGTTCAGGCGCTTCAGGCTCGCCTCGCAGGCGCGCTCGACGCCGCGCCGGCTCGCATTGTGCGGATACACCTTGCTCACGAGAAACACCTTTTCGCGCAGCCCTTGCAGCGCTTCTCCAACGAGCGTTTCGGTCGCGCCATCGCCGTACATTTCGGCGGTATCGACGAGCGTCATGCCGAGCGCGACGCCTTCACGCAGCGCGGCGATTTCGTCGGCGCGACGCGACGCGCGCTCGCCCATTTCCCACGTGCCCAGCCCGAGCTTCGCGATACGTTCGCCGCCGGACAGCGCGATAGTGGCGATATCAGTTGTCATGTCGTCTCCGGTCCCATGCAGAGCCCTTGTTTGCGGTCTCATGCGAATCTGCGCTTGCAGCGAACGGCCAGTGTATCGTCTCGCATGGCGCCGGGCCATGCGCCGGCGAGTAAGTCCATCATTTCCGCGCCGCGCCGGCTATGACATAAAATTGCCGTTCGCCTCTCACGCCTGCCTCCCATGAACGCCTCCACGGAAGACCGCTGGCGCGGCCTGCGCCCGGACCCGGACAACGACACGCCGCTCTATTTGCAGCTCGCGCGCAAGCTGAGCGACGCGATTCACGAGAACCGCTGGGCCGCCGGCGAGGCGCTGCCCTCCGAGCGCGTGCTCGCCGATGCGCTCGGCGTCTCGCGCATCACCGCGCGCAAGGCCATCGCGCTGCTGGTCGAGCAGGGCATGATCCGCCGCACCCAGGGCGCGGGCAGCTTCATCACGCCGCGCTATGAAGACCCGCTCTCTCGTCTCACGAGCTTCAGCGAGATGCTGCGCCAGCGCGGCTTCACGCCGAGCTCGCGCTGGCTCTCGCGCGAGATCCAGCCCGCGAGCCGCGACGAGGTGATCCAGCTCGGCCTCTCGCCCGCCGCCGCCGTGACGCGCCTGAAGCGCCTGCGGCTGGCCGACGGCATCGTCATGGCCGTCGAGAACTCGACCTTTCCCGCCGCGCTGATCCCCGACCCGGCCGCCATCGGCGATTCGCTCTACAGCTTTCTCGAGCAGCGCGGCCTCGCGATCGTGCGCGCGCTGCAACACTTTCGCGCCGTGAACGCGAGCGAGGAAATCGCGCGGCAGATGAGCATCGCGCCGAATGAGGCGCTGCTGCTCATCACGCGCGTGGGCTATACCGCCGATCAGCGCGCCATCGAACTCACGGATACGTACTGCCGCAACGACTATTACGACTTCGTCGCCGAGTTGCGCAAGTAAGGATCAAAGCCCACGCGGCGCGCGTCCGGAAGGGCCGCGCTCCTGAATGGTTCCGGCTCGCCTCTCGCATCCGTTTTTTTGCACCACCACCACGCGGCCGCCCGCCGCCCCGCCTCACCTCACGCGGTCCACTGCGGCGCATCGGTCCCGATCGGCACGCTGCGCCGCGCGTAGAACGCCGGCGTGCGTTCGAGCCGCTCGGCGGGCGCCACGGCGCGCACGCGTCCGAATGGCGTGTCCGTCTCCTCGAAGCAATCCGCGAGGTCTTGCGCGCGCACGTCGGGCGCGCACTGGCCTTGCGCGAGCGTGCCCATCGTCTGTAGCCAGCGGCCCGTCTGCGCGAGCGACACGCGTACGTGCCAGCTTCCGCCCTCGCGAGCGCGCCGCGCGAGCGCGACCATCGCGGCGAATGCGGCGAGATAGCCCGTCGCATGATCGAGCGCCTGGCACGGCAGCGGACGCGGCGCGTCGACCGGCGGCCCCAGAGGTGCACCCCGAGGCGCACCCAGAGGCGCAGCGGCGGCCACGCCGCCCTGCGCGGCCGGCAGGATGCCACCGCGCGCCGCCGCCACGCTCTCGGTCCAGACGATCCCGCTGGCCGACTGCACGAGGCTGTCGAAGCCGCGCCGCTCGCGCCACGGTCCGCGATGCGAGTACGCGCAGATCGATACGCACACAATGCCGGGCCGCTCGCGCGCCAGCGCTTCCGGCGCGAAGCCGTGCGCCGCCAGCGCGCCGGGGCGGTAGCCCTGCACAAATACATCGGCGTCCCGCACGAGCGCGTGCAGTTGCGCCCGCCCCGCGGCCTCGCGCAAGTCGAGCGTGGCCGAGCGCTTGCCGCGCCCGTTGTCGATCACGAGCGGCGCGATGTTGGGCAGATGCGCGCCGTTGATGAGCAGCACGTCGGCGCCGTGATGCGCGAGCACGCGCCCCGCCACCGGCCCGGCGATGATGCGCGTGAGGTCGAGCACGCGCACGCCTTCGAGCGGCCGCGCGCCTGGCGGCAACGCTGGCGCGGGCGCATCGCCGCCCCCATCGCCACCCTCGCCGATGCGTTCGATCTCGAACAGCGGCAAGCCCGCCACCGCCCGGGCCTGTTCGAGCGCGGCCCATTCACGCGGCGTGCGCACGAGCGCTGCGCATAGGCCCGCCTCGGCCAGCGCCTCGTCGAGCGCGGCGCCGTCCCAGCGCTCGCGAATGGCGCGGGCAACGTCGTCACGGCGCTCGCCGCAGCCGAGCACGCGCAGGATGCCGTGCAGATGGTGCGCGAAGTTCGCATGCAACTGGATCCAGCGGCCATCGCGCGTTTCGAAGTAGCCCGTCACGGGATGGCGCAACTCGAACGGCGCGCCGCCATCGACACTCAGATAGCGCTCGCTGCGAAACGCCGCGAGCGCGCGGCGCACGTCGATGCCCACGCGCTGCCCGGGGCCGCCGCGCAGCCGGTGCAGGCGAGCCGCCGCCAGCCCCGCCGCGCCGATGCTCGCCGCCGCCAGCGTGCCGACGCGAAACACCGAAGGCAGGCCGGGATCGTCGCCTTCGATGTCGACCGAATCAAGCGCCGCCAGATGCTCTTCGGCGCTGTCGTGGGGATGAGCCAGCATCCAGAGATGCTCGAGCGCGTCGCGGGGCGTCATGGCTGGGTCCTGTCGGCGTGGGGAAGATACGGCAAGGGTACGGCCGCGCTGGCAATCGGATCAATCTTGATTATTATGATCAACATAGATCGATTTTTCTGGTTTGACGAGGCTCGCCACCATGTCCAGCTATATGACCGCGGCCGAAGCCGCCGCCGCGCTCGGCATCAGCCGGGCCACGCTCTACGCTTATGTGAGCCGCGGCATGCTCACCTCCACGCCTGCCGCCGAGGGTGCCAGCGGCAGCGCTGGCGCCGGGCGCGGCGGGCCGCAATCGCGCCGCTACGCTGCCGCCGAAGTGCGCCGCCTCGCGCGCCGCAAGGCCGACGGCAAGCGCGCGGGCAAAGTCGCGCAGAAGGTGCTGGACTGGGGCGTGCCAGTGCTCGAATCGTCGATCACGCTGATCGCGGACGGCAAGCTCTTCTATCGCGGCCAGGACGCCATCGCGCTCGCGCGTCACGCCTCGCTCGAAGAGGTCGCGGCGCTGCTCTGGGGCTGCTCGCCGCGCCGCGTGCTGGAAGCGGGCGCGGCGCCAATCGCCGTCGCGCAATGGTCGGCGTGGCTCAAGCTCTGGAGCGCGCATTCCCCGCTCGAACGCGCGCTGGTGCTGCTGCCGGCCGCCGCCGCGCAAATGCCGCGCATCTGGGCGCAGGGCCGCGACGCGCAGCTCGAAACGGGTACGCAGCTCATGCGCCTGCTGGCCGCGGCGCTGATCTGCGCGCCGCATTCCGGCGAACCGCTGCACCGCCAGCTCGCGCATGCCTGGGGCGTGCGCTCGCGCACCCAGGCGGAACTGCTGCGCGCCGCGCTCGTGCTGTGCGCGGATCACGAGCTCAATGCCTCGACGTTCACGGTGCGCTGCATCACCTCGACGGGCATGCATCTGTTCGGCGCGGCGGCGGGCGGGCTTGCCGCGCTCGGCGGCCCGCGCCACGGCGGCGAGACCGCGCGCGTGGCGGCGCTCTTCGACGAAGCCTCGCACGCGGACGATCTGCATCGCTACCTCGCGCAGCGGCTCGCGGCGGACGATCCCGGTACGACGCCGAAGCTGCCGGGCTTCGGCCACCCGCTCTACCCGGACGGGGATCCGCGCGCGCGGCTCTTGCTCGACATGCTCGCGCTACACGC
>JAITTX010000507.1 GCA_031286755.1 Paraburkholderia sp.
CAAAATCCCTGGTCGCTCGGCATCAGTGGCGGCTTCTGTTCACCGGCTGCCGATGAGCTTATTCCCGCGAGCGATCTTATTGTCGCCTTCGGCGCAAGCCTCACGCCGTGGACGACGAAAAAGGGCAAGCTGATCGGCGCCGACGCGAGGCTCGTTCAGGTCGACGTGGATGCCGGCCAGTTCGGCTATCAGACGCCCGTGCACATGGCCGTGCACGGCGACGCCAGGGCGACAGCCGAGGCTTTGCTGAGGGAACTCGCAGCGCGCAACGTCGCGAGCGCGAAAGGGACGCGCAAAGGTGGGTGGCGCAGCACCGAACTGCGCGACCGCATCCGCGAGCGCGACAATCATCACGCCCCGTATTCCGATCTGTCGAACGATACATTCATCGATCCGCGCACCCTGAGCAAAGCGGTCGATGCCGTTCTGCCGACTGACCGCGTGGTGGCCTCGGATTCGGGGCACTTCTGCGGCTGGGTGCCGCGATACCTGCGCGTGCCGAACGCGCGCGCCTCGTGCCTGAGCCACTCATTCCAATCGGTCGGGCTCGGACTCGCTGCCGCCATCGGCCTTGCCGTGGCCCATCCGGGAAAGCTTGCGGTGCTCGGCACCGGTGATGGCGGCTTTCTGATGTCGATCGCCGATCTCGAAACGGCCATCCGCCTCGGCTTGCGACTGTGCATTCTCGTCTACGACGATTGCTCCTACGCGGCGGAAGTTCATTTCTTCCGGCGCCAGGGTCTTTCCATCGATCTCGTGCAGTTTCCCGAAACCGATTTCGCCGCGATTGCTCGCGGCTACGGCGCGCGCGCCGCCACCGTGCGCACGTTAGCCGATCTCGAACCGGTCAAGGCCTGGGTGGCCGAAGGTGCGCCGGGCGTGTTCGTGATCGACGGCAAGATCAATCCCGACCTCGAGGCCGACTGGCACGCGGAGCATTTTCCCTCGTAAAAACCCTCCCCCTTGGGCCCCCTTGGAGAGGGCCGGGTGGGGTCGAGGGGAATCACGGTTCTCGAAAAAGACGGTCGTCGTTGCGATCGATGGCGCAAATCGGCCGTGTTAATAGCCAGCACGCTGTATTTGTTCACGGCCGCGGCGACGCAATTCATTGCCATGTCATCATCCGCGCACGCGGATGACCTGGTAACCACAAAGGCTTCGACTTAGCCCAACTTGACCAACTAGAGACCTATTTCAGCTGATTTTGGCTGGGCGCAGTGAGTCAGATCAATAGGTTAAGTGCTGCCGACGGCTGATTTTCACGTGTAGTGGCGACCTAAGCCATTTTCTTTGGGCTATTTAATGGGTCAGATGGCGCATGTATTTGCGCCACACGATTCGCAAGAAGGACGGCAAGGTCCATCGCTATTGGAGCCTGGTGCGTAGCGTTCGTGTCGGCCGCCGTGTTATTCAGCAGACGGTGGCGCAACTCGGCGAACTCGATGAGCGCGGCCGCATTGAGGCCCGGGCGTTGGCGCAGCGTCTGATCGGCGCTCCTGAGCAAGCGCCGCTGTTCAAGGACGGTCGCGACGCCCTGACCGTTCCGGTGCGGTTGAAGGGCATTCACGTCGAGCGGTCGCGCCGATTTGGCGACGTGTATCTGGCCCTGGCACTGTGGCGCGGGACCGGGCTGGAGGAGCTATGCGAGCGCCTGTTGGCGCCCGGAAAGGAGCGCATCGCCTGGGCGAAGATGGCCGCCGTGCTGGTGGTAGCGCGGTTCTGCGAACCATCGAGCGAGTTGCACATCGCCGAGGACTGGTATCGCCGCACTGCACTGTGCGACCTGCTGCAGCTCGGCGATGAGGCGATCGATAAAAATCGCCTGTATCGTGCCCTTGATCATCTGCTCGCGCATAAGGCTGCGCTCGAAGCGCACTTGTCGCAGCGCTGCGGCGAACTGTTTGCCGTGCAGAACGAGGTGCTGCTCTACGATGTCACGAGCACCTATTTTGAGGGCCAGGCAGAAGGCAATCCGCAAGCGCAGCGCGGCTATTCTCGCGATCATCGCCCCGACTGCAAGCAGGTGTTAATCGCGCTGGTCGTGACCTTTGACGGCTTTCCATTGGGCTACGAGGTGTTCGCCGGCAACACCCATGATTCGCGGACACTGCAGACCATCGTGGCCACCATGGAGGCGCGGCATGGCATGCTGGGGCGGATCTGGATCACCGACCGCGGCATGGCCAGCGCCCTTAATCTGGCGTGGCTGCGCCAAACCGGTCGGCGTTACATCATCGGCGCGCCGAAGTCGGAGCTGAAGAAGTTCGTCTCCGATCTTGCTGGCTCGGATGGCTGGCACGGGGTCCACGAAGGCGTCGAGGTCAAGCTCACGCGCCATCCCGAGACCGGCGAGACCGTGATCCTGTGCCGCTCCGCCGATCGGCGCAGTAAGGAGCGGGCCATGCACGACAAGTTCAGCGGGCGGATCCAACAGTCGCTCGAGCGTCTGGCAGCGCGCATCACCCGCTCAAAGAAACGGCTCGATCGGGCGACGGTGAACCGGCAGATCGGCCGCATCCTGCAGCAAAACCAGCGCTCCGCGGCCCGCTTCGCTGTCACCTTGGAGACAGATGGCAGCCCTGCGGGTTTCCACCTCCTCGTGGCTTTCAATGCTGCCTTCGATGACTGGGCCGCACTCTCGGAGGGCGCCTATCTGCTGCGCTCGAACATCACCGATTGGACCGATCAACAGCTGTGGAAAGCCTATATTCAACTCACCCAGGCCGAAGCGGCCTTCCGAATCCAGAAGGGGCAGCTCAATGTTCGCCCCATCTGGCACCAGCGCGAGGATCGCGTTCAAGCTCACATCCTGGTGTGCTTTCTCGCCTTCGTATTGTGGAAGAGCCTCGAGATGTGGCAGCAGCGCGCTGGCCTCGGCAACTCGCCTCGTACCATCCTCGAAGAGCTTGCCAGGATACAGTCCCACGACATCGTCTTGCCGACCACCACGCACGGCAACATCCGCCTACGCTGCGTCACTCAGCCAGACATCGCTCAAGCTGCACTGTTGGATCGTCTCGGCATCGCCTTGCCCAAGCGCATGCGCCTCTCCGAGAACCAGATGCCCCGCCTCGCGTTCAGCGCCTGAGACCAACCTGTTTGGCAAAAATGTAGTGGCGACTTTTCCGCTAAGTCATTGATCTGCCTAGGTCACACCCTCGATTCTGGTCAAGTCGGGTTAACTTCCTCACTCCGCGGCAGCCGGCGCGGCCTTTTGCAGCGGCAGCCCGGCGGCGCTCCAGCCGTCGGTGCCGGCCG
>JAITTX010000550.1 GCA_031286755.1 Paraburkholderia sp.
TGAATCACATCATGTTGGAACAAGATCCCGGTGTGCCACGCTTTTTTGAAGAGTTTCTGTCGTGTTTGGCGGGCGCTCGCCAGGTCTCATGAATGTCCACCTTTGGCCCGTCTTCGCCGTTTCGGGCTGGGCAGAGCACGGCAGCTCTGCCCAGGTATTTCAGACGTCGATTTTCTCGGCGATCTCAATCGCATCGTCGATCTCGATGCCGAGATAAAGAACGGTGCTTTCGATCTTCGTATGGCCCAATAAGAGTTGGACCGCTCGCAGGTTGCCGGTTCGCCGGTAGATTAGCGTCGCCTTGGTTCGGCGCAGAGAGTGCGTGCCGAACTTGAGTGGGTCGAGGCCGATGCTGGCGACCCACTGATCGAGGAGACGGGCATATTGACGTGTCGTGAGGCTACGACTGTCACCGCGACCGGCAAACAGGAAGTCGCTGGGTTTCCTGCGGGTTTTTTTGAGATAATCGTCGATGGCTTGCCGCGTCTGCTCGGTTAGCTCGAACCGCACTGGGTGACCCGTCTTCTTCCGCCGCACCGTTGCTCGATCCAGCGTGTAGCCATTGGGAGCCACGTCATCGACGCGCACCGCGACGACATCGCATCCGCGCAATTTGCTGTCGATGGCGAGGTTGAACAGTGCAAGGTCGCGGGTACGCTTCTCGAGCTGCAGCTTCGTCCGGATCGACCAGACGTGGCTTGCTCGTAGTGGGGGCTTTGCACCGATCAGCTTGCCCTTGTTCCAAGGTTGACGGTGCGGTGGACGGTTTGATCGGATTGATTCGTTTTCGCTCATGATCGGTCTCCTCCCTTCGAGAGACCGATCAGAATGGCTCGTTCTTGCGAAAGGCGTTGATTGCGCGGCAGCTTCGAGGCTACAGCTGTCGTGATATGGCTGGTGGGCGATACGGAGACGCGGTGCTATTGACCCATCTCGGTCATGGTCGCGGAATTTCGCGTATCGGGATTCATGGAATATCGACGGGTCTTCGTCAGTTTGGCTTGATGCCTGCAAGTCCGATCACCTTGACCCGCTTCTCGGTTTCGTCGGCGATCAGCTTTCCGAACTCGGCCGGCGATCCCGGCAGCGCCACGCCGCCGAGGTCAGCGAGGCGAGCCTTCATTTTAGGATCGTCAAGAGCTGCGTTGACCTCCTTGTTGAGTCTTCTCGACGACTCGGCCGGCGTCGCCTTCGGTGCGCCGACGCACTTCACGTCGCATCGAACCGGTGGGAGCCCCGACTTTACGCGCAAGCTCTATGTCAGCCTGGCCTTGCAGTCGAAATCACACGGCCCATCGGGCTGGGCGGCAGTCAGGCACCTCCACCCGGCGCTGCGCATTTTGCGGAAAAAGCGATCCGCGTGGTCACGAAAAAATTTAATTCTTCGCCTGGAACCTAAGGTGATTGGCACGACTATATTCGCAAGGGCGAGCTTTTGTCGGATTGCATCGCTGCACGCGGAGCGAGGGTGGTTGCCTTTTCGTTCTCGCTGGGTGCCGACCTCATCATCAACGAGCTCAGCTGGATCTTCGTCGGGTTCGGCTCAGGTGCCGCTGACGCAACAATGCGTCCCTATGGCGTGACGGCGAACATCGTTTGGTGCGAGCGCGCATGGGCGAAGCTAGCATTGTGCCAGTCGAACGGCGGCAACAAACGGCGCCTCCGAACATGATCTTCATTCCTGGCGGCACCTTCCGCATGGGATCAGACAAGCACTATCCCGAGGAAGCGCCGGCCCATCGTGTCACGGTCGATGCGTTCTGGATCGACCGCACGCCGGTGACCAACCGCGAGTTCCGCAAGTTCGTCAACGCCACCGGCTACGTCACCTTCGCCGAGCTCAAGCCCGACGCGAAGGATTATCCCGGCGCGCTGCCACACATGCTCAAGGCGGGCTCGCTCGTGTTCATGCCGCCGAAGCACGCGGTCGACACGCGCGACTGGTCGCGGTGGTGGAATTTCAAGTTCGGCGCCGACTGGCGACGGCCGTGCGGGCCGCGCAGCTCAATCAGCGGCCTCGACGATCATCCGGTCGTGCACGTCGCCTATCGCGACGCCGAGGCGTACGCCAAGTGGGCCGGCAAGGAGCTGCTGACCGAAGCCGAGTGGGAGTTCGCCGCGCGCGGCGGACTCGATGATGCCGAGTTCGCCTGGGGCGACGAGCTCGCGCCCGGCGGCCGCCAGATGGCCAACACCTGGCAGGGCGTCTTCCCGCACGAGAACCTCAAGATCGACGGCTACGAGCGCACCTCGCCGGTGACGGCGTTCCCACCGAATGGCTACGGCGTCTACGACATGATCGGCAACGTGTGGGAATGGACCGCCGACTGGTGGTCCGCGCAGCACGAGGCTGACGCACCCAAGGCCTGCTGCATTCCGGAAAATCCGCGCGGCGGGCCCGAGGCCGCGAGCCTCGACCCCTGCCAGCCGCAGATCAGGATCCCGCGCAAGGTGCTCAAGGGCGGCTCGCACCTCTGCGCGCCGAACTATTGCCGCCGCTACCGCCCGGCCGCGCGTCACGCCGAGCCGGTCGACACGTCGACCGGCCACGTCGGATTCCGGTGCGTGGTGAGGAAAGGGAAGTCGCCGATGTAGGCCGTAAATCGCCAACCAGGAGGAAGGCCATGCGCAGCGCAGAGACCGCAGACACTTCGGCTCATGCGCGGAACGGCACCGACCAGGGCAAGGTCAGCCGTCGCAGCATCCTGCTCGGCGGCACCACGCTCGCCGCCGCATCGCTGATGGCGGCAGGGAATTCGGTCCGGACCGCGCAGGCACAGGAAGTGCTGCCGTTACCCGAACCGCCGTTCCGGGGCACGATCGGCCGCAGTACAAGGACTCAGCTCGCGACCGAATAGGTATCTCAAAGAATCGGTCACTGACACGCGGCGCAACGCGTCGCTTGTCGCCAGGAAAGGAGAACGATCATGCGCAATGACGACTCCGATCGGAAATCAGAAGCCAGCTCCGCGAAGCGCGCGGGCATCAAGCGTCGCGATCTGCTGCTCAGCGGCAGTTCCTTGCTGGCGGCATCCGCCGTGGCGACTGCGCTCCCGAAACTGGGGCGGGCCGAAGTGCTGGAATACAAGCCGGGAACCAAGTTCCCGGGCCGCATGGGACGCACCATCGAGGAATCCTCGCCCGCATTTCCAGCGTCGGTTCGCGCCAGGCCGGGCGCGCCCAACGTGCTGTTCATCGTGCTCGATGACACGGGCTTCGGTCAGCTCGGCTGCTACGGCTCGCCGATCAATACGCCCAACATCGACAAGCTCGCGAAGAACGGACTCCTCTACACCAACATGCACACGACCGCGCTCTGCTCGCCGTCGCGCTCCTGCATAATCACCGGCCGCAATCACCATTCTAATGCGATGGCGGCCATCACCGAAATTTCGGAAGGCTATCCGGGCGCCAATGGCGCGATTCCGTTCGAGAACGGCTTCCTGTCCGAGATCCTGCTCGGGCAGGGCTACAACACCTACGCGCTCGGGAAATGGCACCTGACGCCGGCCGAGCAGATCAGCGCTGCTGGCCCCTACGACCGCTGGCCGCTGGGACGCGGCTTCGAACGCTACTATGGCTTCCTTGGTGGCGACACCAGCCAGTACTACCCCGATCTCGTGTACGACCATCGTCAGGTCCAGCCGGCGAAGACACCGGAGGAGGGCTATCATCTCACGCCCGACCTGGTGGACAGGGCGATCGGCTTCATCGGCGACAGCAAGCAGCTCGCGCCCGACAAGCCGTTCTTCATGTACTTCGCCACAGGGGCGATGCACGCGCCGCATCACGTGCCGAAGGACTGGGCCGACAGGTACAAGGGCAAGTTCGACGACGGCTGGGACGCCTACCGCGAGAAGGTTTTCCTGCGGCAGAAGGAGCTCGGCATCATCCCGCAGAACACGATTCTCTCACGTCACGATCCCGACGTGCAGGACTGGAGCAGGCTGCCCGCCGACGAACGCCGCCTCTACGCTCGAATGATGGAAGTATTCGCCGGCTATCTTGAGCACACCGACCACCACGTCGGCAGGCTGCTCGATTATCTCGCCGCGACCGGTGAGCTCGACAACACGCTGATCCTGCTCATCTCCGACAACGGTGCCAGCGCGGAGGGCGGGCCGACCGGCTCGACCAACGAGAACAAGTTCTTCAACAACGTGCCCGAAGATCTGCAGCAGAATCTCGCTGCGCTCGAAGACCTCGGCGGACCCAAATTCTACAACCACTACGCCTGGGGCTGGGCCAACGCCGGCGATACGCCGTTCAAGCGCTGGAAACGTGAGACCTATCGCGGCGGCGTGTCCGATCCGTTCCTCGTGCACTGGCCCAGGGGCATCAAGGCGAAAGGCGAGATCCGTCATCAATTCGCGCACGCGATCGACATGGTGCCGACCGTGCTCGACGCGCTCGGCGTCGAGCCGCCGACGGTCATTCGCGGAGTGACACAATCTCCCATCGAGGGCGTGAGCTTCGCGCACACCTTCGACAACGCAGCCGCGCCCTCGCGACACCGCACGCAGTACTTCGAGATGTTCGGGCACCGTGCGATCTATCAAGACGGCTGGCGCGCCGTGTGCCCGTTTCCGGGCACGTCCTTCACCGAGGCGAAGGCATCGTTCGGCCAGATCACGCTCACCGAAGACAAATTGCGCGAGCTCGATAGGACCGGCTGGGAGCTTTATAATCTCAACGAAGATCCGGCCGAGACGAAGAACCTCGCCGATACCAACCGCGCCAAGCTGATCGAAATGATCGCGCTGTGGTACGTCGAAGCCGGCAAGTACAACGTGCTGCCGCTCGACAGCCGCGGGACCGCGCGCTTCGCCGATGAGCGCCCGCAGCTCAGCAAACCGCGTCAGATCTACGTCTACTATCCCGGTACGCAGACCGTGCCGGAAAACGTCGCCGTGAAGGTGCTCAACCGCGCCCACAGCATCACCGCCGAAGCGGAAATTCTAAGGGGTGGCGCGAGCGGCGTCGTCATCTGTCACGGCTCCAACTCCGGCGGGTACACCCTGTTCGTCAAGGACGCCAAGCTGCACTACGTGCACAACTACGTCGGCGCGCAGGAATTCCATGTTCAGTCGAACGACACCGTGCCGGAAGGCAAGGTGACGTTGCGCTACCAGTTCGAGCCGACCGGCAAGCCGGACATCGCCAAAGGCAAAGGCGCGCCCGGCCGCGCGCAGCTCTTCATCAACGACAAGCCGGTCGGCCAGGCGGTGCTGCCGGTCACGGTGCCGCTCCTGATCGGAATAGGTGGCGGCTTGACCGTCGGCCGCAATCCGGGCTCGCCGGTCTCGCAACTGTACCGGCCGCCGTTCGCCTTCACCGGCACGATCTTCAAGGTCACGGTGAACGTGTCCGGACAGATGCTCCAGGACAGCACGGAAGAGCGGAATGCGACCGCCAAGCGGGCGCTCCAGGAGCAGTAGCGGCACAAGACGCGGTATTGCTGCGGTGCATGAGTCCGAAAGTGGCCCAGAGCTGCCGACTAGCGCGATGCAGCAAAGTCATCAGCAAATCTGAGATACACCGGCCATCAGATCAATGTATTCGTCACGGCAGCCGGCCATGCGGTCCAAGGGCGCAGACTGATTCCACCGATCCCCAGGGCTGCTCGCCAACCCGTCAATGCTCTGTGCACAGGTCTAGTGCTTTG
>JAITTX010000570.1 GCA_031286755.1 Paraburkholderia sp.
CGCAGCGACACGCTGTGACTCGCGGCGAGCGCCTCGATGCGCCATTCGAACGGACGCCCGAGCGCTTCCTGGCCGCTCAGGCGATAGAACTTGAGCTCGTCGCCGAGCGGGCTGTCGAGTGCGAAGATGCGCGCCACGCGTCAGCCTCCTTGCGCACGCGCGAACGCGGGCGGCTCTTGAGCGCCGGCGCGCGCGGCGTCCTTCGCGCGCGCGACCAGATCGATCACGAGATCGCGCGCGGGTTCGTCGCTCAGGCGCTGCCCGAGCCAGCTCGAAAAGCCGAGCCGCCCCGCCCCGCCAGGCGCCGCGCGCGGCACCTCGGGCGCAGCTAGTTCGAGTTGCAGATCCCAGTCGAATTCGGCGCCCACGTACTCGCGTACCCAGCGCACGAGCCTTGCCGCATCCGCGCCACCGGGCAGGAAAGACTGGTAGCGCGCGAGCGGCAACGGCCCGAGCACGATGCGAAAGCTGCCTTGGGCGTCGCGCACCGCGCTCCCGAGCAGCGCGCCCTCGCCGAGCACCGCGCGCACGCCGCGCCTGCGCCGTCCGCCCTGGGCCGCGCTTGTTGCGCTTGTTGCGCTTGTTGCGCTCGTTGCGCTCGTTGCGTTTGCTGCGCCCGTTGCGCCTGCGATGCTCGTCATGCCTGGTGTCCTTGTCGCGCTGGCCGCCCCCGGCGCGCCTGCGAAACCCGCCGCGCCCGCCGCCTTCATCGCGGCGAACGCGCCCGGCGTGCCGATCGCGCTGCGCTGCCGCGTGTCCAGCGCGACCCAGCGCACCACGTGCTCGACAATGCGCACCGGCACGCCGAAGTCGTGGCGCAGCATCTGCGCGAGCCCTTCGGGGTTGCGCGTCTGGCGTACCCAGTGGCCCGCGTGGAAGTACTTCGCGTGCTGGCCGGGCATCTCGCGCGCGGGCGTTTCCGTTGCCCCCGTGCGCCCGCCGATCAGGCTCGCGACATAGGCATCGAAGCGCGCCGCGCCGGGGCGGTCGAGGCCCACGACCGGCTGCGCGTCGGCCCACGCGCGATAGAGCAGCACCAGCAGCCGGTGATGGAACACATCGGCGAACGCGCTCATGGAGGCGTCGCCCACGCTGTGCGCACGCTCGAACGCGTACTCCGTCACGTGCTGAGGCAGCGGGCCGTTGGGGCCGAACAGGCCGAAGCCCTGAACCAGCACGCGCGGCGGCACGCGCTCGGCCTGCGCGTCGGCAATGCCGGCCACCATCGAAGGCGCGAAGGACAGCGAGGGAATCTGCCCGAGCCGCACCGGCTCCGCGCCAGGGTGCTGCGCCGCGCCGAGCCGCGCCGGCGTATTCGCGAGCGCGTCGATCCAGCGCAGCAGGTGGAACAGGTCGTGCTCCGCAGGCGCTGCGCGCAGCCGGCGCCAGAACGCCAGGTAGCGGGCGCGCTCGGGAGCGCGCCCGGCAGCCGTGTCTTGAGTGGGGTCCTGAGTGAAGTCCTGGCTGCGGTCCTCAGTGGTGTCCGGGTTGGGGTTCGCGGTGGAATCGAGCGGCACCGGCTTCTCGTGACTCATATTTCGATATCCTGACTGTTCACTCATATCGCCGGCCTGCGGCCAATGCGTGCGGGCCATTCGGCAATCTCGCCGCGCTGCGCCGAATAGAGCGCGAACTCCACGAACGCGTTGATCGATGCATGCCTCGCGAAGAATTGCTCGAGCGCCGCGCCCAGCACATAGGGGCTGTCGCCCGCGAAGGCGTGGTCGTCGACGGTCAATTCCACGCGCACGCCGCGCCCGTAGACGAGCGGCCCCGCCACCGGCAGGCGCCTGAACACCGGCTCGCACGCGAGCCCGCGGATGCCCCGGATGCGGCGCGCGAGCGGCGCGTCCGAGGGGTCGGCGTAGATCTCCAGTTGCTCGCGCAGCCGCTGCGCGCCGGCCTCCTCCTCGAGATCGGCGAGCGGCTGGTAGTTGAGCCCGAGATGCGAAATCAGCCGCCAGTTGGCCTCGTCCTGGGCGAGCGGCGGGCGCGGCGCGGACGGACCGCGCACGATGCGCACGCGGCTCACCGGCGCGGAGATTTTCAGCGTGAGATCGGTCACGCCCGCGGCCGCCAGTTGCAGCGGCAAGTCGCGGTTCGTGCATAGCGTGTCGGCGGAAAGCAGCTCGATGCGCTCGTCGAACGGCGCGTGCCGGCGATCGACCAGCGACACGTAGACGTCGGTGCCCGCATAGTTCGAGCGCATGCCGCCGCGCCGCGCCTGCGAGCCCACGAGACGCGTTTCGCGCCGCACCGAAAAGTAGGCGCCGGACTCCTCCGCATCGTCGGCGCTCGCCATGTAGAGCGGATGAAACGCGCAGTCGCCCGGTGCGCCGCCGTCGCTGCCATTGCCCGCGCGATGGCCGATCACGCGCTTCACTGCGAAGATCTCGTAGTCGAGCGCGCGCGTGCGGTCCACCATCAGCCGGTATTCGCTCGTGCCGGGCGTCACCGGAATGCGCTCCGTGCGCTTCGGAAACAGATTGATCGCGGGCGTGCAGTCGAGCGCGAGATGGGTCGTGTCGATGCTGCGTTCGAGGTCGGCGTCGTCGCCGTCGATGAGCAGCAGCAATTCGATGCCATCGCCGCGCGCGGCCTCGAACGCCGGGCGCAGGCCGCGCACGCTGAAAAAGAGGTTGCGCGCGGCGAACGCGAAGTGCTCGCGCAGGATGCGGTAGCCCTCGAAGCCGCGCGAACTCGGTGGAAAGAGCGCCTGGTCCGCGCCGAATCCTTCGTGAACGACCGCCTCCGGCCCGAGCGACGCGAGCCGCTTTCCGTCGCCGCGCAGGCCGGAGCCGGCAGCATGACCGGTTGCATGACCTGTTGCAAAACCATCGGCATCGGCATCGCGCAGCACGACGCCGCGCGTGCGCGCGCACACGAGTTCGAGCAGCCGCATCGCCTGACGTTCGGGACCGCTCAGGAAGAACGTGAGCTGGTCGATGGGCAGTTGCTTCAGGCTGGCCCCGCCGCGCGCGCCCAGCACGATGCGCAACGCGCGCCGCGCGCCCGGGCTTGCGCCGCCACCCGTGCCCATGCCTCCGCTGATGCCTCCGCTGATGCCTCCGCCTGTGCCCCGGCTCGCGCCGCCCCCCGCCGCCTGCTGCGCGAGCCCCGCCGGCACCGGCACCAGTTCGACGGCGCGCAGCGTGAGCGGCCACAGCGTGACCGCCTGCGCGGTGCGGAACTCGCAGGCGCTCCCCATGCCGCGCGGCGCCGCCGCCATGAGGCTGGTCCCGGCCGGCACCGTGAATCCCTGGCCGAGCGTGCCCTGGGACGGGTCGGCCTCGAACTGCACGACCGCCATCGCGGGCGTGGGTGCGAGATGATCGGGGTACACCACGTCGAGCAGGCGCTCGGAAAAACGCGGAAATTCCGCGTCCATCTTCAACTGCACGCGCGCGGTGAGAAAGCAGAAGCCTTCGAGCAGCCGCTCGACGAACGGGTCGGCCACGTCGATGCCATGCATGCCCAGGCCGCCCGCGACCTTGGGATACTGGCGCGCGAACTCCGCGCCCAGCTCGCGCAGATAAGCGAGCTCGCGGTTGTAGTAGTCGAGAAAGCGTGCGTCCATGTCCCGCGTTTCCTCAGCGCCGCGCGCGCGCGGCGGCCGTTTGCGCGTCGCCGGAGCCGGCCAGCGGACGCAGCAGCGCGATGCCCGAGTCCAGATCGAGCTCCGTGTGCAGCAGCATCGAGAGCGGCGGGTCCACGCATGCGAGGCGCCCCGCGATCTCGAAGGTCAGCACGTTGTGGCGGCTCGCGCTGCGCGCGGCGCGCGCATCGTTCACGCAGCGCACCTCGACGCTCCCGGCTTGCAGGCGCGGCTCGAAGTACACGATCGCCTCGCGCAGCGCGTTTTCCATGTACTGCGTATCGATGCCGGATAGCGGCGTGCCCGCGAATGCCGGCACGCCGAAGTTGAGCACCGAGCGGCCCGCCTCGGCATAGCGGCGCGCCTCGTGCTCGTCGAACGCGCACGCCGTGTTCAAGAGCCACGCGAGATCGCGCAGCACGGCTTCGAGCAGCCCGTTCGCATCCGCGCCGCTGCGGTACGGCGAGTCCGCGGCGGTGGCGGCGGACCGCTGCTGGGCGTCGTCGCGCAGACGATCGAACAGCATGGGCCGCGCCGTGCGACGGTGCGCGCCGCCATCGTGCGGGCGACGCCCCGGGTAGTCCGGAGGCGTCTCGCGCGCGAAATCCGGATGCGCGGGATGCGCGGAACGAGTAGAACCCCCGGCCATGCGGACCTCACATTTCCGTGTTCTTCTTGATGTCCCAGCCCATTGTCACTTCGGGCCCCTTGCCGCCGTTCTCGTTCTGCTCCCAGTACTGCTTTTTCACGCGCGCGGCCTGGAAGCCGTACTGCATCAACAGCCGGTCGGTCGAGTCGCTCGAATCGGCGCCCATCACGCGCGCCGTGGTCACGATCACCTCCTCCAGCGTGACGCGCGAAAACTCGATCTGCTCGCCGCCCGTCTTGCACGACGATATCTCGACTTTCGATAAGTGCTTGCCGCTCGCGCAGTGCTTGATGATCGCGGGCGAGGCCTTGTCCATGTAGGCCATCACCACGAGATCGTCGAAGTTCGCCTTGCCCGCGTTGCCGCCGCCGCCCGTCGACATGGCGGCGGGCTGCGTCGCGCCCCAGGAAAACGACTGGATATCGCTCCAGCCGCCATGCTGCTTGTCGGCGGACTCGCCCGTTGCGCCATCCACCTTCATAAACATCGCCACGCCCATTGCTCTTCTCCCGGTTTCGTATCCTGCCTGCCAACCTGCTTCCCAGCCTGCTTGTCAACTTGCTTGCCCGGCTACCCGCCTGCCAGACTCGCGCGCACCATCATCCAGATAAATTCGACATCCTCATCAACTGCCCGAGGCTTGCAGGGCCGGCAAGCGCGACACCAGCCGCAGCGACACCGTCAAGCCTTCGAGCTGGTAATGCGGCCGCAGGAAAAAGCGCGCCGAGTAATAGCCGGGGTTGTCGGCAATGGCGTCCACCATCACGCGCGCCTCGGCCAGCGGCTTGCGCGCCTTGGTTTCCTGCGAGGAGTTCGCGGGGTCGCCGTCCACGTAGTTCATGATCCAGTCGTTGAGCCAGCGCTCCATGTCCGGGCGCTCGCGGAACGAGCCCACCTTGTCGCGCACGATGCACTTGAGGTAGTGCGCGAAGCGGCTGCATGCGAACAGATACGGCAGCCGGCCCGAGAGCCGCGCGTTCGCCGTGGCGTCCGGGTCGTGGTACTCGGCGGGCTGATAGAGCGACTGCACGCCGATGAACGCCGCCACGTCGGAGTTCTTGCGGTGAATGAGCGGAATCAGGCCGTTCTTCGCGAGCTCCGCCTCGCGGCGGTCGCTGATCGCGATCTCGGTCGGACACTTGAGATCGACGCCGCCGTCGTCGGTGGGGAACGTGTGGCACGGCAGGTTCTCGACCGCGCCGCCCGACTCCACGCCGCGAATCGACGAGCACCAGCCATAGAGCTTGAACGAGCGGTTGATGTTGGCCGCCATTGCATAGGCCGCGTTCGCCCAGGTGTAGCGGTCGTGGCGCGCGCCGTCGGTTTCCTCCTCGAACTCGAATTCGTCCACGGGGTCGGTGCGCGCGCCATAGGGCAGACGCGCGAGAAAGCGCGGCATGGCGAGCCCGACATAGCGCGAGTCTTCCGAGTCGCGCAGGCTGCGCCACGCCGCGTACTCGGTGTTCTGGAAGATCTTCGTGAGGTCGCGCGGGTTCGAGAGCTCCTGCCACGAGTCCATCTGCATGAGCGCCGACGACACCCCGCCGATGAACGGCGCGTGCGCCGCCGCCGCGATCTTCGAGATCGACCGCAGCATCTCGACGTCGGGCGGGCTGTGGTCGAAGTAATAGTCGCCCACGAGGCAGCCGAACGGCTCGCCGCCCAATTGTCCGTACTCCTCTTCGTAGATCTTCTTGAAGAGCGGGCTCTGGTCCCAGGCAATGCCCTTGTGGCGCTTGAGCATGCGCGCGACTTCCTTCTTGCTCGCGGGCAACACGCGGATCTTGAGCATCTCGTCGGTTTCGGTGTTGTTCACGAGATAGTGCAGCCCGCGCCACGACGCCTCCAGGCGCTGGAAATCCGGATGATGCAGCATCGCGTTGATCTGCGTGGAGAGCTTTTCGTCGATGGCGGCAATCATCTGCCGCACGCCCTCGTAAGCATCCGACGACAGCGTGGCCGTCTGGCTCTGCTCGAGCGCCTCGCGCGCGAGCGTCTGCACCGCGGTTTGCACGGCCACGCGCGCAAGCTCGGTCTTGGGGCTGATCTCGCGCTCCAGCAGCACCGAGAATTGGTCGCCGCTCAGCGTGGTCGCGGGCAGCGTGGCGGTGACGCTTTGCTGTGCGCCTTGCGTCTCACTTCGGCTCATGTTCGTCCTCCTGCCCGGCGTTGCGGGATCCGCTGCCTTCTCCCTGCCCTTGCGGCGCGGCCAGCGCCTTGGGCTCCGACAGCTCGGCGAGCAGCGCGGGGTCGCCGAGCGCGCGCGCAATCAATTCCTCGGCGCCGCGCTTGCCGTCCATGTACGAAAGCAGGTTCGCGAGCTGGGTGCGCGCCTCCAGCAGTCTGCGCAGCGGCTCGACGTTGCGCGCGAGCGCGGCGGGCGCGAAGTCGTCGATGCTGCGAAACGCGAGCTCGACGCTCATGGTGCCGTCACCCGTGAGCGTGTTGGGCACCTGAAACGCGAGCGCCGGCGCGATGGATTTCATGCGGTCGTCGAAATTGTCGACGTCGATCTCCATGAAGCGGCGCTCGGCCAGATCGGGCAGCGCCTCGCTGCGGTTGCCCGCGAGATCGGCCAGCACGCCCATCACGAAGGGCAGTTGCACCTTCTGCTCGGCGCCGTAAAGCTCGACGTCGTATTCGATCTGCACGCGCGGCGCACGATTGCGGGCGATGAACTTCTGCCCGCCTTCCGATGACTTGTTACGAGACATGTGAGTCAACTCCCCGCGCAACCCGTGCGCTCAAGCGGATCGCCTCCGGTACCGGAACCGGCGCCGATCCGTATCTGGTTTCCCGCGCGGCCCCCGCTGCCGCGCGCTGTAGTCAGGCTCTGCGATTCAGCATTGCGCTCGACCGGCCCGCTCATTGCGACGATTCACTGCGGTTGCCGCTCAGGTGATCGAGTTCCCGCACGCTTTCCGGCGCGATGTCGCGAAAGATCTCGTAGAAGTTCAGCGAGAGCAGACGCTGCGCCCGGCGCAGGAAAATGGGCGCGGGGTGGCTCGGCTCGTGGAGTTCGAGGTAGCGGCACATCTTTTCGAGCCCGAAGTCGATGTCGGCCCGGCTCGAAATCTCCGCATCGCGCCATGCCGCGCCGTTCGCGGCGGGCGGCCCCACCGCGCGCTGCGGCGGCGCGCCTTGCGAGGCCTGCGTGGCGCTTTGTCCAGCACTTTGTGCCCCGCTTTGTTCCACTACTTCGGCCATGGCTTGCCCCGTGGTGTCCTGTGCCTGCGCTTGGCCCGCGTGCTCCGGCAGTTCGGCGGCCAGCGCCGCGATCTGCCGTTCGAGCGCGCTCGCGTCGAGCGTCCACGCCTCGCCGAGCCGCTCGCTCACCCTGCGCCGCATCTCCCTCAATTGCTCCCGCACCGCGAGCGCGGCCAGCAGCGCGGGGTGGCCCGCCACGAACGCCTCGTGCAATTCGCGCACGAAGCGCTCGCGTCCGCCCGCGTAATTGCTGCCGGAAGCCCCGCCTTCACCGCCCTCGCCTCGCTGCACCAATTCGGCGGCCGCGCTCACGCTCAGCGCGCCGATGAGCGGCTGCTCGCGCGCCGCTCGCGCGCAGCCCTGCGGGCCGGCCAGTTCCGCCAGCGCATTGAAGCGTGGCAGCGGATCGAATTCCTCGTCGACGACGAGCGCAGGATGCAGCGGCTCCCAGTACGCGTCGAGCAGCGCCGCCGCAAGCCGCAGGCCGTCCGCGTAGCCTTGCAGGCCGCGGCTGTCGATCCATGCCCAGGTGAGCGGCACGACGATGCGCAGGTCCTTCGTGCGCGCGAGCAGCGCGAGCGCGAGCCGCTCCACGTCGCGCCACGCGGGCGCCTGCGCGGCAATCAGCACGTCGCCGTACTGCTCCTCGGGCTTCGCCGTGGCGCTGCGCTGCAACTCCAGAAAGTCGGCGTCGTATTCGAGGTCCGGGCCGCACGGCGCTTCGGCGCTGACCGGTGCGAGCAGGGTTTCGATCATCGTTCGGACTCCTTGGCGCGATTACTCGAACTTGTAGCTGATGTCGAGCGGCGGGCTGCCCGCATCGAGCGTCACGGTGCGCACGTAAGGCGTGAGCGAGCCATTGCGGATCTCGATGCGATGGGTGCCCGGCGAAAGATTCGCCGTATGGAACGGCGGACTCACGCCGCGCCTCACGCCGTCGACGTAGACCTCGCCCCACGGCAGCACCTGGAAGCGTACGCGCACGGGACGCATGGGCGCGGGCGTGCGCACGGAGGGCGGGACCGCCGCGCGCGGCGGCACCTGCGCGACCTGCGGCTCGGACGGCGCGGCCTGGGTGGCATCGGCGGGCTGCGTGGCCTGCTCGCCCTGGGTGGCGTCCGCGGATTGCGTGGCTTGAGCGGCCTGCGCATTCTGCCCAGCCTGCGCGGGCTGCATGGCCTGCTGGGATGCGGCGGAGAGATCGGTGGCGTTGACGGGCTTGTCCTTGCCGGCGTGCACCTCCACGACCGTGGTGTTCGTGGTCTGAGCGGTCTCGGCGGCGGGCGTGCCGGAGCCCTGCGTGAGCGCTGCGGACGTGGCCGCTCCGGAAGTAGCCACGGCGGCTTGCTGCTGCGCCTGGGTGGCTGGATTCGCATTGCCGGCAGCCGGTTGCGCGGGCGGGTTGGCGGCGGGCGCCGCTTGCACCAGCGCCGTTGCATGACTCGCCGGGGCAGTTGGCGTAGCGGGGGCGCTGTTCCTGGCGGCGGTCTGCGTGGAGCCGGCCGGCGTGCGGATCGCATAGCGCAACGCCGGAATGCCCACCGCGAGAACGAGCA
>JAITTX010000129.1 GCA_031286755.1 Paraburkholderia sp.
CGGCTTCCAGCAAGTGCGGCGCAAGTTCCTTGAGCCGCTCTTCCGGCAGGCGGCTGCTCGGCCCCGCCAGACTCACGATGCCAACGACTTCCTGCGTCACGGGGTTGTGCACGGCCGCCGCAATCGAGGTCATGCCCATCTCGTAGGTCTCGATGGCGACGCCATAGCCGCGCTGACGCGCACCGTTGAGGTCTTTCAGAAACTGCTGGATCGTCTTCGGCGCGCGAGGCGCGTTGTGCGCCTTGGGGCCGAGGCCGCCTTGCCGCGACACGAGCTCGATCGCCCGCTCGTCCGGCAATGTTGCCAGCCACGCCTGACCGCTGGCCGTGCAATGCAGCGGCGGATTGCTGCCCATGTCCGGGTCGTAGCGCAAGCCCGACTTCGCGCCCTGCGCCTTGCCCACAAAAGTGATGTGATCCCCCTCCACCACGCCAAGCCGCGCAAGCTCGCCCGAGGCCTCGGCGAGGCGGTCGAGCACCGGCTGCGAGATGTCGAACACGCCGCTCGTCGAAAGGTAGATCAGCGCCAGCGACACCAGTTTCAGCGCCAGCATGTACTCGCCATGCTCCTCGTCCTGGCGCACGAAGCCCTCGTCGATCAGCATCGACAGCAAGCGGTGTGTGCCGCTACGCGGAATATCCAGCGTGTCGGCAATGGTGGCGAGCGGCATGGGGCCGCCGTGCTTCGCCAGCAGCTCCAGTACCGCGAGTGCGCGCTCCAGATTTCCGGCCATGTCGTTTTCTCATTCTGTCGTAGTGCGTAAATGAGAACACAATTCCATACTGGAATTCAAGTGGAATTAGCGGGTTCGCCCGAATGGCGTCATGCCGGCTGGCCGCGCGCCGGGCCTGCGCGGGCACGGCGCCCGCGGCTTGCCTGCCGCGCGCCATGCCGCCACCGGGTTCAATGCCCCGCGCTCACGCCCACCATCGTGACAGGTCCGCGATGGCGCGCGCCCTTGAGCAGCACCGCCGCGCCGCCCACGGCCGCCGGCACGGCCAGCGCCGTGAACACTGCGCCGAAGCTCCAGCTCGCGTGCAGCATCGCCGCGCCCACCATTGCGCCCGCGATGCCGCCAAAGCGGCCCACGCCGAGCATCCAGCTCGTCCCCGTGGCGCGCATCCCGGTGGGATATGAGCCGGCCGCAAGCGCGCAGAACCCCGTGTTCGAGCCGTTCATGCAGTAGCCCATGCCGAACGCGAGCACGCAGATGATGCTGAACGGGTGCGCCGCCGTGCCCATGTACCAGGCGAACACGCCGCCCGCGAGCACCGTCGCGCCGAGCGCGCGATGCGGATTGAAGCGATCCATCTGCCAGCCGATCAGCACGGACCCCACGGTGCCGCCCGCCTGGAACAGCGCGCCCACCACGGCCGCTTCGGCAAGCGAGAAGCCCAGGCCGCGAATCAGCGTGGGCAGCCAGTTGCCGAGCAGATAGACCGTCAGCAGGCCCATGAAATAGCAGATCCACAACATCACGGTGCCAAACGCATGCTCACGCGAAAGAATGGCGCGCACCGGGCTGCGCGGCGCCTGCTGCGGCTCGTGCGAAACGAAGCGCGTCTCGCTGTTTGCCACGCCCGGTTGCAGGCGGTTCAGCACATCCACGAGGCGTGCGCGCCGGCTTTCCTTGAGCGCGAGGTAGCGCGCCGACTCCGGCAGCCACTTGATCAGTACCGGCACATACACGACCGGCAACACGCCGCCGAGCAGCAGCACCGACTGCCAGCCCCATTGCCCGATCAGCCAGGCACTGACGAAGCCGCCGCCCGCCGCGCCGAACGTGAAGCCGCAAAACACCGCCGTCACCATCAGCGCGCGGCGGCGCGGCGGCGCGTATTCGGCCATGAGCGTCGCCGCGTTCGGCATCGAGGCGCCAAGGCCAATGCCGGTGAGAAAGCGCAGCGCCGTGAGCGAGGTCACATCGTGCGCGAACGCGGAGGCCAGACTCCAGACGCCGAAGAACAACACGGCCACGGTCATCACCGTCTTGCGGCCAAAGCGGTCGGACATGGGCCCAGCGGCGAGCGCGCCGAACGCGAGGCCAAGCAGCCCGCCGCTCATGACCGGGCCGAGCGCGTCGCGCGGAATCGCCCATGCGCTCGAGAGCGACGGTGCGATAAAGCCGATCATCACCGTGTCGAGCCCATCGAGCATCACGATCATCATGCACAGCAGCAGCACGAGCAGTTGAAACCGCCCGACTGGCCGGTCGTCGAGGAACTGCTGGACATCGAAGGCTCGCGCCGTCTTGCCCGTGGTATCGGCCTGGGAGGCCCGCCGGGCCGCTTGCGAAAAAACCATGTGTGTCTCCTGTGGACCGGCGCTGGCGCTTTAGCGCCTGTCCGGTCCGTTGCAAGGCAGTCGTTTTCTTGTTGTGTTGCCGATTCGGACAGCAGGACCGGTGGCGCTTCGACGGGCCGCCTGGCAGACCTGCTGGATGCGATGGGCGCCGCTCATGTGCTCGAGCGGCACCCGGTTTGCACAACGTGCTCAGGCCGGCGCGTGCGCCTTGTCAAGCACCGCGAGCGTCGCCTCGCGAAGGCGGCGGGCACGATCCACGGCGCGCGTTGTCTTTGCCCATTGTTCGGTCGGCACTTCGACGCTCACAGGAAGGTGGTCCGGCAACGCGCGCAAGATGCCCACGAGATCGAGACCGCCCTCGCCCGGAATCATTCGCTCGCAGCGCGCCTGGTACAGCAGCGTATCGAGATCGGCGGGGCGCGCGGCCGGTGCGTCGCAGAACTGCACGTAGCCGAAGTACTCGCGCGGCAGGGCGCGCAGTTCTTCGAGCGAAGAACCGGCACGGTCGAAGTGGATCGGGTCGATGATGAGGCCGGTATTGCGCCGCCCGCTCGCCTTCACGATACGCGCGCCCGCCGCGATGTCCTTCACGTCGGTCCACGGCATCGGCTCGATCGAGGGTGTCAGGCCCAATGGCGCCGCGATATCGCAGAGCTGCCCCAGCCGCTCGATCGTGCGGGCCTCGTCGGGGTCGTTGCCCGCCACGAGCACGTAGCGCGCGCCGAGTTGCGCCGCGGTTTCGAGCATGGGCTTATAGCTGGCGACGTCGGTATCCGGCTTCAGGCGCAGAATCTCGACGTCGAGCGTGCGCACGCCCGTATCCTTCAGGACTGCGAGCGTTTCGCGCAAGAGCGGGGTATCGCCGACGATTTCATGCCGCACTTCGTGGTCGGTGGCGGGCAATAAACGCAGGCCCACATAGTCGTAGCCCGCATCGGCGGCGCACTGCACCATCTGCGGCGGGCTCAGTTCGAGCACCGTCAACGCCGAAAGCGACAGTGCACGCGGTTGAGGCTGGGTCATGATGTCTCCTTGATTCGAATGCGCGCGGCGCCGGGGCCGCGCATCGCCCGTACCGTGTCAGCGCAGCGGCGAGAACGGCGCGGGCACGCAGATGGTCGACTCCATCGTCGTGAGATGCGCGGGACCGCCCTTCGGCGGCCAGATGCCGTCCTTCACCGCTTCGGCACGAATGCGCGAGCGTTCGTCGACGCTCGCATACGGCCAGATATTGAGGAAGCGCGGCACCTCGCCGTCGAGCGAGTACATCGCGCCCACGAGCGGCGAGCGCTTCGTGCGCTCGGGCACCGCCTGCTCCCACGCGTCGATGGTGTGCTGCAGGCTGCCGAGCTTCGTGCCGTACACGCGCATCTCGTAGATGCCGCCGTGCACCGCGGGCTCGATGGGCGGCAGGAACGGGAAGAGCGCGTAGCTTTCGGTCTTCACATCGTCGATGAATTCGCCCACGCCGAATGGATTGCCCTCCAGCAGCATGCGCTTGCGCTCGGCCACGAGAGCGGCTTCCGATCCATAACCGCGCAGCACGAGCACCTTGCCGAGCGCGCCGATGTCCGAATACCAGCAGCCGAGCAGCCTGCCGCCCTGCGGATCGCCGCTGGCCTGGATGCCTTCGAAAACTTGAGCGTTCGCACCGATCTTCACGGTGAGCGTGACGACGTCATACAGTGTCATTGCATTGTCCTTTAGAGTGAAAATAATTCGTTATGCCAACAATATCGTGCTGAAACCGTGCAAGCGACAGGCCCGCGAGATAACCGAAGGTCATTGCAGGGCCGAGCGTGATGCCGCCGCTTGGATAGCAGCCGCCCATCATGCTGGCACTGTCGTTGCCCACGGCATAAAGGCCATCGATCACCCGGCCGCTGCTATCGAGCGCGCGCGCGTGCGCGTCGGTGGCGATGCCCGCGAAGGTGCCGAGACTGCCGGGCAATAGCTTCACGGCATAGTACGGGCCGTTTTCGATAGGTGCGAGACAGGGATTCGGCTCCTGCCCGGCGTCGCCCTGCACGCGGTTGTAGGGCGTCGAGCCCTTGTGGAATTGCGGGTCGAAGCCCCGACTCGCGTACTGGTTGTAGCTGGCGACCGTGTCGGCCAGCGCGTTCGCGTCGATACCGCATTGCGCTGCCAGCGCCGCGAGCGTTGCGCCGCGCTTGAGGTAACCCGAGCGGCGATACGGCCCGACTGGAAACGGAAACGGCTTCGAAAAACCCAGCCCATAGCGGCGCTGGAACCGGTGATCGCAAACGAGCCATGCGCAAACCTCGTCGCCGGCCGGCGTCGTGTCGAGCAGCGCCCCGATGAAGTCGTGATACGACGATGCCTCGTTGACGAAGCGTTTGCCCGCCCGCGTGACCGCGATCACGCCGGGCTTGGCGCGCTCGATCAGGTGGGGAAAGGCAACCTCCTTCACGCCGGCGTGTTCGGGAACGATCGAGACGGGCGCCCATGCGGCAGGCGCCTCCAGCGCGTCGTCGAAATGCGCGCCCACCGATTCGCCAAGACGGATGCCATCGCCCGTGTTGCAGCGCGGCGCCGCCGACCAGTGCTCATGGCCCGAGGGCGTATAGGCGAAGGTGCGCGCGCGGCGTGCAAGATCGTGCGGATAGCCGCCGCACGCGAGCACGACGCCACGCGCCGCGCGCACCTGATGCACGACGCCCTCGATGTCGACGCGCGCACCCGTGACGCGCGTGGCGTCGCGCAACAGGCCAATGGCTTTTGCACGCGTGCGCAGGTCCACACCGCAATCGGCGGCCGACTTCAGCAGCCGCGCGGCCAGCGCATTGCCGTTCACGAGATGCATGGAGCGGCCATAGCGCAGCTTCTGCCACGCGAACGCTGCAAGCCGGCTGCTCGCGTAAAGCGCCGATTGCAACGAGCGCGTCGCCCGATAGAAGTGGGCAAGATCCTGCCCCGAGGCGAGCGCCATGCCCTTGATCGTCGTGACCGAAAGCGGCGCGCGCAGCTTGTCGATCAGCGGGCCCAGCGCGCGGCCGTCGAAAGGCATGGCGCACACCGACCGCCCTCCCGTGCCCGCTCCCGGCGTGGTGTGGAAATCGGGAATGCGATTGCCGTCGATGAAGCGCACCGCGGTGTGGCGCTCGAAAAATTCGATCATCTCCGGCCCGCGCTCGAGCAGCGCATCGGCCTTGGCCGCATCGTACTGCGCGCCCAACTCGCTCTTCAGATAGGTGCGCGGACCTTCGATATCCTCACGAATACCCGCGCGAGTCGCCAGCGGGTTGCGGGGAATCCACATCCATCCGCCCGACCAGGCGGTCGTGCCGCCGAACACGTCCTCCTTTTCCGCGACGATCACACGCAAGCCCTGCGCTGCCGCCGTCACCGCCGCCGCGAGCCCGCCAGCGCCGGAACCCAGCACCAGTACGTCGCAATCGAGTATCGGTTCATGCTTCATGTTCGGTATGGCCCTTCCTTCTGTGTCTCCAGGAGCCGCCGCTTGCGGCGGCCAATGTAGAATTACATTGAGTTTTGGAATACTATTCCACAAATAATCGTTTGGCAAAGACTTTGTGACTTCACCAACTACATGGAGGAACGGCAATGCGGGTATTGATCACGGGCGGCAGCGGCTTTTTGGGAGCGTGGATCATGAAGCGGCTATTGGCGCGCGGCGTGGGCTGCGTCGCCTTCGACCTGCGCGCGGACACGCGCCTCATCGAGGCGCTCGCGCCCGGGCGGGCTGCCTCGGTGCAATGGCGCACGGGCGACATTGCGAACCCCGCCGACACTGCGCGCGCGCTCGAAGGCTGCGATGCGGTGATCCATCTCGCGGGCATCCTCACACCGGAGTGCGCCGCAAATCCCGTGCGGGGCGCGCAGATCAACCTGATCGGCACGCTCAACGTGTTCGACGCCGCGCGCGTCGCGGGCATCCGGCGCGTGCTTTACGCGAGCAGCGCCGGCGTGTTCGGCCCCGACGACGGCGCCACGCCATTGCCGCAGACGCACTACGGCGCCTTCAAGCTCGCCTGCGAAGGCTCGGCCCGCGCCTCGTGGCATGACCATGGCATTGCGAGTATCGGCTTTCGTCCGCTGGTGGTCTACGGTGCGGGGCGTGAATCGGGATCGAGCGCCGGGCCGAGTCTTGCCTGCCGCGCTGCCGCGCGCGGCGAGCCCTATACGATTACCTTCGGCGGATCGACAGGCCTCGTTTTCGCAGACGACGTCGCCGCCGCCTATGAAGCGGCGCTGCTGTGCGACTTCACTGGCGCGCATGCGTTCACCCTGGCGGGAGAGATCACGCCGGTGCAAACGCTGATCGAGAAAATCGTGACGATCGTACCCGGGGCATGCATCGACGCGGACGGCCCGCCCTTGCCCATCGCCACCACGTTCCCTCACGATCCCGAGCTAGCACGCCTGCTTCCGGATCTGCAGCAAACGACGCTCGAGGAAGGCCTGCGTCAGACCGTGGCGTTCTACCGCCACAGTCATCAGTCATCCTGATCGATTACCGTGACTAGCGCGACGGTGCCTCGCTCAAAGCAGGCACCACCGGCACACGCGCCGCCGCCGCACGCTGCACGGCAAGCGTCGCGGCCAGCGTGCGCGCGCCATCGTCGGCGCTGCACAACGGCGCTTCCTCGCCCGCGATCACGGCAGCGAAATGGCGCAACTGCTCGTGGTAAGGATCGCCCATGTGCGGCGTGCTGCGCTCCACGGTCAGCGGCTCATGCCAGCCTCTGGCGCCACGGTATTCCCAGATGTCGAGCTGCGGAAGCGTGAGCGACGCATCGGTGCCGATCAGGAAATGCGTGTTCTCCTGCTGGCGCGGATAATGCGCGGCTTCCCCAGCCGCCAGATCCCAGTTCCACGGCGCAGCCGCCGTGTCCGACACCACGAGCGTGCCGAGCGCGCCACTCGCGAAGCGCAGGAGCACGGCGGCGGTGTCTTCCACTTCGAAGCCGCGCACGCCGTTCGAGGTCTGCGCCTGCACCTCGACGATCTCGCCCAGCAGGAAACGCATGATGTCGATGTCGTGGATCAGGTTGATCAGTACCGGGCCGCCGCCCGCGTGGCGGCGCCAGGACATGTCGAAATAGGCATCGGGCTTGTAGAAGGTTGCGAGCGCATTGGCCGCGACCGGCGCGCCGAGGCGCCCCGACTGCACGATCTCGCGCGCCCGGCGTAGGACCGGATTGTGCCTGCGATGATGCCCCACCAACAACGGCACGCCCGCATCGCGCGCGGCACGGACGAGCCGCAGCGCATCCTCCACATGATCGGCCACCGGTTTTTCGATCAGCGCCGGCACGCCGCGCGCAATGCATGCAAGGCCGACCCCCACGTGGGTCGCGTTCGGCGTCGCGACGATCGCACCTTCGGGACGCATTTCGTCGAGCATCGCCGCGTAGTCGGTGAACCATCGCAAACCTTCGTCGCGCGCGAACTGCCCGGCGGCCGGCGACGGATCCGCCACCGCCACCACCTCGACCTCTGGATGCAGCCGCGCGCGCTCCACGTGCATCCGGCCGATCGCCCCCGCCCCGATTACCACCAGACGTCTTTTTGCCATCACTTCTCCTCCTTGCTCTGGTTGAACGACTCGCGCCCCGGCAGCACACGGTGATTTCCCCGATACCCTGAAACACAAGTTAATTATTGAATGCTATTCCAATTTGAACTAAAGTTCACGAAAAGTTTGAGCGCAGCCCGGCGCGAGACGCGCGGGGCATCACGAAAACAGCCCATTCGAACGGGACAAGGAGCGGAGACAGATGACTGACGAACATCAGCAGGACGGCACCTTTTTGCAATCCGCGGCAGACGCGGCGCCCGGCCCGGCGCTTTCGCGGCGCGCATGGCTCGCCACCGCCGGCAAGGCGCTCGCGGGCGGCGCGGCGGTGCTCGCAGCGCCCGCGATCGTGCGCGCACAGGGCGAGCAACCTTTGAAGCTGGGCCTGCTGATGGCCAAGCAGGGCGTGTGGACCGAACAGGGCGAAGTGATCGCGAACGGCGTGAAGCTCGCGCTCGACCAGGCGGGCAGCCAGGCGCGCGGCCGTCGCGTCGATCTCGTCTGGTACGACGAGCCGAATCCGCAGTCGGCGCAGCAAAACATGCAGAAGCTCGTGGAGGAAGACAAGGTGGTTGCCGTGATCGGCGGCACGAACAGCGGCACATCGCTCGCGATGTCCTCGGTCGCCTGGCGCACCAGGACGCCCTATATCGCGCCCAATGCGGCCGCGCGCGAGCTGACCGGCAGCAGTTGCAACCCGTATACGTTTCGCGTGCTGAGCCCGACGCCGGTGACCTGCCGCGCGCTGGCGCCCTCGCTGCTTGCGATCGGCAAGAAGTGGCACTTTCTCGTCGCCAACTACGCTTACGGGCAGGACATCCAGCGCTCGATGTCGGCCCTGCTCAAGCAATCGGGCGGCACGATCGTCGGCGCCGACGTCACGCCGCTGAACACCACCGACTTCAGCTCGTTTCTCCTCAAGATCCGCCAGTCGAAGCCCGATGTCGTGCTGCTCGGGCTGCCGGGCGGCGACCTTTCCACCTTCCTCAAGCAGTACGCGGAAATGGGCATGAAAGGCCAGATTCCCGTGGCTTGCCCGATCATCGGCGACTCGGACCTCTGGTCGATCAATGTCGATGCCGCCACCGGCTATTACGGCAAGCCCTGGCACTTCAGCTCGCCGGGACATTCGCCCGAGGAGATCGCGTTCATCAAGCAGTACACGGCGAAATACGGCAAGCCGCCCGCCGACAAGGCCTGGATTGGCTGGTTCACGACGCGTGCGCTGCTCAAGGCCATCAACCAGGCGAAGAGCACCTCGAGCGCGGACCTCGTCCAAAGCCTTGAAACCATCCAGTTCGGCGACAGCAGCGGGCCCGCGTATTTCCGTTCGTGGGACCACCAGATGCTGCGGCGCTGGAGCGTGTTCAAGGTGAAGGACCACATCACCGACAAGTGGGACTGGCTCGACCAGGTCAGCGTCGTGCCGCACAACCCCGCCGATCTCGACCGGCTTTATGGCACGCGCCAGGAGATCGGCTGCACGATGGCCGCCCGCTGACGCTGTGCGCCGCCACTCGCGCGGCGCTCCAGGCTTGCAGCCCCCGGGCCGCACGCTAATTCCGCGCACCTTGCGCCGCCTCGCCCGATGCGCTTGAGCATGCGGCGGGCGCCGCCCGTGTGTGTCGCATTTCGGAGTAAGGGCATGGCAGAAATGGTGTTATCCCAGATCGCCAATGGACTGGTGATGGGCTTCCTCTACGTGCTGCTCGCGATCGGACTGTCGATCATCTGCGGGCTGCTCGGTATCGTCAACTTCGCGCATGGCGCGCTGTTCGCGCTCGGCGCGTACTTCGCCATCACGCTCTCCATGCAGTCCGGCTGGGCGGCCGCTGTGCTCGCGCCGGTGCTGGTGGCCGCCGTGGGCGTGCTGATCGAAGTGGTCTTCATCCGCCGCCTCTACGGCAAGGATCCGCTCCTGAGCCTGATCGTGACGTTCGCGCTCTCGCTTTTGATCACGGCGCTCACGCGCCTCGTCTGGGGTGCGGGCGGCCTGCCGTTCAGCGCGCCCGAAGCGCTCAGCGGTTTTCTCGTCTATGGCCCGTTGCTCATCACGAAGTACCGGCTGTTCGTGCTGGTTGTCACGCTGGCCATTCTCGTTGCGCTCTGGGCCTTCATGAAGTACACGCCCTATGGCCGCATCTTGCGGGCCGGCGGCCGGGATCCTGAAATGGTAGGACTCCTCGGCATCAATCTGCCACGTGTGCTCACCGGTGCGTTCGCGCTCGGCGCGCTGCTCGCCGGAGCGGCCGGGCTGCTAGCCGCGCCGCTCGTCACGGTCACGCCGGGCATGGCGACGGCGGCCGGGATGCCGGCCGTCGTGATCGTGACGATCGGCGGCCTGGGCTCCTTCGCCGGCGCCGTGGTGGCCGGCCTGCTGGTGGGCATCGTCACCGCGCTGACCGTGCAGTTCTTCCCCGCAGGCTCGTCGGTCGCCATGTATGTGCTGATGGCCCTCGTCCTGCTCGTGCGCCCTCGCGGGCTTTTCGGTGAACGCTGGGAGCGCTTCGAATGAAACCCGGATATCTCACCCGGCACCCCGTTGCGGTGCTGGGCATTTGCCTTGCCGTCATCTCGCTGGCGCTCACCGCCAGCGGCACGCCGCTCGAGCGCGCCACCCAGATCGCGATCTACACGCTCTACGGCATGGGCGTGAACCTGCTCGTTGCCTATACCGGGCTGGTGCCGTTTGGCGCCTCGGTGTTTTTCGGCACCGCCACCTATCTGGTCGCCGTGTCGCTGCTGAGCTTCATTGGCAACGAAATGCTCGCGCTGGCCGCCAGTGTGCTAGTGACGGCGGCGATGGCCGCACTGATCGGCGCGCTCGTGCTGCGCCGGCGCGGCCTGTACTTCTCGCTGCTCACGCTCGCCTGCTCGCAAATCGCTTTCGAGATCGCGTTCAAGTGGACCGACGTGACCGGCGGCGAAAACGGCCTGCAGAATGTGCCACGCCCCACGTTCTCGACGACCGTGAGTTTTCACGTGTTTGCATGCGTGACGGTGATTGCCATTGCGTGGGCGCTTTGGCGGCTCGTGCACGCGCCCTTCGGCCGCGCGCTGCAGGCGCTGCGCGACAACGAGCAGCGTGCGGCGAGCCTCGGCTACGACACGTATCGCCTCAAGTTCCAGGCGTTCGTCATCTCGGCCGCGGTGATCGGCTATGCAGGCGGGCTGCTTTGCCTGATGCTGCAAGGCGCGTACGCGAATAACCTGAGCTGGGAGCACGCGGGCGACAGCCTGCTGATGACGGTGCTGGGCGGCGTGCATCAGTTTCTCGGCCCGCTGTGGGGCGCGATTGCCTTCATCCTGCTCGAAGACAAGCTCAGCAGCCTCACCGAGCATTGGTGGCTGATCTTCGCGCCCATCATCATCGCGTTCGCGTTCTTTTCGCCCGAAGGCATTCAGGGGCTCGCGCAGCGGCTGCTGCGCCGCCCCGGCTGGACGCTCGTGCGCAACACCATCCCCGCGCGGCCCGAGACTATCGCGCCATACCGCGCGAGCCGCGTGGATGCCGCTCCCTCGCGGCCCGTGCTGAGCGTGCGCGGGCTCTCGAAGCACTTCGGCTCGCTCGTGACGGCCGAGCAGATCGACCTCGACGTCTTTCCGTACCGCCTGCACAGCTTCATCGGCCCGAACGGCGCGGGCAAGACCACCTTCTTCAACATGCTGACCGGCGTGTTGCGGCCAAGCGCGGGCACGATTCACTTCGACGGCCAGGACGTGACGAGGCTGGCGATGTTCCGCCGCGTGCGCCTCGGCATGAGCCGCTCGTTCCAGATCCTCAGTGTGTTCCGCAATCTCACGGTGTTCGAGAACGTGCGCGTGGCGGTGCAGGCGGCGCAGCGCGAGCGCCTCGGCTTCTGGCGCGACGCCCATGCGATCGGCGGGCAAAACGCGCGGACCTGGTCGCTGCTCGCCGCCGTCGGCCTCGCCGAGCGCGCGGCGCATCCGTGCGAAAGCCTCTCGCATGGCGAACAGCGCCTGCTCGAAATCGCGCTATCGCTCGCGACCGAGGCGCGGCTGCTGCTGCTCGACGAGCCGCTCGCGGGCCTCGCCGAAGCGGATCGCGTCCGCGTCGCCGCGCTCATCCGCGAGCTCGCGAATCATCATGCGGTGTTGCTGATCGAACACGACATCGACCGCGTGCTCAGCATTTCCGATCGCGTGAGCGTGCTGCATCGCGGGCGCCTGATTGCCGACGGCTCGCCCGCCGAGGTTGCAAAGCACCCCGAAGTGATCGAAGCCTACATGGGGCATGCCACTGGGGCACGCCCCGTCGACGCGCGCCTTGCCGCCCGCGCGAACGCCTCGCGAGACGCGCGCGCCACCCCGCCGCGGCCGTTGCTGCGGCTCGAAGGCGTGCGGGCGGGCTACGCAGGCAACACGATTCTCGACGGCATCGATCTCACGCTCAACGAAGGCGAGGTCATTGCGATTCTCGGCCGCAACGGCGTGGGCACAACCACGACGCTGCGCGCCGCAACCGGCGTCGCCCAGATCACGGCCGGCCGCATCACGTTCGACGGCCACGACATCACCGGCCGCCCGCCGCACGAGATCAACCGGCTCGGCCTCGCGATGGTTCCGGAGGGCCGCCGGCTCTTCCCGAACCTCACGGTGAGCGAGAACCTCCGGCTCGCCGCGCGCAAAGGCGGCGCGAGCGTCGACGAGATGTATGCGCTCTTCCCTCGTCTCGCCACGCGCAGGGACGCGCGCGCCGAGCATCTTTCGGGCGGCGAGCGGCAGATGGTGGCGATCGCGCGCGCACTCATGGCGCCAGCTAAGGCGATTCTGCTCGACGAGCCGTTCGAAGGACTCGCGCCCGCGGTCGTGCAGGAAGTGCTCGATGCCGTCGTGAAGCTGCGCGAGCGGGCGAGCGTCGTGATCGTCGAGCATCAGGCCGACATGGTGCTGCCGATCGCCGAGCGCGCCTACGTCCTCGTCAACGGCCGCGTGGCGCACGAAAGCAGCGCGAGCGCACTCGAGGATGACGCGCTCACGCAGGCCAGACTGCTCGGCATCGTGCACGACGATGCCGGCGCCAAACCGCAGATCACCCAGGAGATGAAACCCGTATGACTTCCCCCTCGAATTCCGCCGTGCAAGCCACCCCTGTTTCGCTCGATGAAGGCCTGAGCGGCGCCACGCGTGTCTACTTCATCGTCGGCGATCCGATTGCCCAGGTGCGCTCGCCCAAGGGCGTGACAGCCGCATTGCGCGAAGCGGGCCGTGACGCGCTAGTCGTGCCCGCGCACGCCGCGCCCGATGATCTGGCCGCGTTCTTCGCGGGCGTTGCATCGATGCGCAATGTCGACGGCGTCATCATCACCGTGCCGCACAAGTTCAGCGCCGCACAGCACTGCGCGAGCCTCTCGGAAGAAGCCGCGTTCCTCGGCGCGGCGAACACGCTGCGCCGCACACCCGAAGGCGGCTGGCACGGCGGCATGTTTGACGGCACCGGCTTCGTCGCGGCGCTCGCCAGCACCGGCTGCGACCTGCAAGGCAAGCGCGCGCTGCTGGTGGGCGCGGGCGGCGCCGGCTCGGCCATCGCCCACGCGCTCGTGAATGCGGGGGTCGCCTCGCTCGACGTGCGCGAGAACGACGCCGCGCGCGCCGGCGCGCTCGTCGAGCGGCTCGCAACGCTCGGGCGCGGCGCGGTGCGCGTCGCAGCCAGCGACGTAAAGGCCGAATCGTTCGATGTCCTGGTCAATGCCTCGCCCATGGGCATGCGCCCCGGCGACCCGATGCCCATCGACGTCTCGCGCCTGCCCGCGAGCACCTTCGTCGGCGACGTGGTCACGAAGCCGCCGCTCACGCCGTTCATCGAGGCAGCGCGCGCCCGCGGCTGCAAGACGGTAACCGGCACGCAGATGTTCGCGCGCGTTTGCGATCGCATGGTGGCCTTCCTTCTGGAAGCCAGAGCATGAGCGCGGGCTCGCGGGTCGCGGTCGTGACCGGCGGCGCAGGGGGAATCGGACGCGCCATCGCGGCGCGCCTGCAGCGCGACGGTCTGCGCGTCGCGCTCTGGGATCTCGACGGCGACGCGCTCGCGAAGGCCGCCTCGGCCCTGCCCGGCGACGCGGCCATTGGCGTGCGCGTGGACGTCACCGACGAAGCTTCCGTGCAAGCCGCGCTCCAGACCACGCTTGCGCGCTTCGGCGCGTTGCACGTGCTCGTGAACGGCGCGGGCGCGACGGGCCCGGTGGCGGACGTGACCGACTGCAGCGTGGACGCCTGGCAGCGCTGCATCGACGTGAATCTGCGCAGCGTGTTCCTGTGCTCGCGCGCGGCCGTGCGGCCGATGCTCGACGCGGGATTCGGACGCGTCGTGAACCTGGCGTCGATTGCGGGCAAGGAAGGCAATCCGTCGATGTCCGCGTACTCGGCGGCGAAAGCGGGCGTGATCGCCTTCACCAAATCGATGGGCAAGGAACTCGCGCTCACGCCCGTCCGCGTGAATTGCATCGCGCCCGCCGTGATCGAAACGCCACTGCTCCAGCAGATGACCGCACAGGCGCTCGCGGCCAGTCTCGCGAAAATCCCGATGCGGCGCGCAGGCACCGCCGACGAAGCCGCCAACCTCGTCGCGTGGCTGGCCTCCGACGCATGCTCGTTTTCGAGCGGCGCGACCTTCGACCTCTCCGGAGGCCGCGCCACGTACTAAATCACGTCTCGCACGACAGCGGCGCATGACGCCGCTGCCTCGTCTTTTTCACTCTTTACCGACTCACTACAACAAGCAGGAGACAATCGATGAATCGCAGCAACGGACTCAAAACCGTGGCGGCAGGCGCCGCCATGCTCGCCCTCTCGCCGGCTTTCGCGCAATCGAGCGTGACACTCTATGGCGTGGTCGACACCGGCATCGGCTGGCAGAATAACCAGACCACGCTCGGCTCGACCTCCGGTGGCCATGCCGCCGTGAAGATGATCAACGGCGTATGGGCCGGCAGCCGTTTTGGCGTGAAGGGCGCCGAGGACCTCGGCGGCGGCACCAAGGCGCTCTTCGTGCTCGAATCGGGCCTCAACTCCGCGACCGGCGCCCAGCAGTACACCAACGCCATGTTCGGGCGCCAGGCCTGGGTGGGCTTTTCGAATCAGGCCTGGGGCTCGCTCACGCTCGGCCGCCAATACGCCTCGTATTACCAGTTGCTCTCGCCTTTCAGCCCGACCAACTCGCTCACGGGCTACTACGGAGCGCATCCCGGCGACATCGACGGGCTCGACACCATTTATCGCGCGAACAACACCATCGAGTACACCTCGCCGAAGCTATACGGCTTCACCTTCGGCGGCTCATATTCGCCAGGCGGCGTGGCCGGCAGTCTTGATGCGGGATCGACATGGACGGCCGCGATTCAGTACCTGAACGGTCCGGTCGGCCTCGCGGTGGGTTTCTCGCGCATCAACAATTCGACGCCGGGCGGCGGCGCGTTCGGCGGCGAATCCACCACCTCGAATAACGGCGCAC
>JAITTX010000137.1 GCA_031286755.1 Paraburkholderia sp.
CTGGGCGGCACCGCAAGGGCGCGGCAAGCGGGAGTGTTGTTTTTATGCGGTTCTGGCCCGCATGCCGGGTGCGCGATTCACGGCGTGCGATTCGCGGCCCGATTCGATCAGGACAATTGATCGAATTCGCTCGCGTGCAGATGCGCGCTCATGGATATATCCGCCACATCGTTGCCACGCGGGGAACATTAAACATTTCTTCATTTTCCTGCGGATATTCGCGAGGGTTCGCGCCTCTATCCTTGCCGCATGAATTGCATTGCAGCACCGCGATGCATCGGGAAGCGGCGCGCGATTGCGCCGGAGCAGTCGAGGGTATTGGCCGCAGGGCCGCAGAGGAGCTTGAAGTGAAGAAATGTTGGAGCGGCGCGTGTGCCGCGCTCATGGTGTCGATATCGGCGTTCGCGCATGCTCAAGCTAGCGCTACACCCGTGGCGGCGTCCACGGCTGCGGCCTCTGCGAACCCAGGGTGGAACGGTGACGGCACGGACCACGTCACGCGCGCGCAGGTGCGTCACGAACTCGTTGCCGCCGAGCGCGACGGTCAATTGAAGCGGCTCGACAGCACCGTTTACGCCCACCACTGACGCGCCCGAACGCAACCGTCACGGCGCACCGGGCCGCGCGTCTCGACGGAAATATGCCCTGCGGCCAGTCATCCGGGTTCCGATTCCATGAAATCACGCATTGTTGTTTATGTTGTTCGTGCGGCGCTGTGCGTCGCGGCGGCAGCCGCCATGTCGGGCTGCGCGAGTCTGAATCCGCAGCCCAACGGGCCTGGCGACTGTGTCGGTCCGCCGAGTTATTGCGTCCCCTTCTTCGGGTCGTGACGCCGTGAGGACAAAGCCCGGCACGCGCGCGCGCCGGGCCATACCCGGCCGATCGCGGGTAATACCGCGTGTACAATCGCGGGCATGCAAGACACTACCGGACATTTTCCTGCTGCCTTTTCGTTCCCAGCGTTCCCAGCGTTCCCGGCGTTGCCGCCGTGCGGCTGGCGGCACGCGTCATTCGCACCCAGCGCGCCAATTAGCCTGCGCTCGCACTTGCGCGTGGCCGAAGCGCTCGGCATTACTAAGTGAAGCTGTCCTCCCGGGTGGCCGCGGTGTTGACGTGGCTCGCGCTCAGCCTTGCCGGAACCGCGTTCATCGTGTCGCGATCCGTGGCCGACATTCAGGCGCGCTTTCTTCAGGATTCGAGTATCGCCATCCGCCTGCTCGGTCAACGCGCGGCGCAGCACGAAGCGATTCTCGCGACGCTCGGCGCGGCGCCGCTCTCGGCGTCTCCCGCGCGCGTGCTGGAGAATCTGCATGCCAGCATGCCTCAACTCACGGGCCTTGCGTTCTGGCGGCCCGCAGGCGGATGGGTGAGCGCGGGCGCGTCCACGCCACCCATGCCGCCGCCACACGCTCATGACGCGCCGGTTTCATTGGCGTTCGACGGCGCGTCTTCATACTGGCTGATCGACGCTAGCGGATGGGCCGTGCGCATCGACGCGCAACAGATGCTCCAGGCGGGCGATTGGCCCGCTTCGTTGTCGTCGGCCACCCTGCGGCTGCGTTCGCGCGCGTTCAACCTGCTGCAGCACACGCAAGCGGCTGCGCCCGCCGGCTGGACGCTTCACCTCGAAAAGCATTTGCCCGCGCGGCCCCAGGACTTCGCGCTGCTCACTACACGGACGCTGCGTCCCGCCGATCTGCCCTGGCTGGCGATGGTGCTCTGGAACGCGGTGTGCGCGTTGATTGCCGCCGCGGCGCTCGGCACATGGCGCCTGCGCCAGGCGCGGCGTCGCGAAACCGCGCGTGCGCGGCTCGACCGGTTCGACCGTCTCGACACCTTCGGCGAGATGGCGGCGGGTCTCGCGCATGAGCTCAATCAGCCGCTCACCGCGATCGTCGCGCATGCGCGCGCCGCCGAACGCCTGCTCGACGCCCCCGCCGAGCGCGCCGACGTGCGCCAAGCGCTACAGACCTGCGTGGCGCAGGCGCGGCGCGCAGCGGCGATTCTGGAGCGCCTGCGCGGCGCCGTGACGTCGGCGCATGGCGGCAAGCGCTGCGCCCTCGACCCCGATGCGCTCATGAACACGCTGCTGTTTCTGTATCGGGACGAACTCGCGCGCGAGCACATCACGCTGGTCTGGCGTAACGATACGCCGCGCGAGCGCCCGCTCGCCGAGCAGGTCGCGATCGAGCAGATCCTGCACAACCTGATCCAGAACGCGCGCGCCGCGCTCAATAGCACGCCGCGCCACGCGCTGCGCGGCGAGATCCGCGTGAGTGGCGGGCGGGTGGGGCGGCACTATGGCTTCAGCGTGGCCGACAACGGGCCGGGGGTGCCGGAAGAAGCCTTGCCGCATCTGTTCGAGCCATTTTTCACGACGCGGCCGGGCGGCCTGGGCCTTGGCCTGCCGCTGTGCGAGACGCTTGCGCAACGCCAGGATGGCAAGCTCACGCTGTGCAACATGCCCACGGGCGGCGCGGAGGCCACGCTGCTCCTGCCGCTCGCACCGTCGCAAGGAGGCGCGCGCCAATGAACCCACACGAGAACACGCACATGAACGCAGCCGGGAGCGCGCCCCTGGTCGCCATCGTCGACGACGACGAGGCCGTGCGCGAAGGCCTCGCCCTGCTGCTGCGCACGGTTGGCCTGCGCACGCGCTGCTACGCGGACGCGAGCGCCTTTCTCGCGGCGGCCGACGATGCCGGCATCGCCTGCGTGCTGCTCGACATCCGCATGCCCGGAATGAGCGGTCTCGACCTGCTCGAAACGCTCGGCGAACGATGGGATTTTCCCGTGATCGTGCTCACGGGGCATGGCAGCGTGGATGCCTGTCGCCGTGCCTTCAAGCGGGGCGCGCTTGATTTCCTGCGCAAGCCCGTCGACGACGACGAATTGATCGATACGGTCCAGCAGGCCATCCGCACCCAGCGCGCACAGCGCGGCCGGCGTGGGCGCGACGAGGCCGGCCGCTCGCGCGCGGCGCGCCACGCCACCGTGAGCGTGCGCGAGGGCGAGGTGCT
>JAITTX010000147.1 GCA_031286755.1 Paraburkholderia sp.
GACGCCTGCACGCGTTGCGCGGCAGGCGCGGTGTGCTGCGCTTCTGCGGTGGCAATCGCACCGCTCAGCATGTCTTCGGGCAGCGCGAGCACGACCGGGCCGGGGCGGCCCGACGTCGCGAGATGGAATGCGTGGCTCAGATATTCGGGCACGCGACGCGCGTCGTCGATCTGCGCGACCCACTTCGCCATCTGCCCGAACATGCGCCGATAGTCGATTTCCTGAAACGCCTCGCGATCCATCTGGTCGCGCGCGACCTGGCCGATCAGGAGAATCATCGGCGTCGAGTCCTGAAAAGCCGTGTGCACGCCGATGGCCGCGTGCGTCGCACCGGGGCCGCGCGTGACGAGCGCGATGCCGGGCTTGCCCGTGAGCTTGCCGAGCGCTTCCGCCATGTTGGCCGCCGCCGCTTCGTGGCGGCACACGATGGTGTCGATGCGCGCGGTCTCGTCGGCGAGTGCATCGAGCACGGCGAGATAGCTCTCGCCGGGCACGCAGAACACGCGCTCGACACCGTTGGCGACGAGCGCGTTCACGACGAGTCGCGCACCGGTGACGGTCGTGGAATCGGAAACGCGGGCTGAATCGTTCGGCTGCTGCATGACGGTCAAGTCTCCTTCGTTCGTTATGGGAATACGTCCGAATTGCGTACGAGTTGCGTCTGAAGCCAGGGCATCAGCACTCGACGATGTTCACCGCGAGGCCGCCGCGCGAGGTTTCCTTGTATTTCGTCTTCATGTCGGCGCCGGTTTCGCGCATCGTCTTGATGACGGAGTCGAGCGAAACGTAGTGTGCGCCGTCGCCGCGCAGCGCCATGCGCGCGGCGTTCACCGCCTTCACCGAGGCCATTGCGTTGCGCTCGATGCAGGGGATCTGCACCATGCCGCCCACCGGGTCGCAGGTGAGGCCGAGGTTGTGCTCCATGCCGATCTCGGCGGCGTTCTCCACCTGCTGGGGCGTGCCGCCCAGCACGGCGGCGAGCGCGCCGGCGGCCATCGAGCAGGCCACGCCCACTTCGCCCTGGCAGCCCACTTCCGCGCCCGAGATCGACGCGTTGAGCTTGTAGAGAATGCCGATGGCGGCGGCCGTGAGCAGGAAGTCGATCACGCCTTGCTCGTTGGCGCCGGGCGTGAAGCGCACGTAGTAATGCAGCACGGCGGGAATGATGCCCGCTGCGCCGTTGGTGGGCGCAGTCACGACGCGTCCGCCGGCGGCGTTTTCCTCGTTCACGGCGATCGCGTAGAGGTTGATCCAGTCGATCATCGAGAGCGGGTCTTGCAGCGCGCGCTCGGGGTGGCTGGTGAGCGCGCGATACAACTGCGCGGCGCGGCGCTTGACCTGGAACGGGCCGGGCAGCGTGCCATCGGCGTCGGGGTTGTTGATGCCGCAGCCACGCGAGACGCACGACTGCATCACGTCCCAGATGCGCAGCAGGCCTGAGCGGATTTCCTCGTCGTTGCGCCAGACGCGCTCGTTTTCGAGCATCAGTTGCGCAATGCTCTTGCCGGTGGATTCGCACAGCGCGAGCAACTCGGCGCCCGTGCGGAACGAGTGCGGCAACTGCTCTACGGCGGAAAGCACCTTGGTGTTGGCCGCGCCCGCGGTGACCACGAAGCCGCCGCCCACGGAGAGATAGGTGCTTTCGCGCAACGTTGCGCCGTTCGCGTCGAGCGCGCGCAGCTTCATGCCGTTCGGGTGCTCGGGCAGCGCCTGGCGATAGAAGGCGATGTGCTCTTTCTGCACGAACGGGATCGGGTGCTTGCCGAGCAGCGCGAGCTGGCGCGAGTCGCGCACGGCCTCGAGGCGCTCGGAGATGGTGTCGGGGTTGACGGTGTCGGGCGCATCGCCCATCAGGCCGAGCATCACGCCGCGGTCGGTGCCGTGGCCCTTGCCGGTGGCGCCGAGCGAGCCGTACAGCTCCACTTTCACGGAGGCGGTGGGCGCGAGCAGCCCGTCACGCTCGAGTCCTTCGGCGAACATCAGCGCCGCGCGCATCGGCCCGACCGTGTGCGAACTCGACGGCCCGATGCCGATTTTGAAGAGGTCGAAAACGCTTACTGCCATGGGTACTGCTCCTGCATCGTCTAGTCGGTTTCAATGAGTGCCGCGCGCGCTTTGCTTCCCGGTCCGCCGCCGCACCCACCGCCGCCACAGCGCGCGTTTCAGCGCGCCGGCAACGGCAGACAGACGGCCAGCCACGCGGGCGGCGTGGGCGCGAGACGCAGCGCGATCGGCGTATAGCGGCCGTCCAGTCGGGCGGCCAGGTGATACAGCTCGGCGGCGTTCTTCGGATCCCAGGCGCCGGTGTAGCCGGGCAACCCGGCCTCGCGGCGCTTGGCGTCGAACGGCACGCTCGAATGCACGAATTCCTCGTGCGTTTTCTCGCCCATCGCATAGGGCGTGAGCCAGTTCAGCGCGCTCGCGAGCGTCGCGCCGTTGGCCGCGCGCTCGGGCAGCCAGTTGCGGTTGTGGCGGCGCGCGGCGAGCGCGGCGGTCACGAGCGGCTGCAGGTCGTAGGTCACGTAGTGCAGCGCATCGCGCTCCTTGAAATCGAGCGTCGAGCCGTCGGCCGCGACGTTGTCGCCGATATGCTCGATGAACAATCGCTGCGCCGCCGCAATCAGCTTGCGGTTGTCGAGCGTGAACGCCGTCATCGCTATCAGTTTGACCCGGTGGCTCTGCCAGTTGTTCGCGAACGTGCCCGTGAGCGGGCGCGGCTGCGCGTCCACCTGCTTGATGTAGCCGTTCACGAACCGGTTCAGGAACAGCATGGTCGCGTTGCGCGTCTTCACGGGCAGCGCGCTCGCGGTCAAGTCGTAGGCGAGAATCAGCCCGTCGAAGCGGGTTTCGTCGATGGGGTTGAAGCTCGGCTGATAGGTCGTGACCCACGCAAGCAGGAAGCGGTCGACGAGTTTCAGATAGCGGTCGTCGCTCGTGGCGCGCCAGGCGAGCGCCGCGTTGCGCATCAGGTCGAGTTCTTTCTCGGCCTCCACGCTCTGGTCGTAGATGCCCTCGTGCGGGAGCGTGCCTTCCGTGTGCAGTTTCGCTAGCGGATGCGGCACGTCGTTCACGTGCGTCTGCACCTCGGCCACGAGCGCTTTCACGCCCGGATCGGCGTTGGTGCGCTCGCTCGTTTGCAGCGCGGGTGCCGCGCAGAAGTTCATGGCCGCATGAGCGAGATTCGCCGCGCTCAGACCAGCAAGGCCCATGCCGACCAGCCATGCCCTGGCGAGCGCTCGCCCGCTGCGATGCCGCCGCGCCGGCGTTGACCCGGACGCCGGTCCGGATAGCGCACCGAATGCGCCTGTGCTGCCGCACGCGTGCTGGCCCGAGGCGCTCATCGCCCGCGAGGCCCGCATGGCCTGGGTTATCGCCGGGGCTTGCCCGGCGAAGGCCGTTCCCACCTTCCGCGCCATGCGCGACTCCCTGGTTCAAGGCTGACAGGTGTGTGATGTTAACGGTTTGGCGCGAGTTTGCGGGGGCAAATGTGCGGCGCGCAAAAGCCGCCGCAGCTCCTCGCGGAGCGCGCGGCGGCTGTGCGGGCCGCTTTGGCAGGTTGGGCGGGGCGATCGGGCGCGTTTTATTCGCCTTGTGCGGCGTACTCGCTGACCGGCACGCACGAGCAGAACAGGTTGCGGTCGCCGTAGACGTTGTCGGCGCGGCCGACCGGCGGCCAGTACTTGCGCGCGACCAGCGAGGCCACCGGATACGCCGCCTGCTCGCGCGAGTAGGCGTGCTGCCACTCGTTGGCGACCACCGCCGCCGCCGTGTGCGGCGCGTGGCGCAGCGGGTTGTCTTCCTTGTCCGCGCGGCCTTCTTCCACGGCGCGAATTTCTTCACGGATTGCAACCATGGCGTCGATGAAGCGGTCGAGCTCCTCCTTCGACTCCGACTCGGTCGGCTCGACCATCAGCGTGCCCGGCACCGGGAAGCTCATGGTGGGGGCGTGGAAGCCGTAGTCCATCAGGCGCTTGGCCACGTCGTCGACGGTGATACCGCTCGCGTCCTTGATGGGGCGCAGGTCGAGAATGCACTCGTGCGCGACCAGGCCGCCCGGGCCGCTGTAGAGCACCGGGAAGTGCGGCGCGAGCTTCTTCGCGACGTAGTTGGCGTTGACGATGGCCAATTCCGTGGCGGCGGTCAGGTTGGCCGCGCCCATCATCGCGATGTACATCCACGAAATCGGCAGGATCGAGGCCGAGCCGTAGGGCGCCGAGCTCACCGCGCCGATGCCGTTGCCCTGGTCGGTCGAGCGCTTGTAGCCCGACGAAAGCTGGTTCGGCAGGAACTGCGCGAGGTGCGCGCCCACCGCGACCGGACCGACGCCGGGGCCGCCGCCGCCGTGCGGAATGCAGAAGGTCTTGTGCAGGTTCAGATGCGAGACGTCGCCGCCGAACTGGCCGGGCGCCGCGAGGCCCACCATCGCGTTCATGTTCGCGCCGTCCACGTAGACCTGGCCGCCGTGCGCGTGCACGATTTCGCAGACTTCACGCACGTTGCCTTCGAACACACCGTGCGTCGAGGGGTAGGTGATCATGATCGCCGCGAGCTTCGCCGCGTGCTGCCCGGCCTTGGCTTTGAGATCGGCGAGGTCGATGTTGCCCTGTGCGTCGCACGCGACCACCACGACCTGCATGCCGGCCATCTGCGCCGAAGCCGGGTTGGTGCCGTGCGCCGAAGCCGGAATCAGGCAGACGTTGCGGTGGCCTTCGCCGCGCGACTCGTGGTACGCGTGGATGACGAGCAGGCCCGCGTATTCGCCTTGAGAGCCCGCGTTCGGCTGCAGCGAGACGGCGGCGTAGCCGGTGGCGGCCACGAGCATCTGCTCGAGCTGGTCGACCATCTCGCGATAGCCGACGGTTTGCTCGGCGGGCGCGAACGGGTGGATGCGGCCGAATTCGGGCCACGTGACCGGCAGCATCTCGGACGTGGCGTTGAGCTTCATCGTGCAGGAGCCGAGCGGGATCATCGAGCGGTCGAGCGCGAGATCCTTGTCGGCGAGGCTGCGCAGGTAGCGCAGCATTTCCGTTTCCGAATGGTGGCAGTTGAAGATCGGGTGCGTGAGGTACGCGCTTTCGCGCACGAGCGCGGCCGGGAACGTGGCCGCCTGCTTCGAAGCGAGGGCGGCGTCGAGCGCGTCGACCGAGGGGGCGTCGCTCGCGAACGCGGCTTGCGCGAACACGGCGAGCAGGTCGGCCAGATCGGCGCGCGTGGTGGTTTCGTCGACGGACACGCCCACGCGCGTCTCGCTCACGCGGCGCAGGTTCATGCCGCGCGCGAGCGCCGCGTCGTGCAGCGCCTGGGTGCGCGCGCCTGCTTCGAACGTGAGCGTGTCGAAGAACGATTCGTTCACGAGCGTGTAGCCCAGTTGCTGCGCGCCCGCCGCGACGATCGCCGCCACGCGGTTCACGCGCTGCGCGATGCGCTTCAGACCCTGCGGGCCGTGATAGACCGCGTACATGCTCGCCATGATGGCGAGCAGCGCCTGCGCCGTGCAGACGTTCGAGGTGGCCTTCTCGCGGCGGATGTGCTGCTCGCGCGTTTGCAGCGCGAGGCGCAGCGCCGGATTGCCCTGGGCGTCGACGGTCACGCCCACGAGACGCCCCGGCATCTGGCGCTTGAATTCGTCCTTCACCGCGAGATACGCGGCGTGCGGGCCGCCAAAGCCCATCGGCACGCCAAAGCGTTGCGAGTTGCCCACGGCAACATCGGCGCCCCATTCGCCCGGCGGCGCGAGCATCGTGAGCGCGAGCAGGTCGGCGGCCGCGATCACCGAGCCGCCGGCCGCGTGGACCGCGGCGGCGAGTTCGCGGTAGTCGCGCACATCGCCGTTCACGCCAGGGTATTGCAGCAGCACGCCGAATGCGCCTGCTTGCGCCGCTTCAGCGGCGGGACCGACCTTCACCTCGACGCCGATCGGCTTCGCGCGCGTCTTCACCACTTCGATGGTCTGCGGCAGCACGTCGTCGGCGACGAAGAACACGTTCGACTTCGACTTGCCCACGCGCTGCACGAGCGTCATCGCTTCGGCGGCTGCGGTGGCCTCGTCGAGCAGCGACGCGTTCGAGATCGCGAGGCCCGTCAAGTCGACGATCATCTGCTGGAAGTTCAGCAGGGCTTCGAGGCGGCCCTGCGAGATTTCCGGCTGGTACGGCGTGTAGGCCGTGTACCAGGCCGGGTTTTCGAGCACGTTGCGCAGGATCACGGCCGGCGTGTGCGTGTCGTAGTAGCCCTGCCCGATATAGGAGCGGAACACCTGGTTCTTGTCCGCGAGCGCGCGCAGCGCGGCGAGTGCCTCGGCTTCCGAACGCGGCTCGCCGAACGGCCCGAGCGGCAGCGCGTCGGTGCGGCGGATCGCGGCCGGAATGACCGCGTCGATCAGCGCGGCGCGCGAGGCGAAGCCGAGCGTGTCGAGCATCGCCTGCTGGTCGGCCGGGTCGGGCCCGATGTGGCGGGCGGCGAAGGCGTCATGCGCTTCGAGCGCGGCGAGCGAGAGGGCCGAAAGCGGCGTGTTCATCAGACGATCCGGGTGTTCGAGCTTCATAAGGGTTCCTGCGGGCGCGGGCGGCGGAGTGTGCGAGCGCGCCGCCGCGCCGTCTGGTTAAGGCGAGTTCGCCTGCGTGTTGGCTTCGATCAGGCGCCGATGGCCTTTTCGTAGGCGGCGGCGTCGATCAACGCGTCGAGCTTGGCGTCGGCGGCCGGCTTGATCTTGAAGAGCCACGACTCGTACGGCGCGCCGTTCACCTGGTCCGGCGTGTCGACGAGCGCGCTGTTCGATTCGATGATCTCGCCCGCGACCGGCGCGTAGATGTCGGAGGCGGCCTTGACCGATTCGATCACGGCAACGGCGTCGCCGGCGCCGACGGCGCGGCCCGCGTCGGGCAGTTCGAGGAAGACGATGTCACCGAGTGCTTCCTGCGCGTGATCGGTGATGCCGACAGTCAGCGTGCCGTCGGCTTCGGTGCGGATCCATTCGTGCGATTCGGTGTATTTCAGATCGGCCGGGATGCTCATGGGTTGCTCCAGTGCGTGGTTCGTTATGGCTTGAAAGAGGGGGCGTGCGTGGCTCGGATCTTTGCGGATCAGGCGGTGAGCACCTTGCCGTTACGCACGAAGGGCAGTTTTACCACGCTTGCGGGCAGGGCCTTGTCGCGGATCAGCACCTGCACGACGTCGCCCGGCTGCACGCCCTGGGGCACGCGCGCGAAGGCGATGGATTCCTGCATCGTCGGCGAGAAAGTGCCGCTCGTGATTTCGCCTTCACCCTGCGGCGTGACCACTTTCTGGTGCGCGCGCAGCACGCCGCCCGCCTTGCCGTTTTCCTTTTGCAGGATCAGGCCGACGAAGGCCATGCGCGAGCCGTTGGCCTCGAGCACGGGGCGGCCGACGAAGTCGCGCGGCTCCTTCAGGTCGACGGTCCAGGCGAGGCCCGCGTCGAGCGGCGAGACACTCTCGTCCATGTCCTGGCCGTAGAGGTTCATGCCCGCTTCGAGGCGCAGCGTGTCGCGCGCGCCGAGGCCGCATGGCTTCACGCCCTGGCGCTGCAGGGCGTCCCAGAATTCGCAGACGGCGGCGGCCGGCAGCACGATTTCGAAGCCGTCCTCGCCGGTGTAGCCCGTGCGCGCGACCATCAGCTCGCCGAACGGCGAGGCTTCGATCTTCGCGGCGTTGAAGGGCTTGAGGAGTTCGGTGGCGCTGCGCGAGGAGGGCGCGACTTGCCAGACCTTTTCGCGCGCGTTCGGGCCCTGCACGGCGACGATCGCCAGATCGCGGCGCGGCGTGATGGTGAGGCCAAAGCCGCCTTCGGCGTTGAGCTTCTCAAACCAGGCGATGTCTTTTTCGGCCGTGCCCGCGTTCACGACGGTGCGGAACTGGTCGTCGGCGAAGTAATAGACGATCAGGTCGTCGATCACGCCGCCTTCGGGGTTGAGCATGCACGAGTAGAGCGCCTTGCCCGGCGTCACGAGCTTGGCGACGTTGTTGGCGAGCGCGCGCGAGAAAAACGCGCGGGCCTTCTCGCCCGAGAAGTCGACGACGCACATGTGCGAGACGTCGAACATGCCGGCGTCGGTGCGCACGGCGCGATGCTCGTCGATCTGCGAGCCGTAGTTGACGGGCATGTCCCAGCCGCCGAAGTCGACCATGCGGGCGTTGAGCGCGCGGTGCGAGTCGTTCAGCGGGGTGCGTTTGAGTTCGGTCATGGGGCCTCAGGCGTTCACGAAAAAATCGCGCGAAAACGAAAAAGGCCATGCAGGAAGCGCCGCAGGCACGATGCCTGGGGTCGGTTCTTGCATGGCCCCTCTGTCCTCGGTACCTGAGAGATTGCGCCGTGCTTGATGCTGCTTCACGGCGCGCGCCCCTTCGGTGGGCAGCCTGAACGTCCGGGTTACGATCCGTCGCCGTTCTACTGCCGCTCTCCAGAGTTGCGGACTTCAAGCCGTTTCGAACGCTTCGCGCATGAGCGCGAGGCAGGGCGATTCGGCGGTCCGGCGCGCACGGTCCTTTTGCCTGAGAGTTTGTGGGTTGCCCCTTCGGCGGCGCCGCGCATGGCACCCGCTCAGCGGCAGGGTGCGGCAAACGGCGCACTCTCCCGGCGCGCGCAGCGATTGTGCGCGACGCTTGGCGGATGTGTCAATGCGGAAAAAATCGGGGCAGGGGCCGCGCTGGCTGGCCGACTTACTCGCCGCTTTACTCACCGATCGCGCGCGCCGCCGTGTCCAGCTCCTGGTTCAGCACGTGCTGCTCGTCGCCGGAAATGCCGCCGCCATGCTGGGCCGCCATGTCGTGCGCTTCGCCACGGATGGTGTCGAGGCGGTGATGCAGCGCGGCGCCCTGGGGCGGCGGGTAGTAGCCCTGATTCACGCGCATGTCGATGCGGCGGCTCAGATTGTCGATGCGGCCATCGATCTGATGCAGCCGGTCCACGGCCACTTCATGCGGATTCGGGCCGGGATTCACGACCACGGGACGCTGTGGCGCGGGCTGGTTGACCACGCACGCGGCGAGCGCCGAGACGAGTGCGCCGGCGACGGCGTAGCGGATGGCACGGTTCAAACGGGTCATGAAGACTCTCCTTGTAATTGCAGCTTCTGTCGTTGCTGCTGCGTTTTTTCGCGTCGTATGTGGGCAAACGTGCCGTGCGCGCGGCCCGATGACCACGGAGCGGCGCGCACTTGTAACCATTTGTTCAGACCTTTCAGTCGAGTAGGAAAAATGAAAGATGTGGCACAGGCGGCGCACAGACGCCAAAGAGGGGCGCGGGAGCGGGACGAGGCGCCCCCGCGGGCGGAGTCGAGGCGATGCAGCCCGGATCAGGCCGCGCGCGTGAACGCGATCGTGCGGCCTTCGGCGGCGCTCTGGGTGGCGAGCTCGATGAGGGTCATCACGTCGATGGCGTCCTGCGGGCTCACCGGGAATGGCTCGCCATCGCGGATCGCGGCGGCGAGCGCGCGATAGAGGTCCGCATAGTTGCCGGCGGCGTTGGGCACCGCGCATTCGGCTTCCGTGCCGTCCTCGGCCAGCGTGTGCAGGCGGCCCGCTTCGTTGCCGTCGCCGAAACCGGGCTGGCCCGGACGCAGCCCCGCCTTCAACTGGTCCTCCTGCGTATCGAGCCCGTTCTTCAGGTAGCTGCCGCGCGTGCCATGAATGACGAAGCGCGGCGCGAACGCGGCTAGCGCGCTGGCGTGCAGCACGGCCTCGTGGCCGGGGTAGCGCAGCACGAGATGCACGTAGTCGGGCGCGCTGGCGTTCTCGCGGCGCGTGTGGACGAACGCCGTGACCGCCTCGGGCACGCCGAAGAGGGCCAGAGCCTGGTCGATCAGATGCGGCCCGAGGTCGTAGAGCAGGCCGCCGCCGCGCGTGGCGTCCTCGCGCCAGCGCTGGCGCACCTGCGGGCGGAAGCGGTCGAAATGCGACTCGTAGTGCGTCACGTGCCCGAGCTGGCCGTTTGCGAGCAGCTCGCGCACGGTGAGGAAATCGCCGTCCCAGCGGCGGTTGTGGAACGGCGCGAACACGAGGCCGCGCTGCTTCGCAATGGTCGCGAGCGTGCGCGCCTCCTCGGCCGTGAGCGTGACCGGCTTGTCGACGAGCACATGCTTGCCGCGCTCCAGCGTGCGCAGCGCGAGCTCGTAGTGGGTGTCGTTGGGGGTGGCGATCACCACGCATTCGATGGCGTCGAGCGAGAGCAGGGCGTCGAGGTCTGGCACGATCGCGGCGTCCGGGTAGTCGGCCTGCGCGCGCCCGGCCTGACTCGTGGCGATGGCGGCGAGCGTGGCCGCGCCGCTATGGGCGATCACGGGTGCGTGGAAGGTCTGGCCGGCGAAGCCGTAGCCCATCAGGCCGATTTGCAGCGGTGCAGTCATGAAGCGCGTCCTCATTCCGGCAATGAAGCGGCGCGGCGCGAGCCGTCGCCGCGGGTGGCGGGAGCCCGTCATTGTGGCACGCGTGGGCCGCGCGTTACAGCGGCCGGCGTGACGAAGGGCGGCAGCGGATGGGGGAGACGGATGGCGGGGGCGCCATCGGCGCGAAGCCGCCTCGTGTTAACATCGCACCTCTCGCGTGAGAGGCTGCGGCCTTATGGGCACGCCTCGCGACGTGGGCGCACGCCTCGCGCCGTGCGGGGCCGCCCGTGCAACGGCTGCCGTCGCCCGCAGCCACGGCGCACGATATCCCGCGCGCCTCCCAGCCATACCACCCGTTTTTCCAATCCAGCAACGATGTCCGCAGGCCTGAATTCCGCTCAAAGCGAAGCGGTGCGCTATCTCGACGGTCCCTGTCTCGTGCTCGCCGGCGCGGGCAGCGGCAAGACGCGTGTGATCACGCAGAAGATCGCGCACCTGATCGAAGCGAAAGGCTTCGAACCGCGCCATATCGCGGCCGTCACCTTCACCAACAAGGCCGCCGCCGAAATGCGCGAGCGCGTGGGCAAGCTGCTCGAAGGCAAGACGCTCACCACGCCCGGCAAGGAAGGCCGCAAGGTGCCGGTGAACCAGCTCACCGTCTGCACGTTCCACTCGCTCGGCGTGCAGATTCTGCGCCAGGAAGCCGAGCATCTGGGCCTCAAGCCCCAGTTCTCGATCATGGACGCCGACGACTGCTTCTCCATGATCCAGGAGCAGGTGGGCTCGACCGACAAGGGCTTCATCCGCAAGATCCAGTCGATCATCTCGCTCTGGAAGAACGGCCTCGTGATGCCCGAGGAAGCGCTCGCCACCGCCGCGAACGAGGACGAGCACCAGGCCGCCATCGTCTACCGCAACTACGTGGCCACGCTGCACGCGTACCAGGCCGTCGACTTCGACGACCTGATCCGCCTGCCCGCCGAGCTCTTCGAGAAGAACGAACAGGTGCGCGAGCGCTGGCAGAACAAGTTGCGCTATCTGCTGATCGACGAGTACCAGGACACCAACGCCTGCCAGTACACGCTGCTCAAACTGCTGGCGGGCCCGCGCGCGGCATTCACGGCCGTGGGCGACGACGACCAGGCCATTTACGGCTGGCGCGGCGCCACGCTCGAAAACCTCGCGCAGCTCGGCAAGGACTTCCCGAAGCTGCACGTGATCAAGCTCGAGCAGAACTACCGCTCGACGGTGCGCATTCTCACGGCGGCGAACAACGTCATCGCGAACAACCCGAAGCTCTTCGAGAAGAAGCTCTGGTCCGAGCACGGCATGGGCGACACCATCACCGTCACGCCCTGCAACGACGAAGAGCACGAGGCCGAGTCGGTGGTGTTCCGCCTCTCCGCGCACAAGTTCGAGCGCCGCGCGCAGTTCCGCGATTACGCCATCCTCTATCGCGGCAACTTCCAGGCGCGCATCTTCGAACAGGTGCTGCGCCGCGAGCGCATCCCCTACGTGCTCTCGGGCGGCCAGTCGTTCTTCGACAAGGCCGAGATCAAGGATCTCTGCGCGTACCTGCGCCTGATTGCCAACCACGACGACGACCCCGCGTTCATCCGCGCGATCACCACGCCCCGGCGCGGCGTGGGCAATACCACGCTCGAAGCGCTCGGCTCGTTCGCGGGGCAGGCGAAGGTGTCGCTGTTCGAGGCGGTGTACATGGGCGGCATCGAGGCGCGGCTGTCGGCGCGCCAGGTCGAGCCCATGCGCGTGTTCTGCGACTTCATGCAGCGCCTCGCCGAGCGCGCGCACAAGGACCCGGCGACGGTCGTGCTCGACGACCTCATGGACGCGATCCACTACGAGGCGTATCTCTACGACGCCTTCGACGAGCGTCAGGCGCAGTCGAAGTGGCAGAACGTGCTGGAATTCCTCGAGTGGCTCAAGCGCAAAGGCACGAAGCCTGAGCAAGAACCTGGCGAAGACAGCGAAGCCACGGGCTACGACAACGCCGACGGTCTCGCCGACACCGGCAAGAACCTGATGGGCCTGATCCAGACCGTGGCGCTGATGTCGATGCTCGAAGGCAAGGAGGAAGACCCGGACGCGGTGCGTCTTTCGACCGTGCACGCGTCGAAGGGGCTGGAGTACCCGCACGTGTTCCTGGT
>JAITTX010000264.1 GCA_031286755.1 Paraburkholderia sp.
AAAGCCACCGCCGCGTCGATCGCGCGCTGGCGCAGATACGCCGGGAACAGCGGGTCGGTGATGCGCAGCACGCCGTCCACGACGCGGAAGAAGCCGAACCAGCCCTTGCTCTGGTGCGGCGAGCGCTCGTTCAGGCCCATGCTGACGGGCGCGCCGCGGAACAGTTCGTCGATGCGCACGCCGCGCGGGTTCTTCGCCACCGGCCGCTTCGCGCCCAGCACCAGCAGCGGCACGATCACGGTGCGCGCCCAGTACGAGATCTTCGAGAGATGGAACGGGAACCACTTGGGCAGCAGCATGATCTCGACCGGCATCATCGGCGCCGCGTTCCAGCTAACCACGCCGTAGAGCGCGAGCAGAATGCGCGTGAACACGTTGGCCTTTTCCGCGCCGCCCGCCGCGAGAATCGCCTCGCGGGCGCGCACCATATGCTCGGCATCTTCGGCATCGCCAATCATCTTGAGTGCGAAGTAAGCCTTGATGCTCGCGCTCACGTCCATCGCGCCTTCGGCGAAGAGCGGCCAGCCGCCGCCGGGCAACTGGATGCGGCGCAGGTAGCGCGCGATCTTCCCTTCGAGCTCGAGGTTCGCCTCCTCGCCCAGGTAGTGCACGAGCAGCACGTATTCGGCGGGAATCGTGGCGTCGGCTTCGAGTTCGTAGACCCAGTGGCCGTCGGCGCGCTGGTCGGCGAGGATCGCGTCGGTCGCGCGCATGACGGCGGCGTCGAGCGCGTCGCTCATGTTGCTCATGCCGGCGCTCGCGTCGAGCCCGGCTGCGCTCGCCACGTTGAATGCCGGCGCGCTCGCATGGTCGAGCGTCGGCGCGGGCGTGTTCGCGAAGTCGTCGGCCGGCATGGCCTCTGAAAGATCGTTCATCGGTACATCCTGGTTCTTTTAAGGCAGGAGCAGGTTCGCGGCCTTGCGGCCCGAGCGGATTGCCCCTTCGATCGTCGCGGGCAGACCGGTTGCGGTCCAGTCGCCCGCGAGCGTCAAGTTGGTCCAGCGGGTGCGCGCCGCCGGGCGGCGCAGTTCTTCCTGCGGCACGGCGGCAAAGCTCGCATGCGCGTCGCGCGCGATCTGCCAGGCCGGCAGCGGCTGCGCAGGCAGCGATGCCGCCTGCGCCAGGTCCGCCCAGACACGCCGCGCGAGATCCTCGGGCGCGAGCGCGCCGAGGGTGTCGAAAGCGGCGGCATCGTGGATCGTCGCCGACATGCGGCCCGGGCCCGCGAAGAGCCATTCGGCCGTGCCGTTCACCAGCGCCATCGGCGTAGCCATGCCCGGCGGCGGCTCCACGGCGAAGTGCAGCGTGACCACGGCCGTGTGACGCTGCGGCGTCTGCAAAGCGGGCACGAGCGCGGCGGCCGCGGCGGCCGGCACCGCCAGCACCACGGCCTCGTCCGCGCCCAGGGGGACGCGGCCACTCTCGAAATCGAGCGCGACGACGCGGCACGCCGCGTCGTCGTACACGATCTCCTTCAGGGGCTCATCGAGCCGGATCGTCGCGCCGCCATGCTGGAGCATGCGCAGCGCCGGATCGACGAACGCGCTAGACAGGCCGTTGCGCGCCACCAGCGGCCGGAATGCCTCGCCGCCCGCGGACAGCACGTCGCGCAGCAGCGTGGCCGCGAGTTCCGCGCTGGCTTCGCGCGGCTCGACATTGAGCGCCGCGAGAAACAGCGGGCGCAGCAGGCGCTCCCAGAGCTGGCCGTCGCAGCGCATGGTCTGCGCCATCGTGCGGCCGGGCTTCGCGAACAGGAGCGGCAGCAGCGCGAGGTAGTCCGACACTCTCGTGCCCGGCACGCGCGCATGGGCGTCGCCGATCCAGAACGGCACGCGCGAGCGCGAAAACCGCACGGTCCAGCGCGAGCGCGCCGCGAGATCCATGAACGCGAAGGACGGCTCGTGGGGGCCCGTGAGCTCGTCGGCGGCGCCGATCGCGCGCACGTAATCGAGCGTTTCCCCATGGCCCGCCAGCACGAGATGATTGCCGCTGTCGAGCGTGACCGCGAGCGTGCGGTCATAGTACGAACGGCATCGTCCACCGGCCTGCGAGGCTGCCTCGTGCAGCGCGACCTGGACCCCGCGCCGCTGGAGCCGGATCGCCGCCGCGAGCCCCGCGAGCCCCGCGCCGATCACGTGGACGAGCCGGGGCATTCGCATGCGCGTTTCATATGTAGGCAGACCCTCAAAAACCGCGTAGCGCGCGACGATCCACATGAGCCGCGCGCGCGGCTTGACGACCTTGGTGCGCGGCAGGTCGAAGCCGCGCTCGACGGTGCGCTCGAGCAGCACGCGGTACACGCCCGACATGATGCGCGGCGCCTTGACCTGCACGCGCGGCGTGCGGTCCATGATGGCGTCGGCTTGCGCGAAATGCGCGAGCGCGCGCTGAACGAGCGTCGCGCATACGCGCGGCAGCGAAGGATCGGCGGCGATCTCGTGCGGATTCGACGCCGCGATGCCCTCGCGCGCGAGCAGCTCGCGCGGCAGGTAGCAGCGGTTGATGTCCGCGTCCTCGTCGATGTCGCGCAGAATGTTCGTGAGCTGCAAGGCGCGCCCGAGGTGATGCGAGAGCAGGCGGCCAGGCTCGTCCTGCATGCCGAAAATCTTCACCGAAAGCCGGCCCGCCGCGCTCGCCACGCGGTCGCAGTCGAGGTCGAGCGTGGCCTCGTCGGGCGCGCAGATGTCCTCGGCGGCGTCCATGGCCATGCCGTCGATCATCGCGTGAAAGTCCTCGCGCGCGAGCCCGAACGTGTGGATATGGCGCGTGAGCGCCGCGAGCGAGGCGCGCGGCGTGCCGGCATAGCACGCGTCGATGTCGGCACGCCATTGGTCGAGCCCCGCCGCACGCTCGGCGCGCGGCAGTTCGCTGTCCGCGATGTCGTCGACAGCGCGGCAAAAGGCGTAGACCTGATACATGGCGTCGCGCTGCGCAGCCGGCAGAATCCGCATTGCCAGATAAAACGAACTGCCCGACGAGGCGGCGGCAGCGTCGGTTTGATGTGTATCGTCCACGACGAGGTTGGAAACGGCCAAGACGATCTCCGCTGGGGGCGCCCCCGGCGGGGCTTTTCAGATATTCGGGCCCGCCTGTCGCGGGTCGCCCGCGCGCGCGGACACGCGCGAGGCACCGGCTTCCCGGAACGCCGTTCAGGGTTCACGAGGAGTTCACGGCCGGAAACGGCCAAAAGTATAGCAATCTTTACCCGCCGCCGCAGACGCGGCAGGTCGGTGGCGGCGGTAAAACGGGCACCTGGAGGGCAAGAACGGGGCCAGCGGCGGCGGGGGACGGGCCGCGGCGCCGCGCCTGGACGGGGAGCGCCCGAGGCGCGCGGACAACCAGGCCATCAAATCACGCCAAATTGCAGCGTTCTTGCCCGATCACCACGCAAACATCAGAAAATCTCGTGAAACAGCGCAACCGAGCGGTTGCGCCCCTGGCGCTTGGCGCTGTAGAGCGCGGCGTCGGCTTCGTTGATCATGGCCTCGTAGCCCGTTGCGCCGGGCCGCGCGGCGGCGGCGCCCACGCTCGCCGTGACGGGCACGACCACGCCCTGCACTTGCACAGGCGCGTCGCCGATCGTGCGGCGAATCTTTTCGGCCACGTGCAGCGCGTCGTCGAGCGGCGTGCACGGCAGGAGCAGCGCGAACTCCTCGCCGCCGAAGCGCCCGAACACGTCCTGCTTGCGCACCACCTGCGCCACGCGCTGCGCCATGGCGCGCAGCACCGTGTCGCCGGCGACGTGGCCGAATTCGTCGTTGATCTTCTTGAAGTGATCGAGATCGAAGAGCAGCACCGAAATGTCGCCGCCATACCGCTGCCAGCGCGCGAATTCGTCGGCGAGCCGGCCCTCGAAATAGCGCCGGTTAGCGATGCCGGTGAGGCCGTCGCGGTCGGCGTATTCGCGCAGCCGCGCCACGGCGTCCTCGCGCTCGCGCTGCATGACGCTCACGTGCGTGACGTCGGAGACGGTCACGCACACGGCAATCACCTCCCGGTCCCGCATGAGCGGCATGAAGGTGCAGTCCTGCTGCATGTAGTCCACGCCGCCCGTGATGGGGCGGTCGTGGTCGAAGCGAAACAGGTAGGGCCGCTGCTCCCAGGAGCTGAACGCGAAGCTGCCGAGCTGGAACACGCTCTCGACCTTGCGCGCGAGCCACGCGCGCGGCAGATCGGGAAAACGCTCGAAGACGGAATGGCCGATCACGTCGGCCGCCGCCACGCCGCTGTGGTCCTGCATGAAGCGGTTCCACATCAGCACGTTCATGTCGCGGTCGAGCACGAAGATGCCGAAGCCCACGCGCTCCACCACGAGCTCGGAGAGAGAGGGCGGCAGCGACGCCGGCATTGAAGACATCGATCCCGGCGAGTCGGGCAAAGCGCGGATATTCATAGGCTGTGCAGCAGCGCGTCGATGGCCCGGCTCACGTGACGGATCGATTCCTCGGCCATCAGCATGACGAGATGCGCGCGAAAGCGCTGGTCCTCCAGCGCGAAGTTGACTTCCACGAGGAGCGCGAGGTCCCAGGCAAGCATGCCGGGCTGGAACACCTCGTCGAGCATGATGGCTTCGCCCAGCAGCCCCGGCTGCGAGAACACCGGCAGGCGCCCGAGCTGGTCGAGCATCGACGACACGCACGCGCCGCTCAGCACGTTCGCCACGTCGAAGATCAGTTCCTGCCCGCTGAGCGCGTCGCGCGACGATGGCGCGTAGGGGCCGCTGATCAGCGCGCCCAGCTCGCCGATCTCGCCGCTGCGGCAGATCACGAGCGCCTCGCCCTTGATCTCGGAGCGAAAGCCCTGACGCACCGCCGCGACCGGACCGTCGATGCCGGTCATCTCGCGCAGCGCCTGCGCGGCCTCGCCCACGGCGACCACGCGCACGCGCGGCACCGAGAGTTCGATGAAAGCGTTGAGGAGCCCGGACAAACGCGTGGCGGCCTGGCCCATGCCGAGATTGGCGATCTCCTGAAGCGCGTCGCGCTGCATGTCCGTGAACACTCGATCAGGCATACAACCCGTACTCCTTGAGGACGGGCAGCAGCGCCTTGCGCGTGACCGGCTTCGGCACGAACGCCATCGCGCCGAGCGCGAGCGCGCGCTCTTGAGCGCGCGGCTGGACATCGGCGGAAACGACGATCACGAACGTGTTCAGATCTTCGTGCTGCAAGATTTCGAGCACCTGGAAGCCGGTCATGTCGGGCATCGTGAGGTCGAGAAACAGGACGGGCGCGCGCCCGGCGCGATACAGCGCCAGCGCCTCCTGGCCGTTCGACGCATAGGCGATCTCGACGTCCCAGTCCTCAGGCAGCGCCTTCGTGAGCACCTTGCGGGCGAGCAGCGAATCGTCGGCGATCACGATGGGCAAAGACATGAATATGCTGAATGAATGTGCGTTGGACGGAATGCGATAAGTCGTATTGACGGCTGCGAGCGCCAGCTCTTTAGCGAATGTGTGATTTTTATGCGTATCGCATGGAAATCGCCGGATAGCGCCGATTGAGTCCATGAGTCGTTGAACGCTCGCCGGCTGACGCGAAACGGCCTTCGTTTTTTGGCCGCCTGTTTTGTCTTACGGATGGAAAACACCCCGAAAAACACGGCATATTGCGTGGCATGCAACACCCATGTTTATGCATGTTACTTATCGTGGCAGCGATTCTCGAAGCAAATTCGACCAAATGCAACTCGCCGATACTCGTTCGCAGAACAAAAACAACCTGTTTTTTCCACTTTCCGGAAATAAAAAATCCACCCGCCAATTAAAGGCCGGCGATTATCCTTTTGTGTACGTTTGCGCTACGCGGAACCTCGCGCAATCACCGCAGCGTGCGGGGAAATCATTCTGCTCGCGGATGTTTGCACGCGTTTTGCGGCAATGCACGATGCCGCGTGCATTGCTGGCGAGCCTGGTACGCATGCGCAAGGAACGCATATGAGATGCCCGAACGACCCGAAGCGCGAGCCCGGTCGTTTATGATGTCAAAAGCTCCGCCGCCGTTTTCTGCCTTATCCCTACGATGAATCCCGACCGGCCCGCAGGGCCCGACGACCGCTCGCTGCCGCCGCCGCTCACCGAAGAGGCGCCGTTTCCGGCGGCGCCCAGCCACGACTTCACGGTGCGCCGCCGCACGCTGATCGCGCTGCTGCTCGCCGCGATCGTGCTGCCCTGCGTCTACGTCGCCACGATGGCGTGGAACGACCTGCGCACGCGCGAGGCCGACGCCACCGACGCCACGCTGCGCACCGTGCGCGTGGCCGAAGAGCACGCGCTCAAGGTGTTCGACATGAACGATGCGCTCGACGCGCGCATCGTCGACGGCGTGGAGGACCTCGACGACGACGGCATCCGCGCGAACGAAGCGCAGATCCACGAGAAGCTCGACGCGATCGGCGGCGGCTACCCGCAGGTGGCGGCCGTCTCGATCTTCGGCCGCGACGGCACCCTGCTCGCAAGCAGCCGCTATTCGCCTCCGCCGCCCGTCTCGATCGCCACGCGCGACGACTTCGTGGGCATCCGCGACGGCCGCGTGCTGGACCACGTCTCGCGCGTCATGCAAGGCCAGGTGAGCGGCGAAACGGTATTCAACACGGGCATCGCGCGCCACGACGCCGCGGGCCAGTTCGCCGGGCTGGTCTCGGTCGCGCTGCGGCCCGGCTACTTCGACAAGTTCTACAGCGAGCTGCTCGGCGACGACTCGCCGATGGCGCTCGGCCTCGTGCGCAGCGACGGCGCCATTCTCGCGTTCGAACCGCCGCGCGCGAAGACCGTGGCGAGCGCCGCATCCCGTGCCACCAATACCGCCGGCACGGCCGGCACCGCCGCACCGGCCGCCATCACGCCGGGTTCGCCGTTCGCCGCCGCGCTCGCGCTCGGCAAGGAGGCGGGCGTCGTGCGCATGCATTCGCGGCTGCTCGGCGACGACGCGATCGTCGCCTTCCGGCGCGTGGGCGCGTATCCGGCCTACGTCACCTGCCTCTACCGCACCTCGGCGATCTGGTCCGCGTGGTACCGCCACCTGAGCGTGCTGATCATCTCGATGTTCACGCCGTCGATCGCGCTGTGGTGCGTGATCTGGCTCTCGCTGCGGCGCCTCGCCGCCGAGGAAGAAGCCTGGGAGCGCTGGCAGGCCGAGGCGGCCATGCGCCGCTCGATCGAGTCGGCCTACCGGCAGTCGCGCAAGATGGAGGCGCTCGGCAATCTCGTGGGCAGCGTCGCGCACGACTTCAATAATCTGCTGATGATCGTCTCGGCCAACGTGCAGATCGCGCGGCGGCGCGGCGTGACCGGCTTCGAGCGTGAGCTCTCCGCAGTCGAGCGCGCGCTCAAGAGCGGGCAGTCGCTCACGCGCCAGTTGCTCGGTGTCGCGCGCAAGCAGCCGCTGCGCAACGAGACGATTCCCGTCGGCCGCTGGCTGCCCGCGTCGCGCGAGCTGCTGCGCGCCTCGCTGGGCGCGAAGGTCGCGCTCGTCATGGACGTGGACGAAACCGTGTGGCCCGTGCTGGTGGACGTCGCCGAATTCGAGCTCGCGCTCATCAATCTCGCCGTCAACGGCCGCGACGCCATGCCCAACGGCGGACGCTTCACCGTGCGGGCGCGCAATATCTCGTTCCGGCCGGGCGAAGGCTTCCCGCTCGACGGCGAATTCGTGCACGTCTCGCTGGAGGATACCGGCGTGGGCATGTCGTCCGACGTGCTCGCGCGCGCCTTCGAGCCGCTCTACACGACCAAGCCGAAGGGCATGGGCACGGGCCTCGGGCTGCCGCAGGTGTTCGCGTTCTGCGAGCGCTCAGGCGGGCTCGCGGCCATCGACAGCGCGATTGGCGCGGGCACCTCGGTGCATCTCTATTTGCCGCGCGCGAGCGCGGCGCCGGCTGCGCAGCGCGAAGCCGAGCCGCACGAGCACAGCGCGAATCCGCCGCAAGGGCTGCGCGTGCTGCTCGTCGAGGACAACGACGAAGTCGCGGCGGGCACCGAGGCGCTGCTGCAGATGATGGGGCATCACGTGACCTGCGCGAACGACGCGGCGAGCGCGCTGGAATTCGTGGATGCGGCCCGCGCCGCGCGCACGAGCGACGACGATGCGCCGCGCTTCGACCTCGTGCTCTCGGACATCCACATGCCGGGCACGATGAACGGCATCGATCTCGCGGAAGCGCTGCAGACACGCGAGCCCGGCTTGCCGGTGATCCTCGTCACGGGTTATGCCGAAGAACTGGAGCGCACGCGTGGCGTGGACGTGCGCGTGCTCTCGAAGCCATTCGACATCGCACTGCTGGAGAAAATGCTGGAGACGATCCAGCACGACCGCCAGACGCGCGCGCGACGGGAACGGGACGCAACGCTGTAGGTCGAAAATTCACGCGGTACGCATGGCCCGCGCGCTGACGGCAATCGGCGCATGGATGCGCCGTGGCACGCGGATTGCGCTTTCGGTCATGCGGCACGTGGGAAGGGCTATGAGGAGGAACACGCCATGAAACAGACCGTGACCGGTCTCTTCGAGACCTACGATCAGGCTCGGCACGCGCAGGAAGCGCTGCTGCAATGCGGATTCCCGGCCAGCGACATCGAATTGCCCGTGCACGAGTCCGGCGTGCTGGCCGGCATCGAGCGGCTCGTGGCGGGCTTCTTCTCCACAACGGGAGACGTGCGCGCGAGCGCGGGCGCGCCGCCCGAGCCCGTCGCGCCCGCGGGCAATGTGCTGATCGGCGTGCGCGTCGCCGACGAAGCGCACGCGGACCTCGCCCGCGACACGCTGCGCGGCAAGGATGCGCTGGAAGTTGCCGTGCGCGGCGGCAACTGGACATGGGCGGCAACGGACGCCGACCCGGTTGCGCGCGAGCATTCGGCGCTCGACGAGCTGGGCCTCGTGAATCTGGCCGACGCGATGCGTCGGCGCACGGCACCGGCCGCAGAGGACGAAGCCAGGAGTGACCAATCCGGCTCTGCCAGCGAAGCGGCACATTCGTCCGCCGGGACCACAGCGCAGCCAGCGCAGCCAGCGCGGCCCGTGAGCGAAGCCGAAGCCACCGCGCTCGCATCGGCAAGCGCACCGGGCGCGGGCGCAATCATGGGCGCGATGGGCGCGCCGGCCGCCGTGTATGTCGACGTTCCCGCGGCTCCGCAAGCGACGCAGCCCACGGGTGCTGCCGCGCCGCGCATTCCCGACGAATTCATCGAATACGAAGAGGATTCGCACGACCACCGCGCGTCCGATGCGCCAGATCAGCCGGTGACGGGGCCGCGCCCGACGTTGCATTGACGGGGTGCTGCAAAGTCCAGCGGGCGCGCGACACACGACGTGCGCCGCGAGGGCCGCAGCGCGCCCCGAATAAGCGCCGGGGCACGTCCTCCCGCGTTCCGCAACGTTCCATCGCTTCCCGCCAGACCCGCTGTGGCCTAGCGGCCCAATTGGCGTTTGATCCACTCGGCATAGCGATCGACGAACGCCTGCAGGAACTTGCGCGTATCGTCGTTCACAATTTCGCCTTTTTCGTTGATCCGCGTGGCGTCGTGCTTGATGAACATCTCGGGCTGGCCAAGCGTCGCCACATCGAGATACGCGAGCACGTTGCGCAGATGCGCCTGGGCCAGCGCTGTGCCAATCGCCCCCGGCGACGTGCCGAGCACCGCACCCGGCTTGCCGCCCCACGAATTCTTGCCCCACGGACGCGAGCCCCAGTCGATGGCGTTCTTCAGCACCCCGGGTATCGAGCGGTTGTACTCGGGTGTCACGAAGAGCAGCGCATCGGCGGCCTCGATTTTCTGCTTGAACTGACGCGCGACCTCGGGAAAGTCGGCGTCGTAGTCCTGGCTATAGAGCGGTAACACGCCGATGTCGAGAAACTCGAACGAAAAGCCGGCTGGCGCAAGCGATGTCACGGCATGCGCGAGCTGCCGGTTGCACGAATCCTTGCGCAAGCTACCGACCACGACCGCAACTTGATAGGCCATCTCTGAGTCCTCCTCGGTTTCCTCGAAAGCGCGCATGAAGCGCGGTGGAGAGAAACCACATCATAGGCGCGAGAAAAATCGGCGGTGTGTCAGGAGGACGATTGAGCGCGAATCGAGCGACGAACGTGACGAGTTGTGGACAAGCAGGCTGACCGGCGACTTATCCACAGATTTTGGTGACAACCTTGTGGACAAATCCGCTCAAAGCCCGATCAGGCCGGGCGCATCTCGGGATTGCTGGGAACGCGCGATCGAAGCGATGCCTGACAGGACCGCGCCAAAGAAAACTATCATGCGAACCGGACCATCCAGCGCGAGTCACTCGAATAGCGCGGCGACGTTTTCCGGAGGACGGCCAATCACAGCACGACCGTTACGCACGACAATCGGACGTTGTAGCAGAATCGGGTGGCTCGCAATTGCTTCGTATAACTGATCATTTGTCACGCCATCGGCATTCAGTCCGAGCGCGGTGTACTCGGCTTCGTTGGTGCGAATCATGTCGATCAGAGGATCGCCCAACAGAGCATGCAGAGCCTTCAATTGGTCAACCGTGAGCGGGGTCTTCAGGTACTCGACAATCTCAACTGGCTCGTTGGCGGTGTTGTATGTGCTAGATACCAGCTCACAGGTGGCACGGGACTTCGAGCAGCGGGCATTGTGATAGATCGTGATCATGGATTCAGGATGAGAGAGGTTGGGGGACTGTGGATTGGGATGGGTCTCGGGAACAGCGCTGCCTGACTGGCATTCGAAGTGGGCAATGGGACTGCGAACTCGAAGATGCCCGAGCCAGACGAAACGCGGCCAGGTTAAACAGGTTTCACGCGTTCCGCTCACCGTCGCCAATTTTACCGGCCGGACTTAAGAGGGTAGAAGGTAATTAGCGGCTCGTTAGAGAAGCGTGTGCGAATCAGGCGCCGCTGAGAGGCATGGTGCATGCATGGCTGGCACAGCCTGCAAAGAGGCAGATAGCAGATACCGTTACCGATCGACGGTTGCCGGAGATTTGTGACGAGGTGGATAGCCAGCACTGGCCCGCTGCTTTATGCGCATAAAGCTTGCAGGCTGCTGAGATATGCACGCGCCACGCAACTTCCATTGTGTGCTGAAGTTCGACGGCGAGATATCGTCAGTCGCGGTCATATCGTATCGATCTCGCCTGCCCAATACTTTATGCGCATAAAAATCGCCGCATGCTGAAGGGCCCGGAATCAGCGCGCAACTGTATTCGTACGATGGTGCCAAGGCCGTACGGTGGCTGACCGATCGCCGTTGCCGCAACCTTTATGCGCATAAACCGACCTGCCGCCCCGGTGCCACGCGAATCCGCCCCAACACCCATTCATTCGCGATGACGCTCACCGAGCCAGCCCGACGCGAAGTGTTTCGCGCTCCATCGGCCCTTTATGCGCATAAACCTTGGCCGAACGGCCAATGTGCCACCCAAGGCGATGAAAATCATGCAACTGCCGTTGAATCGCAACTTAATCCAGGTAAAATCCAAAACAATTAGCAAAAAGGAGAAAACCAATTGGCAGCAGAGATAATCGCAGTCACGCAGCAGAAGGGCGGGGTCGGCAAGAGCACGATCGCGATGCATCTCGGCGCAGCATTTCACGAAAAGGGGAAGCGTGTACTCGTGGTCGATGCCGACGGCCAGAACACGCTGGTTCATTGGGCGAGCGCCTCAGCCGACGGGGAAACGGGTATCCCTTTCCCGGTGGTGAATCTCTCGGAGGCGGGCGGCCAGATTCACCGCGAAATCAAGAAATTCATTGGTGACTATGACGTCATCATCGTCGACTGCCCACCGTCGATTACCGAAAAGGTCTCCGGCGTTGTCCTGCTTGCCGCCACGATTGCCGTCATACCCACCTCGTCTTCGCCGGCCGACTATTGGTCGAGCGTTGGGCTCGTCAAGCTGATCCAGCAGGCGCAGGTCATGAACGAAGACCTGAAGGCCGTCTTCCTGCTGAACAAGACGGAAGAGAAACGGATGCTCACGCGTGAACTGAAGCGCGCGCTGGAAGAACTCGGTTTTCCCTTGCTCAAAACCCAAATACCCACCCGCGAAGCGTATAAGCAGGCCATGGCGCTCGGTCAGACGGTCCTGCAGATGAGCGACCGCGGTGCGCGGCTCGCAGCACTCGAAGTGCGCGCATGTGCCGATGAAATCGCCGCGATGCTCCCCTGACTTTATGCGCATAAAGGACCCTGAATGAAGCCCTCCCAATTCGCCAAAGGTTTTCAGGCTCGGCCTGACACGACGAGCAGCGAGAAGCGCACCGCCCTCGACCGGCTCAATGCCATCGACGGCCTCGTCCAAGAAAAGCCCAAGTCACGTGAACCAGCCGGTCGCGCCAGTCAACCGGCACCGGTCGCGAACCCGGAAGAAGCCGCGCTCGCTTCGACAGAAAACGAGTCCGCGGAGTATCGCGCGTGGCGTATCGAGCACGGGTATCGTCCCGGCCAGATCATTGAACTGCCGCTCAAGGCCATCAAGCCAAGCCCGTTCAATCCGCGCCACTTCTATCTGAAGACTTCGATTGCCGAACTCGCGGTCAATCTTGCCAAGCAAGGGCAGCAGCAAGCCATCCACGTGATTCCCGATTACGCGGCCCCTGGCAGCTATTACGTCAGCGACGGCGGGCGGCGCGTGCGTGCGCTCAAGGAAGCCAACAAGGAAGTCGTCAAGGCGATTGTCGTCGATCTGCCTATCGGGCTCGAGAGCTACAAGCTCGGCTACGATCTCAACGTCCAGCGTGATTCGCAAACGGTCTTCGACAACGCCATCGTCTGGAAGCGCTTTATCGACGAAAAGCATTTCCAGAGCCAGCGCGAGCTCGCCGACCATCTTGGCCTCGATGAATCGACGGTAGCCGTCGCGCTCTCTATTGCCAAGCTGCCCGAGCCGGTCATGCACGAAATGGTTGCGCGTCCGGATCGCTTCGGCTCGAACATGGCCTATCAGGTCGGCCGCTATCACGGTGCGCGCGGCACCGATGCCACGCTGCGTCTCATCAACCGGATTCTTGCCGACGACCTGAGCACACGCCAGGTTGCGGACATCGTCAAGGGCCGGGCAGCACCGCAGGAGAGTTCCAACAAGCCCGCTGGCCGGCAACGCTATGCCCAGCGTCTGGAAATCAAGCTCGATGGCGTGGCGGTAGGCGATCTGAAGTCATACGGCGACGATCGACTCGAGCTGCGTTTGAAGGGCCTCGCGAAAGATCGGCGCGATGCCCTGCTTCACCAAATCGAAGAAATGCTGAAGTCGAAGTAATCGCGGAAGATAAAGAAAAAGCGGTCTTCATGTCCTGAACGTGAAGACCGCTTTTTTATTGAAATTCCACCGGAGATCCTCCGGTGCGAACTCGGGAACACTGTTCGTTGCCTTGATGGCCGGCCCGTTACCAACGGCATAACAACCGGCAACGGCACCGTTCAGGCTGCGCGCGACTGACTCAGCGTAAAGGCGAGCAGATCGCCGTCGGTGGGAGCGCCCCACGTCTTGCGTGCGAGCCAGTCGAAGAAGGCAGTATCGGCCAGTTTCGAGTCAAGGCCGCGGCGGCGCCAGTCGTCGCGCAGATGCGCCCCCAGCCCCGGCAACTCATCGTTCTCGAAAGACGTCCGTGCGACCTCGCGCTCCAGCTCGCCCTGCTCGTCGTAGAGCGCGCGTGCCTCCTTGCGCCGGTAGGCCGCGTACTCGTCCATCAGGCGAGCCTTCGGGTCGTCCGCCGCTGCGCTTGCCGCCACACGCGCGGCAGCAGGCGCGCCGCCTGCCGCGGCGTCCTCGACCGGAGGCGCGTAGCCCTTCTTCAAGGCATCCTTGAACAGCGCCGCCGCGCTACGCACCGGCGGCAGATTCGTGCTGCGCATGCGCTGCTCGGTCAATTGAAGCGCCGCGCGAATGCGGTTTTCCTCGCTGTCGGCATAAAGCGATTGCGCTTCCTTCAGCGGGATACCGATCTTGACCATGCGGTCGACCAGCGTGCTGTCGAAGACATTCGGGTGCTCGTCGAGCGCGAGCATGGGTTGCTTGCGCTCCGTCACGCGAAACTGGATCTCCGCGACCCGACGGCCTTCTCGATGCTCGATCAACTCGACAAAGATATTCGTGACGGCGTTGACTTCCGCAATGGCCGGGCGCAGGTAATCGCGCTTGAAATACTTGTACTCGCGCTTGGCTTCGTCGCCGGCCTCGGTGTCGGGCGTGCCCGAGAGGATCGGCCGCCACCACTCCCACGTCTCCCGCATTGTCAGATGGCTCGGGTTGGTGAGATAGCGCACGCAGATCTCGTAAAGCGCGAGCCCCGCGCTGCTGCGCAACTGGCTCTGGAATTGCAGGCTCAGCCGGGCATACTGGACCGGGTCCAGCAGCTTCTTCTTGATCTTGGGCGCGAACGAGAATTCCACCCAGACGCGGCGCGTGGCCGGATCTTCGAGAATTTCGGCGTCGGCGATCAGCGTGGAAATACCCCATTTGCGGCCGGGCTTCTGGCTCGAGGTGCCCTGGCTCCATTCGACCTGCACCGACACCATGCGCCGCAGATGCTCCTTCACGAGCGCGGTATCGTTCGAGTCGAACGCCGAGTTCGCGACGATGTCGGACAAGAGCGCGCGATAGGTGTCGCCAGACTCATCCGCCTGCTGCGCGACGGCGAGCAGGACATTGAAGAGCTTGCGGGTCAGCAGGGTGATCTTGCCGCTCTTCGGCTGAATCGCGATCGCCTCAACGGCCTTGCGCAATTCGGCCGAACTGGGGCTCACCACATCGGTTTTTTTCACGCGCTTTGTGGCCATGCGTCGGGTCGAGGTGAGATTTCGCGAAAGGATACCGCCTGTGGTGAAACACGTCTATAGGCCCGCCCTCACCATTGCCGGTGAAGCGGGTCTGCAGCCTGCGACTCACCACGAAGGGCTCCCGAAAATGCTCACCTTGCGGCATCGCGCCTGTGCGCCGGGCTCCCGGCCGGCTCTGGGCTCTGGTCCATCTCGTGGATCCAGAGGCGCCTCGAAGGGTGTCGATTCGCTCCCGAACAGGCTCACCTCAAAAATTTCCTGGCGCAAACGCAACGCCGGACCGATGCGCCACTGCCCGGACAGGCGAGCCGAATCGACCTGCATGCGATGTTCCAGCGCTGCGAGGCAGTCATCGGACACGTTGGCGGCAAAAACCCAGCCCAGCCTGGATACGCTGGGTCTGCAGCGCGCACGATCCCCGCCCAGAACGCATCCGTTATGTGGGCCTACCGCACCGTAAAAAACACGTCCGGCACTGTCAGCATCTCGAATCCGTCTGGATCCCTCTCATCAAGGCCTTGCTCGAACCGGGAACACCCACGAATTGCCATAAATCTTCCGATTTGCCTACAATCTCCCGAAAAAGCTCACCTTTGGCACCGCATGATGCTTGATCAGGCAACGCTTCCGAGGAATACAGCAAAGTCGATGCCCCCAATCACGGTCCTGAAAACGCTCACCTTTAAGGCCAGCGCCACCGTGGATTCCCGGCGCCATCGCCCCGATCGAGCCACCGTGATCGCTCCCGGAAACGCTCACCTTTCAGCCTCCCCAGCAGAAAAAGCCAATAGATTCCTAGGGTTATCCACAACGCAACAGACTCGCCCAATAAAGCCTGCGACTCCCGGAAATCCTCACCTCAGGATCCCGGCCTGACGGAATGAGCGAATCGCAACAGCGCACCAGACACTCCTGAAAAATCTCACCTTCCAGAATCCCAGGAAGCATCACCAGGAATTCAGCGCCGTTGCGCATCAACCGTCTGACGTCATTGAACGTCAATTTGCTCCTGAAAAAGCTCACCTGAGCGGCTTTTTCGCCTCAAATCTACTCCCGAAAGAGCTCACCTCAGGCAGACACGGGCTCAAGCGCACAGCGGATTTCGCGGCACTGCGGCAATCCCCCGTAAAGACTCACCTTAATGCCTGGATGGCATTGAAATCCCCATGGCGCATCCGCCAGACCACACGGGCAGAGACTTTTGCGCTCCTGTAAAAGCTCACCTCAGGGTGCCCAAAGCCTCGAATCCGGTCAAAATGCCCCTTCGGCTCCCGAAAAACTTCACCTTGGCCTGGCGATTTTTCCCGATCTCTCTCACCACAGCATTCAGGCGGCGTAAATTGACGCCAAAAATCTGCCCAATCGCCGGCCCCGAATCCACTCACCGTTGCATTTCACGTAACAACATCCATGGCCCCGGTGTGGCCGGGGCCGCCCCGTTGGCCGCTCCCGCATTGGCTCACCCTTGCCGCCGAGTCAAGAATCATGGAGATCCCGAACCCGCTCACGTCCTGTCCTGCAAGCCCTCACCGCCTTCCCCGAAGCCCATCACCCGCCTGTCCCGCAGAATCTCACCACCATTCCCGTAAAGCTTCACCTCATCGGGCTGTAACTCATACCAGGTAAGGGTTTGCTGTGGCGTTAACGTCTTTTAACAGGTATCAAGGGTGTTTACTTTTATTACTCTCAAGTACCTCTACCCCGCGAGCCCTTCGGGATATCCACACCCCAAAACACTCCAAGGAACGTTCACGCCAGCACAACGACTCGTGAAACAACGCTGATAAATGGCTCGTATCCAGAAAATCAAGCGTTTACAATGGCTTATGAAACAAACCTAGTTTTGTTTCACGAAGAGCCAACTCAGACAGCGTCAAAATTGTCATTTGAAGCAGCGACTTCGCCTGAAATTCCCTTCTGCCAGAAACAACACGGATAAACGTATCGATCAATACGTAATTTGTTATTATTCGATCCAATATCCTCCGCAGAGACGACCATGATTCGAGACGAAGACCGCCATGCCCTCCGCGAAGAACTTGAGGCATTGCGTAAAGACGGTGCGCGGCGCCAGGAGTTGTCCCTGCACGCGTGCAAGCGTCTCTTTTTCGACTTCGGCATCCGGCCCTCAATGGCCACCGTCCGGGATCTGACCCAGACCGGCAGCGCCAGTGACATTCCCAAGGACATCGAGCTTTTCTGGCAGCGCATTCGTGCGGCGTCCAAGGTTCGCGTCGGCAGCGGCGCCATTCCACCGGCACTGGAAGAACGCGCCGGCGAGCTTCTTGGCGCGCTCTATGAAGCGGCCCGGACACTCGCCCTGGAAACCCTTGAAGCCGAGCGTAAGGAAATCGAGTCAGGCCGCCACGACGCCGAACAGGCATTGCGGGATGCACAGACCCGCCGCCTTGCCGCCGATGAAGTGCTTCAGCGCAGCGAAGCGCGTACCGAAGCGGCCTGGGCTCGCGTGCGTGAACTCGAAAACCAGCTGGCGACAGCTTCCGCGCATGGCGCCTCGCATCAGGACAATCTGCAGGCCACCGTGCGCCGGCTCGAAGCCGAAAACGAGTCGCTGCAAAAGCGCATCGAGACGGAACAGAGCACCAATGCCGGTTTGCGCGACCGGATCGACGGACTGCACGAAGACATGCGCAAAAGCACCGAGCACTACGCGCAGCAGATCAAGGACGCGCTTGCCGAGGCCGAGCGCCGTGTGAAGCCGATGCTGGTCGAGCTGGATTCGCTGCGCACGATGTCATCCACGTGGCAGTCGGCGCAACGCGACGCCAGCAAGAAGGAATTCGAGTTCATCCAGCAACTGGCCACGGCCAAGGCGCGGGCGGACCGCCTCGACGCCGTGTTGCGCGAGCGCTCGGACGAAGTCGACGTGCTCACGCGTCAGGTGACGACGTTGCGCGCGCAACAGGGTATCGACGATTCGGTTGCCGGCGTGCTGTGTGCGCTCGCACAGTCGGGGCGCCTTGGCGATGAAGAACTGGCGCGGCTCGGCACGCTCGTCGATGCCCATGTGAGCCTGCCCGCGCACTGCCCGAACTGTGAAGATGGCGAGCCGGAACTGGCTCAGGTCGATGGCCGCTTTGAATTGTCGTGTCCCGAGTGCGAATACACGTCGGGTCTGGGGGCATCGCGGCTGGAGGCCGTCACGCGCTTTGCCGCCGGCAAGAAGGATGCCCGCAATACCGTGAGGTGAGCGTTTTCGGGAGTCGCGGGAAGCCGGAAAAGTGACCGTTTCCGGGAGGGCGCGTGGTGTAACACGCCCGCAGGTGGCGCTTATGAGTCGCTTGTGCGCCGCGCTTTTCAGCCTGCGTCGGGCGCGGCGTCTGCGGTCTGGGTGGACGTCTTCCGGTCGGCCCAGAGGCGCCATGCACGATGCAGCCGGCCCGCGGAAATCGGTTGCAGGAAGCCGAGCCACTGGCCGACCTGATCGGCGTCCACGCCACGCTCGAACAGATCTGCTGCGAAGCTGTTGCGCAGGGTTTGCGGGCTCGCCCGTTCGGCGCGGGTTTGCGCGATGCCCGCCTGTTCCATTAACGCGTCGATTGCGCGCAGCACCGTGGCCTTGTGCATCGGACGCCCATTGGGCGAGCCCGGAAACACGAGCTGCCCGGGCAGACCCGCGAGGCGGCGGGCTTCGAGCCATGCCCCCATCACGTCGATGGCGAACGGCGCGAGCCGCGTGCTGTGCGTGAAGGCTGGATTATCGGCTTCGATGGTGATCCATTCCGAGCCGATTGCGGTGGCGTCGAGCTTGAGCGCAATGGCGTCGCCGGTCTTCAGGCCGCCACCGAGAAAGACGGCGACGAGCGCGCGGTCGCGCCGCTCGCGCCAACGTTTCGCGGCCGACTGCTCGGTGAGCGGCGCGAACAGCCGCGCGATCACGGCGGCGCGTTCGGTGGCGGTGAGAAAACCGGTGGGCTCGTTCTCACGCGCGTTGCGCCACGCCGCCTCGCCGTCCTGGGCGATGAAGCGCGCGGGGTTCGTGGAGGCCAGTTCGATCTGTCGCACGTGGTCGAGCACGCGCTCGATGAGACGCAGATAGCGCAGCCGCTGCGGCTTCTTCACATCGAGCCCCGCGACGAATTCGGCGATCGTGCCGGTATCCACGGAAATAATCGTCTTGCGCCTGAGCGCGAGCCATTCGAGGAACCGCCCCCATTGCACGCGGTAGACGTCGGCGGATGACTGGCGCAAGTCCTGGGAAGCGAGCCAGGCATCGAAAGCGGTAGCCGGATCGTGCTGCCAGTCTTTGCGCTGCTGGTCGAAGAGGTCCCGTGAGGAATGGGAGGCGCTCATCATTATCCTTCCGTTAGTTGCATTGCAAGAAAGGATTCTAGCGAAATCCCCGTGCGCCGGGGCGCCACCATGCGGCAAAGCCCATGACGCCGCACCAGCCAGCGGGAACCGCAGGGGCCGCGCCACGCCACGGCTGTCATCCGCCCCACGCGCGCGAGCGCGGCGTTCCGGCATGCTGCCGGGTTTCGCGCCGAACACGGCGCCGATCCTCTTCCCTATCTCGAGCCGCCTGCTCATAGGCGCCCACGGCGAAGGCGAACACGGCCGGCAGCGCATTGGACTGCCCGAAGTCGACCGTTTCGTCGGTTTCCGGATAGGCGAAATCGCCCGGGCGCTGGAACAGGCCGAGCATGAGCACGTCGTGACGGCTCGCGAACCCGAGGTCGGCGAGCGCTTCCGCTTCGATCGCGTGCAGCAGGCGCCAGCTGAGCGGCACCTGCTGGGCGATATAGCGCTGCGCGATATCGCGCACGATCTGTTCGAGGTCGCGCGCGGCCGCCTGAAAACGCAAGGCGGCCAGCTCCTGCTCGTTCGGGATATGCGGGGTCTGCATGGGGCTCTCCGGTCGTTCTTTTTACTGTATGAATATACAGTAGTCGGGGCGATCGTGCAGCCTCATCCATCCGGCCAGTGACCGTCGAATGTGCCGTGGCCGTGGTGCGTTGATGGTGCGTCGATGGTGCGCCGATGGCGCGTCTCAGGTGGGACGGCGGCGGGACGGCGGCGTCCCGGATCAGCCGTGGATCACGATCAGCAGCGCGCGCGCCTCGCCCTTGCCCGCGTTGCGGATCGCGTGCGGCTGGTCGGCGACATAGCGCGCCGTGTCCGCCGTCTTCAGGCGCTCGTGCGCGCCGGCCGCCTCCACCTCGAGCGTGCCTTGCAGCACCGTGAGATGCTCGCGCGTGCCGGGTTCGTGCGCACCCGACACCAGCGCGCCGCCTGGCTTGAGCGTGAGTTCGTACCACTCGAAATGGCCGGCCAGCTCGATCGGCCCCCAGACGCGCAGTTGATAGCCGGCCTCGTGCCCGTGCAGGGTCGGGATGTCGTGCGGCCCGGCCACCGTGATCGCATCGGGCGCGCGCGGTGCCGCGAACAGCGAATCGAGCTTCACGCCCAGCGCGTTGGTGAGCCGCCAGGCCACGGCGATCGTCGGGTTCGCCTTGTCGCGCTCGATTTCCGATAGCATGGATTTCGAGACGCCGGCCGCGCGCGAGAGCTCGTCGAGCGTCATGCCGCGCTCGCTGCGCAGGCGCTGGATCTGCTCGCCCACGCGCGGCGGCGCGGCCGGCGCGGCGACACCTGGCAACTCCGCGGCGGCTGCGGCGCGGGATTTGCGCGTGCGGGTTTTGGCATCGGCGGGGACGCCAGCGTTGACTGCGGCGCCGGCGCTTTCGGCCAATGGAGCCGATGAATCCGGAGATGCCGTGCGCCTGGACGCGCGAGAACCTGAGCCGGTGCTTGCCATGAACTGCCTCATCGATTAAAGTTGTTCGATATATCGAACTTGAGTTCGGAAAAACGAATAATTTCGCTCGGAGCTGACGGCGACTATAACAGCCGCGGCTCCCCATGTCAGGAGCACGATGCAATGGCTACTCCCTATCTCGATCACCTGCGCGCGACGCTCGACCAGATTCGCGTGGACGGCTTTTACAAGAGCGAGCGCGTGATCGCCACGCCGCAGTCGTCGTCCATCGGACTCGCCGACGGCAGCGACGTGCTGAACTTTTGCGCCAACAATTACCTCGGTCTCGCCAACGACGCGCGCCTGATCGCCGCCGCGAAGGACGGGCTCGATCGCGACGGCTTCGGCATGGCCTCGGTGCGCTTCATCTGCGGCACGCAAACGGTGCACAAGCAGCTCGAAAGCGCGCTCGCCGCATTCCTGCAGACGGAAGACTGCATTCTCTATTCGAGCTGTTTCGACGCCAACGGCGGCCTCTTCGAAACGCTGCTCGGCGAGGAAGACGCCATCATCAGCGACGAGCTCAACCACGCGAGCATCATCGACGGCGTGCGGCTCTCGAAGGCGCGCCGCTATCGCTACAAGAACAACGATCTCGCCGATCTCGAAGCGAAGCTGCGCGAAGCCGATGCAGCCGGCGCGCGCTACAAGCTCATCGCGACCGACGGCGTGTTTTCCATGGACGGCATCATCGCCGACCTGAAGGGCATCTGCGATCTGGCCGACCGCTACAACGCGCTCGTGATGGTCGACGACTCGCACGCCGTGGGCTTCATCGGCGCGCATGGCCGCGGCACGCCCGAGCACTGCGGCGTGGCGCAGCGCGTGGACATCGTCACGGGCACGCTCGGCAAGGCGCTGGGCGGCGCGTCGGGCGGTTACGTCGCGGCGAAGCGGGAAGTGATCGAGCTGCTGCGCCAGCGCTCGCGCCCCTATCTGTTCTCGAACACGCTCACGCCGAGCATCGCGGCCGCGTCGCTCGCGGTGCTCGAGCTGATCGCGAGCGACGAGGGCGCGCAACTGCGCGCGCGCGTGCAGGCCAATGGCGCGCATTTCCGCCGCGAGATGAGCGCGCTCGGCTTCACGCTCGTGCCCGGCGAGCATCCGATCATTCCCGTGATGCTGGGCGACGCGCAGGTGGCCGCGAACATGGCGGATGCCTTGCTGCACGAAGGCGTCTACGTGATCGGCTTTTCGTACCCGGTCGTGCCCAAGGGCCGCGCGCGCATCCGCACGCAGATGAGCGCGGCACACACGCCGGAGCAGATCGAGCGCGCCGTGGCCGCGTTTGCGCGCATCGGCAAGCAACTCGGCGTGATTTGAGAAGGATGACGAAATAACATGAAAGCGCTCGCCAAACTCGAACGGGCCCCGGGCCTCACGCTGACTCGCGTGAAGAAGCCCGAAGTCGGCCACAACGACGTGATGATCAAGATCCGCAAGACGGCGATTTGCGGCACCGATATCCATATCTGGAAGTGGGACGACTGGGCGCAGAAGACCATTCCGGTGCCCATGCACGTGGGCCACGAGTACGTGGGCGAGATCGTCGAGATGGGCCAGGAAGTGCGCGGCTTTGCCATCGGCGACCGCGTCTCGGGCGAAGGGCATATCACTTGCGGTTTTTGCCG
>JAITTX010000280.1 GCA_031286755.1 Paraburkholderia sp.
CTCGCGCGCGAACTCGGCAACACGCGCTCGGCCGCCGCGCTCGAACTGTGGCGGCCGCACCTGGCCGGCAGCGTGGTCGCCATCGGCAACGCGCCCACCGCGCTCTTTCACCTGCTCGACATGATTGCCGCCGGCGCGCCGCGCCCCGCGCTGATCCTCGGCATGCCAGTGGGCTTCGTGGGCGCCGCCGAATCCAAGGCCTTGCTCGCCACGGCCGCGCACGGCGTGCCATTCGTGGCCGTGCACGGCCGGCGCGGCGGCAGCGCCATGGCCGCCGCCGCCGTCAACGCCCTTGCTTCGGAGATCGAATAAATGTCCCTCAAAGGCCGCCTGCACGGCATTGGCGTAGGCCCCGGCGACCCCGAGCTGCTCACGCTCAAGGCCTTGCGTCTCCTGAAAGCCGCGCCCGTGGTGGCATACTTCGTCGCCAAGGGCAAGAAAGGCAATGCGTTCGGCATCGTGGAAGAGCACCTGGGCGCGCAGCAGGCACGCCTGCCGCTCGTCTATCCGGTGACGACCGAAGCGCTCGCGCCGCCGCTGTCCTACGAGACGATCATCGCCGGCTTCTACGACGGCGCCGCGCAAATCGTCGCCGGCCATCTCGATGCGGGCCGCGACGTGGCCGTGATCTGCGAAGGCGACCCGTTCTTCTACGGCTCGTACATGTACCTGCACGACCGCCTGGCCGCGCATTACGAAGCCGAAGTGGTGCCGGGCGTGTGCTCGATGCTCGGCGGCGTGGCCGTGCTGGGCGTGCCGCTCGTCTACCGCAACCAGAGCCTCGCGGTGCTCTCGGGCGTGCTGCCCGAGGACGAGCTGCGCCGGCGCCTCGCCGACGCGGACGCCGCCGTCATCATGAAACTGGGCCGCAACTTCGAGAAGGTGCGCCGCGTGCTTGCGGAGCTCGGGCTCGCGCATCGCGCGCTTTATGTTGAGCGCGCAACCATGTCGAACCAGCGCATCGTGCCGCTCGACGAGGTGGACCCGATGGCCTCGCCGTATTTTTCGCTGCTCGTCGTGCCGGGGGAAAAATGGCAAGCCTGATGCCACCTGCCATCGTCGTGCTCGGCCCCGGCGCGCTCGCGACCGCGCAGCGCGTGAAAGCGCTCTATGAAGGCGCGCAGATCCACGCCTTGCAGGAGCGCGCGCACGGCGACGTGGCGTTCGGCGGCCTCAGCGATCATTTACGCGAGCTTTACCGGCGCGGCACGCCCATCGTCGCGCTGTGCGCGGCGGGCATCGTGATCCGCTGCCTCGCGCCCTTGCTCGCGAGCAAGGGCGTGGAGCCGCCCGTGCTCGCGCTCGCCGAGGACGGCAGCGCCGTCGTGCCGCTGCTCGGCGGCCTCACCGGCGTGAACGTCATGGCGCGCGAGATCGGCGCGGCGCTGCAAACCGCGCCCGCGATCACCACCAGCGGCGAACTGCGCTTCGGCACCTGCCTGCTCAATCCGCCCGAGGGCTATGCGCTTGCGAGCCTCGCGCAGGGCAAGCGCTTCGTCTCCGATCTGCTCGCGGGCGAGGCCACGCGCATCGAGGGCGCGGCGCCCTGGCTCGATACCGTGAATCTGCCGCGCGACCCCGAAGCCCGTCATGCGATTCGCGTGAGCCCGCACGCGTGGGACGGCAATCCCGAGCATCTCGTGATTCATCCGCGCAGCGTGGTGGCGGCGGCAAGCGAGGCGCACGCGCTGCTCGCCGAGCACGTGCGCGAAGCGCTGAGCGCCAACGGCATCGCTCAGGAAGCACTCGCGGCGCTCGTCGCGCCCGCCGCGCGCATGGGCGACGCCGCGTTCGAGCGGGCGGCGCACGCCTTGGACGTGCCGCTGCGCTTCGCTGAGACTGGCGATTCCACCCTCGCCACCGATGCCGATGCCGCCCGCGCGGGCAACGCCACCGCCCTGCTCGACGCGCTCGCGCTGCCCGCATCCGCGCCGCGCCAGGCGGCCGAACACGGCCTCGCACTCTGCGTGGCGCGCGAGCCCATCGACACGCACACGCTCGGCGCGGCGCGCGGCAAGCTCACGGTGCTGGGCCTCGGCCCGGGCCGCGCCGACCTGCTCACGCCGATGGCGCGCGCCGCGCTCGACGAAGCCACCGACATCGTCGGCTACGCAACCTATGTGGAGATGGCGGGGCCGCTGCACCCGGGCCAGGTGCGCCACGCCACCGACAACCGCGAGGAACTCCAGCGCGCCCGCCATGCATTCGAACTCGCGAGCGCGGGGCGGCGCGTGGCCGTGGTCTCGTCGGGCGACCCCGGCGTGTTCGCGATGGCCGCCGCCGTGCTCGAAGCGCTCGAAAGCTCGGACGAGCCGCGCTGGCACCGCGTGGAGCTCGCGATCGTGCCGGGCGTCTCGGCGGCGCTCGCCACGGCGGCACGGGTGGGCGCGCCGCTCGGCCACGACTTCTGCATGCTCTCGCTCTCGGACAACCTCAAGCCGTGGAGCGTGATCGAGCAGCGCCTGCGCCACGCCGCGCGCGCCGATCTCGTGATGGCCTTCTACAACCCGATCTCGCGCGCGCGTCCGTGGCAACTCGACCGCGCCCTGGAAATCGTGCGCGAAGCGCGCGCGCCCGGCACCCGCGTCGTGCTCGGGCGCGACGTGGGTCGCCCGGGGGAAACGCTCCGGACGACCACGCTGGGCGAATTGACGTCGCCGGAAGTGGACATGCGCACGATGGTCATCGTCGGGTCGTCGGCCACACGCGGCTTTCCGCGCGGCGGCAGCGGCGAGGAGGAATGGATCTACACGCCGCGCTGGTATGCGCATGACGGCGGCGCGAGCGGTTGAGCGCCCCCCTGGCGCGTGAACCGCGCTGCTCGTTCATGCTCGCTCAATGTTTTCCGGCGCGTGCCGTAAACGCAGTGATCCTGTCCGTGACTTCCGTTATGCGCGCCGATGACCGACACACCCGCAGTTGCTCCCGCCGCAGCCGCCGCAGTTGCCCCTGACGCCGCGCCCGGCAACGCCCCGAGCGCCACGCCAGACCCCGCGCCCGGCACCGTATGGCTCACGCCCGCGGAGGTCCCGCTCGGCCAGCCGCTCGCATGGCCCCTCGTGGACCACGACGGCGCGCTGCTGCTCGCGCGCGGCGCAACGCTCATGGGTGAAGCGGAGCGCGATTTCCTGTTCCGGCACTTCGCGCCGCAACGCGGCGACCAGGCCACGCCCGCCGACCTCGCCTCACCCGCTCCCGCTCACGCGCAGCCGCACGAGCAGGACGCCGCGCCGGGCGTGCGCGATCTGCACCTTGCCATTGGCGCGTCGATGGGCCTGCGCCCGCAACAGGGCGCAAGCGGCGCGCCGATGCATCCGTGCAAGCTGATCGGCATAGCGCCGAACGATTCGATCTTCACGACGCTGCCCTACGTGGATGGCCGCCCGATCGAGATCACGCCCGGCGAAAACATGGAGCTCGTGGCGATCGCGAGCCAGGCCGTCTACCGCTTCGTCTGCACGCTTCACGCGCTGCATCAGGCGCCGTCCGGCTATCTCGTGCTCTCGGAACCCGCCAATATCCGTATGCTGCGCGAGCGCAAGTCGATTCGCGTGCGCGCGCGGTTTCCGGTGCGCTATGGCATCGGCGCCGATGGCTACCAGGGGGTCGCGCTCGCGCGAGGCATCAGCGCACTGGGGCTGTCGCTCACGGCGCCATGGGCGCTCGGCCAGGTGGGCGAGCGGCTGCGCATTGCCTTCAGCCTGCGCTCCGGCAATCTCGACACGCCCATCGAAACGAGCGCGATCATCCGCAATGTGCAGCACGAAGACGGCGTGCGGGCACAGTGCACGCTCGGCCTCGAACTCGACAGCCTCACGAGCGCCGAGCAGATGGCGATGAAAGTCTATGTGTTCGACCGCCACGACGACGTGGTCTACTGGACGGCACGCTCTGAAACAAGCTGAAAAAAGCCCGGCACGTATGCGCCATTCACGTTCAGACGATTAGCGCCCCGGCGTCCAGGCACTCGCCCTGCCACGCCTGCGCGAGCGCTCGGCAGCGCCCCACGCGCACGGCAGCGGTCTCGCAGTCGACCACGGTGATGTGGTCCGCATGGCGCGGGCGCACCGGCCATTGCGTCGTGCGGCCGTCGCTGAAGAGCCAGAGATGACGCTCGCGCGCCGGGTCGCGGCGCGCCGCGCCATCGAGCAGTTGGGCCGCCCGGCTCATGCCCGCTTCGAGCGGCGTGCCGCCACCACCGCCGATCGGCTCGAGCCAGCGCTCGCTCCACCAGCGCGGCACCGCCGGCCCGAAGCGCAATTCGGCGCGCGCGCCGCCAAAGCAGATCAGCGCCACTTCCACGCGCTCGCCGCGCGCGCGGTCGAACAGCGCGATCAACAGGCCTTTCGCCAGCGCGAGTTGCCCGCGCGCGAGCATCGAGGCCGAGCAATCGAGCACGAAACAATGCAGTGCGCCGGTGCCGGTCCGAGGCATCCAGTAGCGCAAATGCTCCACGTCCAGTGCGGTGCCGCGCTTCGCGGCGAGCGTGGGCAGCCAGGCGAGGCGCGCGCCCGGCCCCGCCTCGCGGACGATGCGCGAGTGCGCGCCCCCCGGACCTTCACGCCGCCGTGCTCCGCCCTGTATCCGGGCGGCGGCCCTTGCACGACGGGTCAGCGTTTTTTTGCGGGCAGTGGAATCACGCCTTTCACGTGCCGCGCCGCAACCGGCTCGGGTGGCAGCGCGCCCCAATCGGAGTTGGCTGCGGACTGCGGTTCGTCCGCCGCTGTCCCGTTCGATCCCTCGGACGATGTCTGCGCCGATTCGCGCGGCGCGCCACCCTCGGTGTCCTGGCCACGCTGGCCGCTTCCGGGTGGTTGATCCGGCATCGCGCTGCGGCGATGCGCCAGCACCGCCCCAGCGACCTGATCGACGTGAGCGGGCGTCACCTGCGGCGCGCCCTCGAACGCGGCCAGCGCGCGCGCCGCGCGCAGCATCACCAGATCGGCGCGCATGCCATCGACAGCGGCCTCCACGCACAAGCGCGCCGCGCACTCGTGCACCGCGTCGCTCCACGCCAGCCCATCGAGTGCGCTTCGCGCGGCAGCAATGCGCCGCGCCAGATCGCGCTGCGCCGCTTCGTGCGCGGCGCAGAACGCGAGCGGGTCCGCATCGAACGCGAGCCGCGCCTTGACGATGCGCTGGCGCTCGGCCACCTCGAAGGCGTTGCTCACCTCGACCATCAAGCCGAAGCGGTCCAATAGTTGCGGGCGCAACTCGCCTTCCTCGGAATTCATCGTCCCCACCAGCACGAAACGCGCCTCGTGCGTGTGCGAGACGCCATCGCGCTCGACCGTATTCACGCCGCTCGCCGCTGCATCGAGCAAGACATCGACGAGCGTGTCGGGCAGCAGGTTCACGTCGTCCACGTAGAGCACGCCGCCGTGCGCGCGCGCGAGCAGGCCCGGCGAGAAGCGCACCGCGCTCTCGCGCAGCGCCGCTTCGAGATCGAGCGAGCCGATCAGCTTCTCCTCGCTCGCGCCGAGCGGCAGCGTGACAAACGCGCCGTCGGGCAGCAGCGCGGCGAGCGCGTGCGCCGCCGTCGATTTCGCCGTGCCGCGCGGGCCGCTCACGAGCACGCCGCCAATCGCGGGATCGATGGCGGCGAGCAGCAGCGCGCGCTGCAACGGCGCCTGGCCGACGAGCGCCGTGAAGGGAAAGGCGGCACGCGGGCGCGCTTCTCTCATGCTCATGGTCGGGATTCCTCCAGATGCTGCCCGGCTTCGAGCAGGCGGTGTTCGAGTCGCGCGCGATGCTCGCCGGGTTGCTGCCACAGGCCGCGCTGCATCGCTTCCATCAAGCGTTCGCAGATCGCGTGCAAGGCGTGCGGATTGTGGCGCTGCATGAAGGCGCGCGTGTCGTCGTCGTGCACATAGGCATTTGCGACCAGCACGTATTGATGGTCGCCCACCACGCGCGCGGTCGCGTCATAGCCGAACAGGTAATCGACAGTCGCCGCCATCTCGGCCGCGCCCTTGTAGCCGTGGCGCTTCACGCCCTCGATCCACTTGGGATTCACCACGCGCGAGCGGACCACACGCGCGATCTCCTCATGCAGCGGCCGGATGCGCGGCGCGGCGGGATTGCTGTGATCGGCGTGATAAAGGCTCGGCTGCGCCTGCGAAAAGTGCCGCGCCGCCGCGGCCATGCCGCCCTGGAACTGGTAGTAGTCGTTCGAGTCGAGCAGGTCGTGCTCGCGGTTGTCCTGGTTCTGGAGCACGACGTCGAGCGTGGCAAGGCGCGTGCGGAAGGCGTCGCGGGCTTCGTCGCCGGCGCTCTTCTGTGCATATGCATAGCCGCCCCACGCCTCGTATGCATGCGCGAGATCGGCGTCGGTCTGCCAGTGCCGGTGATCGATCATCGATTGCAGGCCCGCGCCATAGGCGCCCGGGCGCGCGCTGAACACGCGCCAGCCGGCGCGGCGGCGCGCTTCGTCCGCGCTCATGCCTTTGGCGAGCAAGGCATCGCGCTCGCGCAGGATGCGCGCGCGCAGCGGATTCAGATGCTCGGGCTCGTCGAGTTCGGCCACGGCCTGCACGGCGGCATCGAACAGATGCATCAGATTGGGAAACGCATCGCGAAAGAAGCCCGAGACGCGCAAGGTCACGTCGATGCGCGGACGGTCGAGCGCCTCCACCGGCATGATTTCGAAGTCGATCACGCGCTGGCTGCCGGCCGCCCATTTCGGGCGCGCGCCGATCAGCGCGAGCGCCTGGGCGATGTCGTCGCCGCCGGTGCGCATGGTCGCCGTGCCCCACACGGAAAGCCCCACCGCACGCGGATAATCGCCGTGCTCCTGGAGATGCCGCTCGATGAGCTGCTGCGCCGACTTCATGCCGAGCGACCACGCCGCCTGCGTGGGCACGGCGCGCGTGTCCACCGAATAGAAGTTGCGGCCAGTAGGCAGCACGTCGGGGCGGCCGCGCGAGGGCGAACCGCTCGGGCCGGGCGGCACGAAGCGGCCTTCGAGGCCACGGCGCAACTGGCGCAATTCCTCGGGCCCGCAGGCGTCCAGACGCGGCAGCACGTCGTCGCGCAAACGCGCGAGCACGCGCGTTGCGTGCGGCAACGGCGCATCGAGCGTGCCGGGCTTGCCTTCGCAAACAGGCGCGAGCAACGACGCCGCCAGCGCTTCGAGCCGCTCGCGCGTGTCGCCCGCATGGCGCCACGGCCCGGCGCTCGCCTCGGCCAGCAGCGCGGGACGCGGCCCGGTCCACGGCGCGGCCCCATCGACGCTCGCGGGATCGAGCAGATGATCGACGCCCAGGTCCCGCGCGAGCGCGTCGATCAGGCCCGCGTTCGCCCCCTGCCCGTCGCCGCATGGGTAGCGGCCCAGCGCGAGCAGCGTGTCGCGCCGCTGCGCGCCTTGCGGAGAAACGCCGAAGGTATGCAGGCCGTCGCGGATCTGCGCCTCCTTGAGTTCGCAGAGATACGCATCGGCGCGCGTCAGCAGTTCGTCCTCGCCCTGCGAGTCCCGCGGCGCGGCGATGCTCAGCTCCTCGTGCAAGCGATGCTCGATGATGGTCGCGAGGATGGTCTTGCGCAGCAGCTTCGCGCGGCGCGGATCGACCATCAAGGCTTCGTAATACTCATCGACCTGGCGTTCGAGATCCTGCAGCGGCCCGTAGTTCTCCGCGCGCGTGAGCGGCGGCATCAGGTGATCGACGATCACGGCCTGCGCGCGGCGCTTCGCCTGGCTGCCCTCGCCCGGGTCGTTGACGATGAACGGATACAGATGCGGCAGCGGCCCAAGCGCCATGTCGGGCCAGCAGGTGGCGGCGAGCGCCACGCTCTTGCCCGGCAGCCATTCGAGGTTGCCGTGCTTGCCCACGTGCGCGATCGCATCGATGCCGAAGGCGTCGCGCAGCCAGAAGTAGAACGCGAGATACGCGTGCGGCGGCACCAGCTCCGCGTCGTGATAGTTCGCGTAGCTGTCGTCGCCGCGCGAGCGCGAGGGCTGGATGCCCACGAACACCTGGCCGCAGCGCCAGCCCGCGATCATGAAGCGGCCGCGGCGCACCGTGGGGTCCTGCTCGGGCGCGCCCCAGCGCGCGATGAGCGCGTTTTGCGCCTCCACCGGCAATTGCGCGAAGCGCTTGCGATACGCGTCGAGCGCAAGACTCTGCCACGCGGGACGCAGCGCGCGCGTATCGGGATCGTTGGTCACGCCCTGCGTGAGCGTGCGCATGAGCGCTTCGCCGTCCGCGGGCAGATCGGCGACGCTGTAGCCTTCATCGCGCAGCATGCGCAGGATGCCCACCACCGAAGCCGGCGTATCGAGCCCCACGCCGTTGCCGATGCGCCCTTCGCTCATCGGATAGTTCGCGAGCACGAGCGCGAGCTTCTTCCGCGCGTTCGGCAACTGGCGCAGCCGGCACCAGCGCCGCGCGAGTTCCGCGACGAACGCCACGCGCTCCGCGTCGGGCTGATAGCGCACCACGTCCACCTGGGTCGCCTTGCAGTGATACGCGAGCCCCTTGAAGCTGATGGCGCGCGTGATCACGCGGCCATCGACCTCGGGCAGCGCGATATGCATGGCGATGTCGCGCGAGTTGAGGCCGTGATTGTCCTTCACCCAGTCGTCGCGGTTGCCGCCGCTCAGGATCACCTGGAGCACGGGCGCGTCGCCGGCGAGCGCGAGCGGCTCCGTGGCGTCGAGCGACGAGGCCGCGAACGCCGTGGTGTTGAGCACGAGCGACACCTCGTGCTCCGCCGCGAGACGTTCGAGCACGTCGCGGCTCAGCGCGTCTTTGAGCGAGGTGATGGCGAGCGGTAGCGGATTCATACCACGCACGGCGAGCGCCTCGATGAGCGCGTCGAATGCCGCCGTGTTAGCGGCCTGCAAGTGCGCCTTGTAGAAAAGGATGGCCACCACGGGCGCGCCCGGCTGCCAGCGCGCGCGCCAGTCGTCGATGGTCGCGATATCGCGCTGCGGGTGGTACAGCGCGGCGGCTGGCAGCGCCACGGGCGGCGCGGGCTCGCTGCCCCACTCGAACGCCTGCCACGCTAGCGCGCGCAGGAAACCCTCGGCGTTGGCCGCGCCGCCCTCGCGCAGATAACGCCACAACAGCCGGCAGAATTCGGGCTGCGCGCGGCTTTTGGCGATCAGGTTCGGGTCTTCCTGCAAGTCGCCCGAGAACATCGCGAGCAACTGCCCGCGCTGCCGCGCGAGCGTGACGACCCGCTCGATGCCGTAAGGCCAGTACGTCTCGCCGCCCAGATGATCGACCACGACCGCGCGCGCATGCTGCAACACATCGTCGACATAGAAGTCCACCGAGGCGGGCTGACGCAAATACGTGACATTCGCGAGCCGCACGGTGGGAAACCCCGCGCTCAGGCGCGGCACCACGCTCGCGAGCAAGGCGAGCGTGGTGTCGGCGGAACTCAGCACGACGATCTCGGCGGGCTGCTGGTCGATGCGGACGACGCCCTGGGTGTCGTCGACGAAGCCGCCTGGCGTGGTGCGCAGCAAATGCATGGCGTTCTCGCGTGCTTCAGTGAGTCAGCGGGCGGGCATCAGGGCGCGCCGCCTCCATGTGCATATGCACGCTCATTGCGCCGGTGCGGTCTGCGCCGCAGCGAGCGCCGCATCGAACGCGCGTTGCAGCGCGGCGGCGTCCAGCTCCTCGCCAATCAGCACGAAGCGGCTCGCCATCGGGCCGTCCTGCTGCGCGGCGCTTTCCTGCGCGTTCCAGCGGCGGTCGAAATAGCTGTCGAAGCGGCGGCCCACGCCCTGAATCACGAGGCGCATCGGCGCGCCCGGCAGCGCGGCGAAACCCTTCACGCGATAGATCGTGTGCGTGTCCACGAGACTTTGCAGCGCTTCGATCGCAGCTTCGCGCGACGTCGTGCGCCCTTGCACCACCACCGAATCGAACTCGTCGTGATGATGGTCGGGATCGTCGGCGGAACCGTGGTGGTCGTGCCGCAGATGAATGCCCTCCTCCGAAGCCGCTTCGAGACCGAGCAGCGTGTGCAGGTCGAGCCGGCCATGCTGGGCGCGCACGATCTTCACTTGCGGCGGCAGCTCCTTGCGCAACTCGCCGACGAGCGCGTCCTGCGCCACGGTGTCGATGAGGTCGGTCTTGTTGAGGATGACGAGGTCCGCCGCCGAAAGCTGGTCTTCGAACAACTCGTGCAGCGGCGATTCGTGATCGAGATTCGGATCGGCCTTGCGCTGCGCGTCCACGGCCTGCGGGTTTTCCGCGAACTGGCCGCTCGCGGCGGCGGGGCCGTCGACCACGGTGACGACCGCATCGACGGTGAACGCGTTGCGGATCGACGGCCAGTTGAAGGCCTGCACGAGCGGCTTGGGCAGCGCGAGGCCCGAGGTCTCGATGAGCACGTGATCGATCTCGCCACGGCGCTCGAGCAGTTGCTCCATCACCGGGAAAAATTCTTCCTGCACGGTGCAGCACAGGCAGCCGTTGGCCAGCTCGAAGACGCGGCCGACCGCTTCTTCTTCGCTGCAACCGATGGAGCACTGCTTGAGGATTTCGCCGTCGATGCCCAGCTCGCCGAACTCGTTGACGATCACCGCGATGCGGCGGCCTTCGGCGTTGTCCAGCATGTGGCGGAGCAGGGTGGTCTTACCGGCACCGAGGAAGCCGGTGACGATGGTGACGGGGAGTTTGGCCAGGGTTTTCATGCGCGCCTCGCAAGCGAAATTGGGAGGGCGGATGAAGGGCGCGCGCACGGGTTCGCCGCGCAACGAAGGTCGCCACCGGATCACCCCGCCCGGTTGTCTTGATGCTGCTCGAGGCAGGTCTCCTGGCTCACAGCCCTTTTGTGTTCTTTCGCCTTCCCGCCTTGGTCGGCAGTGGCGTGTGAAAGAACAGGCTGTTCACAGTTGCGGGGGCAGCCGTGGCGCATCCGAAGATTTCCACGTTCCCTCTTAGCTCCGGCCAGTGCCGGAGAACCTCGAAGGGAGGAAGGCTACGCAGCGCGGCCGG
>JAITTX010000288.1 GCA_031286755.1 Paraburkholderia sp.
CAGGAAGCGAAGCGCGCGAAGATTCCCGTGATCCTCACCGACCGCAATATCGACGTGAAAGACCAGTCGCTCTATGTGACGATGATCGGCTCGGACTTCATCGAGGAAGGCCACCGCGCGGGCAAGTGGCTTGAGGATCATTACAAGAACAATCCGGGCCCCATCAATATCGTGGAGTTGCAGGGCACCGTGGGCTCCGCGCCCGCGAACGACCGGCACGCGGGCCTCATCGAAGTGATCAAGAACGATCCGAAGTTCAAGATCATTGCCTCGCAAAGCGGCGACTTCACGCTCGCGGGCGGCAAGCAGGTGATGGAAGCGTTCGCGAAGACGTATGGCAACAAGATCAACGTGGTCTACGCGCATAACGACGACATGGCGCTCGGCGCGATCCAGGCCATGGAGGAAGCGGGCATGAAGCCTGGCAAGGACGTAAGCGTGGTGTCGTTCGACGCCACCAAGGGCGGCTTCCAGGCCATGATTGCCGGCAAGATGAACGTGGACGTGGAGTGCAGCCCGCTGCTGGGGCCGCAGCTCATGAGCGCCGTGAAGGACGTGGTGGCCGGCAAGCAGTTGCCCAAGCGCATCGTCACGAACGAAACGGTGTTCCCGGAGAGTGTGGCGGCGCAGGTGCTGCCGTCGCGCAAATACTAGGCGATCACCCCGCGAAATCTTCGAGAAAACTTCGCGAAGATTTTGCGCAAGCCAACCGCAAGCAGGTACAGGCACGCATGAGCCCCACGCCGTTGCTGGAAACCGTCGGCCTCACGCGCACGTTCCCCGGCGTGCGCGCGCTCGACGGCGTCGATTTCCGCCTGTTCCCCGGCGAGGTCCACACGCTGATGGGCCAGAACGGCGCGGGCAAGTCCACGCTCATCAACGTGCTCACGGGCGTGCACGAGCCCGAGGCCGGCGAGATCCGGCTCGCGGGCCAGGCCGTGCGCTTCGCGACGCCGCAGGAAGCCGAGGCCGCGGGCATTCAGACGCTCTATCAGGAAGTCAATCTCTGCCCGAATCTCTCGGTGGCGGAGAACATCTTCGCGGGCCGCCAGCCGCGCAAGCGCGGCCTGATCGACTGGAAGACGATCCATCGGCGCGCCGCCGAGGCGCTCGCCGGGCTCAATCTCTCGCTCGACGTCACGCAGTCGCTCGACACCTACCCCATCGCCATGCAGCAGATGGTGGCCATCGCGCGCGCCGTTTCCGTCGATGCGCGCATCCTCATTCTGGACGAGCCCACTTCGAGTCTCGACGAAGTCGAGGTCGCGCGCCTTTTCGACGTGCTGCGCAAGCTGAAGGCCTCGGGCATCGCTATTTTGTTCGTCACGCATTTTCTCGAGCAGACCTATACGATTTCCGACCGCATCACCGTGATGCGCAACGGCGAGCGCGAAGGCGAGTATCTCGCCGCCGAGTTGCCGGTGCAGACGCTGGTGGCCAGGATGGTGGGCGTGAGCCACGCCGACGAGCGGCTCGCCCACACTGGCGAGCCGTCTCGCGCGCCCGGCGCCGATGCGGCGCATGCAACCCAGGCAACCCGCGCAACCCACGAGGCACCCGCGTCCAGCACGCAAGCCGGCGAACCGTATCTCGCCGCGCAGGGCCTCGCGCGCCGCGGCGTGCTCAACGCGCTCGATCTCGAAGTGCGGCCCGGCCAGATCCTCGGCCTTGCCGGCCTGCTGGGCTCGGGGCGCACCGAAACCGCGCAGTTGCTGTTCGGCGCCGAGCGCGCCGACGCGGGCGCCGTGCGCATCAACGGCCAGACCGTGAAGCTCGCCTCGCCGCGCGACGCCGTGCGCCACGGCATGGCGTATTGCCCCGAGGACCGCAAGAAGGAAGGCATCGTCGCCGAGCTTTCGATTCGCGAGAACATCGTGCTCGCGCTGCAGGCGCGGCGCGGCTGGTGGCGCATGATCTCGCGCGCGCGCCAGCGCGAACTGGCCAACACGTATATCGCGCAGCTCGGCATCAAGGCGCGCGACGCGGAGCAGCCCATCGGCCTGCTGTCGGGCGGCAATCAGCAGAAGGTGCTGCTCGCGCGCTGGCTCGCAACCGAGCCGCGCCTCCTGATCCTCGACGAGCCCACGCGCGGCATCGACGTGGCTGCCAAGTTCGAGATCATGGACCGCGTGCGCGCGCTCTGCGCGAAGGGCCTGGGCATCCTCTTCATTTCCTCGGAGATCAGCGAGGTGGTGCGCGTGAGCGACCGCATCGCCGTGCTGCGCGACCGCCGCAAGGTGGCCGAGCTTTCCGGCGAGGCGCGCTCGGAGCACGAGGTCTACGGCCTCATTGCCGGAGATCGCAAATGAACCTGCGCCCGCATTCGGGTCTGCCCGCGTGGCTCGGGCTGCTGCTCAAGCACCCGCTCGTGTGGCCCGCGCTCACGCTCGTGGCGCTGTTCGCCGTGGACGTCGCGCATCGCGCGAACTTCCTCTCCGTCACGCTGCTCGGCGGGCATCTGTTCGGCGCGCCCATCGACATCCTCATGCGCGCCGCGCCGCTCGTGGTGGTTTCGCTCGGCATGACGCTCGTGATCGCCACGCGCGGCATCGACATCTCGGTGGGCGCCGTGGTCGCCATCGCGGGCGCGGCGGCGGCCACCGTGCTCGCCGACGACCCCTCGCGCGTGAGTGCCGCGTTCGGCGCGGCGCTCGCCGTGGGCCTGCTCGCGGGCATGTGGAACGGGCTGCTGGTGGCCTTCGTGGGCATGCAGCCGATCATCGCCACGCTGATCCTGATGGTGGCCGGGCGCGGCGTCGCGCAACTGCTCACGGGCGGCCAGATCATCCCCATCGGCGCGAAGGGCTATCTGTATGCGGGCGGCGGCTACTTCGCGCTCGTGCCCTGCGCCGTGTGGATTGCGATTGCCGTGACGGTGCTCACCGCGCTCATCGTGAATCGCACCGCGCTCGGCCTCTTCATCCGCTCGATTGGCGTGAATCCCGTGGCCGCGCGGCTCGCGGGGCTCTCCTCGCAGGCCGTGGTATTCGGCACCTATGCGTTCTGCGGCGTGATGGCGGCCATCGCCGGCATCCTCATCAGCTCGAACGTGCGCAGCGCCGACGGCAACAACGCGGGCCTCCTGCTCGAACTCGACGCGATTCTGGCCGTGACGCTGGGCGGCACGTCGCTCGCGGGCGGGCGCTTCAGCCTCGCCGGCACGGTACTGGGCGCGCTCATCATCCAGACGCTCACCTACACCACCTATTCGATCGGCGTGCCGCCCGAGGCCACGCTGGTCGTCAAGGCCGTGGTGGTGCTGTGCGTGTGCGTGATCCAGTCGCCCGCCGCGCGCGCGTTCGCCGCCCGGCAACTCAGGCGCCTCGCGCTCGCGCGGCGCACGCGGGCCCAGGGCCTTCAATAAAGATTTCGGGGAATCCGAGCATGAACCGCCCACCGCGCAACCCTGCCAACGCGCCTTCCGGAGCATTCGCCGCGCTGCGCCGCGGCGTCTCGCGCTTCGTCGATCCGCGCGTGCTGCCCATCGTCGTCACGGTGCTGCTGTTCGTGGCGCTGTTCGGCTTCGGCTCCGTGATGTACACCGGCTTCTTCTCGCTGCAGGTTTTGTTCGGCCTACTCGTCGACAATGCGTTCCTGCTGATCGTGGCCATCGGCATGACCTTCGTGATCATCTCGGGCGGCATCGATCTTTCGGTGGGCGCCGTGGTCGCGCTCACCACCATCCTGTGCGCCGTGGGCACCGAGAAGCTGCACTGGTCCGTGGCCGTGGTGGTGCCGCTCGCGCTGCTCTTCGGCGCGCTCTATGGCGCGGCCATGGGCGTGCTCATCCACTTCTTCCGGCTGCAGCCGTTCATCATCACGCTCGCCGGCATGTTCCTCGCGCGCGGCGCCTGCTTTCTCATCACCACCGAATCCATCCCGATCAGCGACCCCGGCTTTCACGCGCTCTCCGAATTCAGCATTCCCGTGGGCAGCGGCTCGCTCACCACGGGTTCGCTCACCGCGCTCGCCATGCTCGCGGCCGGCATCGTCATCGCGCATTTCACGCGCTTCGGGCGCAATGTCTACGCCATTGGCGGCAACGAGCGCTCGGCGCTGCTCATGGGCCTGCCCGTCGCGCGCACCAAGATCGCCGTCTATGCGCTCTCGGGCTTTTGCTCCGCGCTCGGCGGCGTGGTGTTCACGCTCTATGTGCTCTCGGGCTACGGCCTCCAGGCGCAGGGCATGGAGCTCGACGCCATCGCCGCCACCGTGATCGGCGGCACGCTGCTCACGGGCGGCGTGGGCTATGTGATTGGCTCGGTGTTCGGCGTGGGCATTCTCGGCACGATTCAAACGCTCATCACCTTCGACGGCACGCTCAGCTCCTGGTGGACGCGCATCGTGATCGGCGCCCTGCTCTGCGCGTTCTGCCTGTTGCAGCGCGCGACCGAGCGCCATGCCGCGCGCCGCAAGTCCACCGGCGGCGGCAAGGGCGCGGCACGCGCCTCGCGCGCTCGCGCGCAGCCGGCCGCGCCGCTCGACCAGGCGAAGCTCGCCGCCGCGCCGCCGCGGCGCGAGGCATGACGTGCAGCGAGCGACATCGTAAGCGGCGCCGTAAGCACTTTGTTACCCACCCCGACAATAGTCGGACTAGTTAGGGGTATACATGGATTAGGAGGCGCAACCGCGCTGCACTACCATTTTTTCGGTACCGTCCGGCGCGACGCTCCCGATTCGGGTTGCCCGTCTTCACGCCACTGTCCTGCGCTCTCCAGCGCACTTCCGGTGCCGTTCAGCATCTGCACGCGATCGACTCAACATCGACCACATCGACCCACGAAGAAGAGAGCCGGAGGAAGACATGGCACAGCAGCGCGACGACGACCAGAAGCACAACAGTAACAACGGTTTCAGCACCGCGCGGCGCGGGCTGATGCAGGGCGCGGGGCTAGGCGCCGCGCTCTCGCTGATGAGCGCGCTGGGCGGCGGCGCGGGCGGGCTGATTTCGCAGGCACAGGCGGCGGAAACGGCCTTTCCCTCGCACAAGAAGTGGAAGATCGTGTTCGTCAATCACGTCACCACGAACCCGTTTTTCGTGCCCACGCAGTACGGTATTCAGGATGCCTGCGCACTGCTCGGCATGGACTATCAGTGGACCGGCTCGGCCACCTCGGACGCGGGCGAAATGGTGCGCGCGGTGAACTCGGCAATCGCGGCGAAGGCCAACGCCATTGCCGTGCCGATCGTCGATCCGAGCGCCTTCGACAAGCCCATCCAGGCCGCGCTCGACGCAGGCATTCCGGTGTTCGCCTATAACGCCGACGCGCCGCGCGGCAAGCACAACCCGCGCCTCGCCTATATCGGCCAGGACCTGTATCTCTCGGGCTACCAGATGGGCGAGCGTATCGTGAGCCTGATCGACAGCGGCATGGTCGGGCTCTTCATCGCGACGCCGGGGCAGCTCAATATCCAGCCGCGTCTCGACGGCGCGAGCGACGCCATCAAGAAGTCCGGCAAGAAGATCGACATTCAGACCGTGGCCACGGGCGCGACCGTCAACGAGGAGCTTTCGAAGATCAAGTCGTTCTATCTGGGCCACCAGGACCTGAAAGGCATGTTCGCCGTGGATGCGGGCAGCACGCAGGGCGTGGCGCAGGTGATGAAGGAATCGAACCTGCCCGCGAAGGGCGTGCACGGCGGCGGCTTCGACCTGCTGCCCTCCACGATCCAGTTGATTCACGAAGGCTTCCTCGACTTCACCATCGACCAGCAGCCCTACGTGCAGGGCTTCTATACGGTGATGGAGGCGTTCGTGTTCCTCGCCTCGGGCGGGCTGGTCGGTCCGGCCGACATCAACACGGGCCTGAAGTTCGTGACGAAGGCGACGGTCGAGCCCTACCTGAACACCTCGACGCGCTATGAGGGCAAGACCACCAAGCCGCAAATCGTCCCGATGAACGGCGCAATCAAGTCGTGATGGAAACAGTGAACGAATCCGGCAATCTCGAAGCGGCCCGCGCGCCCCGGCGCGCGGGTGTTTCATTCGCCTCGCAATGGGCGCCCGAGTTGCGCATCCTGCTCGTGGCCGTGCTGCTGGCCGCCTGGTTCGAATTCGCGAACCACGATTTCCTGCTCACCAACGCCAGCCTCGTCAATCTCTCGCAGTTCATCGCACCGGTGGCGATCATCGCGTTCGGCGAGATCATGCTGATGATCGGCGGCGACATCGATCTTTCGGCGGGCATGGTGTTCGCTTTCGCGCCGTTCATGATGGTGTTCGCGAACGACGCGGGCGCGCCCATGTGGCTCGCCGTCGTGGCGGGGATCGTAGCCGCCGCGCTGATCGGTTTCGTGAACGGCGCGGTGACCGTGTGGCTGCGGCTTCCCTCGTTCGTCACCACGCTCGGCACGCTCTTTCTCATCAACGGCGTCACGCTCACGGTCTCGCGCGGCACGCCCGCCGCCACGCCGGGCTCGCCCACGTTCTCCGCCTTCATGGGCGCCTGGGGCTACAGCGAAATCCTCTGGACATTGGGCATCGCGTTCGTCATGCACGTGCTGCTGCGCCACACGCGCTGGGGCCTGCACACGCTGGCGGCGGGCGCGAACCCGCTCGGCGCGAGCGAGGCCGGCATTCACGTGAACCGGCTGCGGCTGGGCAACTTCGTCCTCGCCGCGGTGCTCGCGGGCTTCACCGGCATCCTCGAAGCGTTTCGCATCACCTCCATCGACCCGCAGGCGGGCGGCAACCAGATCATGTTCCTCGCCGTGGCCGCCGCCGTGATCGGCGGCACGCCGCTCACGGGCGGCTCGGGCACCATCGTGGGCGGGCTCATCGGCGCGGCGGTGCTCGGCATTCTCAACGACGGCTTCACGCTCATCGGCATCAACGCGTTCACGTTCAACATCATCCTTGGCGCCGCGATTCTGGCCGCCATGATCTTCAACATCCACGTAGGGCGCCTGCGCCGCAAGGGAGGACGCTGATGGACGAATCGCAGGCCGCCGCCCCCGGCCCGGACCCCACGCCGGGCGCAAGCCGCGCTCCGGACGTGCCGGATACACCGCTCGCGGTGCGCGGCGAAAGCCTCGTCAAGCGCTTTGGCGCGGTGACGGCGCTCGACGGTGTTTCGCTCACGCTCGGCAAGGGTGAAATTCTGGGCATCCTCGGCGACAACGGCGCGGGCAAGTCCACGCTCGTGAAGATTCTCACGGGCTTTCATCAGCAGACCAGCGGCACGCTCCACATCGACGGCCAGGAGACGCTGTTGCGCTCGGTCGATCACGCGCGCGCGCTCGGCATCGAATGCGTCTACCAGGATCTCGCGCTCGCGAATTCGCTGAGCATTTACCACAACATGTTCCTGAATCGCGAGATCATGCGGCGCGGGCCGTTCAGGCTGCTCGACCACAAGCAGATGCGCGAGCGCGCGGCGCAATGCCTCGACGACATCGGCGTGCACGTGCCTTCGGTGGACTTGCCGGTCGAGCGCCTTTCGGGCGGCCAGCGCCAGGCGATTGCCGTGGCGCGCGCCGTGCATTCGAACGCGAAAATCCTGCTGCTCGACGAGCCGCTCGCCGCGATGGGCGCGCGCGAGGCCGGGCTCATCATCGACCTCGTGATGCGCCTGAAGGAAAAAGGCGGCCTATCCATTATCATGATCATGCACAATTACGCGCAGACGCTCGATATCGCGGACCGCATCATGCTGATGCAGCGGGGCCGCGTGACCTACGAACAGAAAAGTGCGCTCACGTCGGTGGCGGAGCTCATGGACATCGTGCGGCGGGAATATCGCGCCATGCGCGCCGCCTCCACACACTGAGGGCACTACACCAGGGAGTGTCCGAACCGGCCGCCCGGAGCGAATATCCGGCAGGCCCGGCAGGACAAACATGGATTACCGCAATCTAGAGAAACGCAAGAGCATGCACGGACGCATCGTGCAGGAACTCGGCATGCAGATCGTGGGCGGCAAGCTCGCGCCCGGCCAGCGTCTGCCCGCCGAGCCCACGTTGTGCGAGATCTATGGCGTGAGCCGTCCGGTGCTGCGCGAGGCCACGCGCGTGCTGGTGGCCAAGGGGCTCGTGGTGTCCAAGCCACGCGTGGGCAGCGTGGTGCGCCCGCGCGAGCAGTGGCACATGCTCGACCCCGACGTGCTGTACTGGACCGTGAACAGCATTCCCGAAGGCGAGTTCTTCCGCTCGCTCCTGACGGTGCGGCAGATCATCGAGCCTGCGGCGGCCGCGCTCGCCGCCATTTCCGCCAGCGACGAAGACCGCGCGCGCATTGCCGCCGCCTATGCGCGCATGGAGCAGGCCAAAGCGGCCACCGACCTGCTCGAGCCCGATCTGGAGTTTCACCGCGCGATCATGGCGGCCACGCACAACGACATGCTCGCGTATATCGGCAACATGCTTTCGCTCGCGCTCAGCGAGTCCATCAAGCTCACGAGCCGCCATCCGAACACGCATGCGCTTTCGCTGCCGCGCCACAAGGCGATCCTCACGGCCATCGAGAACCGCGACGCCCTGGCGGCGCGCCAGGCGAGCGTCGTGCA
>JAITTX010000291.1 GCA_031286755.1 Paraburkholderia sp.
CATTCAACTTGTCACCACGTATCCGATGCAAAAGAAATCCTGCCTTCTCCTCTGTGCCACAACGCTGATTTTCCTCACCGCCTGCCACAGCGCATCGGACAGTCCACTCGCGCGCGCGGCGTCCACGCTTGCGAAGACCGAGGCTCCGCATGACGCCGAGTGGGTCCAACTCGAAAGCAGCAACGCGGCTGTGCAGGAATGCGCCATCAAGTTCCCGGACGTCGACCACCCATGGACCGCGCGCATCGGACTCAAGCCGGGGCAGTACGCCATTCACGCCCGTATCCAGCAGGACGGAACCAGCGGTTCCTGGTCCTCAGGCGAGGTATGGTCGGATGCGAAAACGGATGACGGCAAAGACACGCTGGACGAGAACACGCTCAAGGCCAGGCTGCATGACTGTGTCTCGCACGTGATATCCATCGGTGTGCTCGAGAGCAATCTTGGCCCTGACAACGCCGTCGTAGTGGGGCTGCGTACGCTGGAAAAGCAGGATGTCGAGCAGGCGAAGGCGCTTCGCAATTCGCATCAGAGCGGCAACTAGGACTGGTGTACCATCAAGCAGCGAATTCATGGTCACAGCATCACAATATGACCGAAGCGACTTCACCGGCCACCAACCTCGCGCTTAATCCCCTGTACGCGAGATAAACCAATACACCCGACATCCCAGAGAGAAATAACATGTCTCGCAAATTTATTCTCAAGGACGACAAGACGGACCATAACGGAGTGGTCCTCGACGGCATAGCAGGCTCGTCGTTCGACGGGCGTCCGATGGCCTACATAGGCGCTCCGGTGATGTGCCATACATGCAACACGCAGGGCGTCATCATCTCGGACGGCACACCGCACACCATGAGCGTCATGGGCAAGCAGGTGGCGCTCGAGGGCGATCTCTGCCAGTGCAAGTGCGAGCCTTTACCGAAGCTGATTGCTTCTCAAGCTACCGGAACACTGTCAGCCTGAATTGAACGGCCTCCGTTCGAGAGTCCGAAGCCCGCAACTCGCGAAGCACCCCATCCGAACCTCATCGATCTTTCGTTTGCCGAGGTGCGCGCGTGAGCCAATCCGCCCGTCCTCGAAGAACGTCATGATTGCATAGGCGGGCGGATGCTCCGGAGTTGCGTTCACAGCCCACATCGTCAGATAGCCCCGCTATGGGCGATCACAAGTGCCAGGCCGATGCTGAGCATTGCCAGCATGAGCCACGCGGTAACGGCAAATATCTCCCTGTAGTGGTACATGGAGCCTCCATTGCACTGTTCAGATGGCGATGAAGGACATCTTAGGTAGTGGAGTCCTTTCGGGGTAGGCAAGACCCGGACGCTTCACAGTTCCCTTTTTTGCACCAATGTTTCGCGTTGCATGGTGAGCGGCCCAAGCGAAGCCACTCCGACGCCCGCGACGATCAAGACGCCCGCGACGAGAATCGCCGACCAGTCGCAGTCGGAATATTTTCCGGCCAATGCCAGGCTGAGCATCGACAGCACCGGAGTGCCGTACGCCAGTATGCCGATTCGGGATGCGCTTGCGCGACGCAGCGCAAAATCCCATAGCACGAATGAAATGCCGAGCGGGCCGAGGCCAATGGCGGCAATCCACGCAACGTTGCTTCCGGAAAGCGCGAAGCGAGGCTCGAACAGAAAATGGCTGAAGATCGCGAGCAAGCCTGCGCCGAGACAGAACCCGCCAACCGCCCACGACGAATGCGGCGGCAGCCATCGGGTGCCGAGCGAATACACTGCCCAGACAACGGCAGCCAGCAATGCCATCGAATAACCGACCGCATACATCGAGCTAAAGACCGTGGTGTCGGGGCCGGAGTTTATTGCAACCACGCATCCAGCGAAGCCGATCAGCGCGCCGGCAAGTTTCGAAACCCATTGCGCGCCGCGCCACGCGGATGTGCCGAGGAGAACCAGCAGCAACGGCCACAGGTAGTGAACCAGGTTTGCTGTGGCGATGGGGCTCAACCGGAATGCGGCCACCAGGCTTGCGTGATAGACGAACAGGCAAACGACGCCAAACATCATCGTTCGCAACGGCACGCGCCATTCGCGCGCGCGATGGAGGCTGGTCGCGCTGCCCGATATCAGCGCTAATCCGGTAAGCAGTAGCGGCGGTACGTCTGGCGCGTGAGACACCAGGGTCGCGAACGACGCCCAGAGGACGATCGCGCCAGCGGCGCAAATCCACGCTATCGCGCTCATCACGCGGCTCCGTGAATCGAAAGATCAGGGCTCTCCGCGTTGAATCCGGTCAGGCAGTTCAGATTGAGCGCACGGATCTTCTCGGTCATGAAATCGACGAAGACGCGAATGCGCGTCGGCAGGTGCTGCCGGTTCAGATAGCAGATGTAGTGGCCGCGGTCGTCGGGAGCATGTCTGCCCAGCGCCGTCACGAGTTCGTTGGCCGCGAGGTGATCGCAGATCTGGTAGCCGGCCATCTGTGCTATGCCCCGGCCGCTTAGCACTGCATGGAGGACCAGGTCGGCGTCGTTGAACGTGAGGCGCGCCGTCGGCCTGTATTTCCGCTCTTGGCCATCGACCCGGAACTCCCATTCGAAAATCCGGCCGCTGGAAAAGCGGAAATTGATGCACTTGTGCTGGCCCAGTTCGTCCAGCGATTGCGGCAGGCCGTGTCGGGCGACATAGGATTGCGCGGCGCACAACGCCATCTGCATCGGAATCAGTTGCTTTGCGATGATGCTGGAATCCTCGATACGGCCATTGCGAAACGCAACGTCGATCTGCTCGGACGCAAAGTCGGTCGGACGATCGTCGAGCAGCAGGTCGATCGCGATATCGGGGTAGGCCTTTACAAAAGCCTCCAGCAGGGGCGCGACCACCTTCCTGCCGAAGCCGACCGTCGCGCTGATACGGAGCAGGCCGCGCGGCGGGCCCTGGCGCAACTCCAGCATGTCGTTCATCGCGTCCACGATGTGCGTAACGCCCTGGTGACAGTTCTCGAAGAAGCGTTGTCCTTCTCGCGTCAGTTGCGTGGTGCGCGTGGTCCGCAGGAACAGCCGCGTGCTCAATTGGGCTTCCAGCTTCTGGACGTTCCGGCTCACGGCCGGCCTGCCGATGCCCAGACGTTCGGCCGCTTTCGTGAAGCTCCCTTCGCTCGCCACGGCCATGAATGCCATGATGCCCGCGTAACTCGCCGCAAAACTCGTGGAAAGCGCATCCGCGCGATTCGGCAGACCGAGACGAAAGGCACGTTCCGGGGTTTCCGCTTGATTCATCTCTGTTGTCTCCAGCATTCATTGCCGACACCCAGCGTTCGACACACGCGGTAAAGCGCGCGAGCGGTCGCGGCGGATTGAGCTTGCCGGCGAAGCGCGATGACTCGCGCCAACCCACGCCAACCCGTCAGGATCTTAGTAACGCCCACTGGTGCCGTAAATGACTGTGTTCCCAGATTTTCTGCCAGCCTGCTGGCCGGTTTATGCGGGTAGCGGCGATTTTTCGGGCGATTGGTGCGCAAAAGGAACCGCCGTCGCGCATTCGCTGGCGGGCGCGTGCAATGCGGAAAGCCGGACATTGCCTTGCGCGCGATTATCCGCATGACATAACATCGGGCAGTTCCCACCATTCCCGCCATGGTCCCGACTCCCTCTCCCCCAAACGCCGCGACCATCGACGACATGCCGCGCAACGTTCTCTTCGTGGCCTATCCCGATGTGAGCCTGCTCGATCTTGCCGGCCCCCAGACAGTGTTCTGGGCCGCGTCCAATTACGCACGGGCGCGAGGCATGGCCGGCTATCGGTGCCATACCACGAGCCTGTCCGGCAGTCCGATCGCGACGGTGGAGGGCACCACGATGCAGACCGTCGCGCTCGAGACGTTCGATGCGCGCTCGATCGATACGGTGGTCGTGCCGGGGTCGCCGAACATCCTCCAGGTCGCACGGGATTCGGCGTCACTGATCGCGTGGCTTGATAACGTGGCCGGCAAAGTCCGTCGCGTTGCGTCGGTTTGCAGCGGCGCATTCCTGCTGGCTCACGCAGGCTTGCTGAACGGCAAGCGCGCCACCACGCATTGGGCGATGTTCGACCCGTTTCGGCAACTGTTTCCGGGCGTGGACCTGGATCCCGACGCCATTTTTGTGCAGCAGCAGAATCTCTGGACCTCGGCTGGCGTCACGACCGGCATCGACCTCGCACTGGCGATGGTCGAGGCGGATTATGGCCACGAGGTTGCGCTGAGCTCCGCAAAGGAACTCGCGGTTTATATGAAACGCCCGGGCGCGCAGCCCCAGCTCAGCGAAATCCTGATCACGCAAAGCCGGCAAGTGCCCGTATTCGAGGCGCTCCATCAATGGATCGTCCAGAATCTGTCTGCGGAAACCCTTTCTGTCGAGCAGCTTGCCGACCGCGTCGGCATGAGCCCGCGCAATTTCGCGCGGGTCTACAAGCAAAAAACCGGGCGCACGCCTGCCAAGGGCGTCGAGCATTTCCGGCTGGAAGCCGCGCGGCGCCTGCTGCAGGAGCCGGACCGGCCAGTCGACCTGATCGCGCGCGAATGCGGCTTCGGCGGCGAAGAGCGCATGCGCGCGGCTTTTCAAAGGCGCTTCGGACTTTCGCCCAGCGAATACCGGTTGAAGGTGAACCGGTAACGCGCGCCGCGCACGATCCGCTGCCGCGATTGATGCCAAACGGGAAACATCGAAGGTCGGGGCCGTGACTTCGTCGCGCTCTACACCACCGCGGTCACGGTGTCGGGAGGCGAGGCGGAGCATGGCCGCTCGTCGGGCATCGCGAGATCCGACGACGGCAATCTCGACATCGATCTCCGGTTGCCCATTGTGCTGGGCGGCCCAGGCAACGGCACCAATCCCGAGCAGCTCTTTGCCGCCGGCTACGCAGCGTGCTTTCACGGCGCGTTGAGTCTGCTGGCCAGGCGCAGGCGGATCGATATCGGCGGAATGACGGTGACGGCCGAAGTGTCTTTCGGCCGGGATCCAGTCGACGGCGGCTATGCGCTGATCTCCGAACTCCGTATCCGCTTGCCCGGTGTCGGGCGACTTGTCGCGGAAGAACTCGTTCGCAGTACCGAGCGCTTTTGTCCCTACGCGAAGATGGCCCGTATGGGGATATGCAACGTTGTCAAGGTAACGGACTGAATGCGGATGCCGTCGATATCGATCGCGTTCGCCGGATTGGTGCCGGGCAGGCAACAGAGTGCGCACCTTGCCGGCCCTACTGGTCAGTCGGATCGAAAGCTACGATTCTTTCAACGCAGTCCCTGACCCACCATTTCACCAGGAGCGACCATGACACAGCGTCTTAACTATTTTCATCAATCACCCGAACTGTCGAAAAAGCTCATCGAGCTCGGCAGCCTGTTTTCGAATACGACGATCGAGGGTCCGATTCGTGAGCTCGTCGAAATTCGCGCATCGCAGCTCAACGGCTGTGCATTCTGCGTGGACATGCATGTCAAGCTGGCGAAAATTCACGGCGAGCGCGAACTGCGCCTGCATCACGTGGCGATCTGGCGCGAGTCGACACTGTTCTCGCCGCGCGAGCGGGCCGCGCTGGCATGGACCGAGGCGTTGACCCAGCTTTGCGCGCAGGGCGTGCCGGACGATGTCTACGAACGTGTGCGCACCCAGTATTCCGAAAAGGAGCTATCGGATCTCACGTTCCTCGTGGGCTCGATCAATAGCTGGAACCGCCTGAATATCGCGTTCCGCACGGTGCCCGGCTCGTCCGACAAGGCGTTCGGACTCGACAAGGCCAATCTGGAGTGATGAGATGAAACGGATTGTGTCCATAGCCGCAACCGTGATGGTGTCGTGCCTGACGGTCGCACAGCCGGCTGCTGCCGCTGCGCCGGAAGCCAAGGTGACGTTGCTGACCACGGAGCCGCTGCCCGAGTATCCGGGCAAAGAAGTGCAGATGCTTGTCGTGGATTATCCGCCTGGGGCCGTCGACCCCGTGCATCGCCATGACGCGCACGGTTTCGTCTATATGCTCGAAGGCAGCGCTGTGATGGGCGTGAAGGGGGGCAAGGAAGTCACGCTTCACCCGGGCGAAACCTTCCACGAAGGCCCCGATGACATTCATACGGTCGGGCGGAACGCCAGCAGCACGAAGCCGGCAAAATTTCTCGTCTTCCTGATCAAGAATAAGGGCGCACCGATCCTCACTCCGGTGAAGTAGTGCGATTGCCGCCGAGGTCCGGTCGCGCCGGACCCCTTCCCCGGCTGCAACCGGGGCAATGCATCGAACGCATGTGCTGCTTGTATCGGTTTGGGCTTAAATCCGGCTAAATCAAAAAAATGCGCGGAAATCAAGGGCAATCCATGTGTTGACCCACCAGCCGCACGATCAGCGTTATTTTCTTTAATGAATTGACAGGATCACTAATCATGAGCGAAACGATTCATAATTTGCGGCCCGTTATCGCCGGCCCCGGCAAAGAAGGTTCCGGCGAACTCGTGTCTTCCCGCTACGCCGTGCGCGTGGGTGACGTCGACGTCGTGCTGATCAGCGACGGCGTTCTGCCGCTGCCGACCACGACCATGTCCACCAACGTGAGCGAAGTGGACCGCAACGAATGGTTCGATGGCCGCTTCCTGCAGCGTGACATGTTCGACTGGGCGCTGAATATCGCCCTCGTTCGCAGCGGCGAACGCCTGATCCTGATCGACTCCGGCGTGGGTGACGGCTTCGAGTACTTCACACGCGCAGGCCGGTCGGTGATGCGCCTGGAATCGGCGGGCATCGACCTGACTGCGATCACCGATATCGTGATTACGCATATGCACATGGATCACATCGGCGGGTTGAACGTTGATGGCGTCAAGGCCAAATTGCGCCCGGACGTGCGCATTCACGTGTCGGCCACGGAAGTGGCGTTCTGGAAAAATCCGGATTTCAGCAAGACGGTGATGCCGGAAGCGGTTCCCCCCGCGCTCCGCAAGGCTGCTGCGACGTTCATGGAACTGTACAGCGAGCACATCGTGCAGTTCGAGCAGACCGTGGAAGTTGCAGCAGGCGTGTCGGCGCGCGTGACGGGTGGACACACGCCGGGGCACTGCGTCGTGGATGTTGCATCGAACGGCGAAAAGCTGACGTTCGTCGGCGACGCGATTTTTGAAGTCGGATTCGACAACCCCGATTGGCAAAATGGCTTCGAACACGAACCCGAAGTGGCGGTGGACGTGCGTATCGCGCTGCTCAACGAAGCCGCTGAAACCGGCGCGCTGTTGGCCGCGGCGCATGTCGCGTTTCCGTCGATCGGCCACGTTGCAAAGAACGGCAGGGCCTTTCGCTTCGTGCCGGTGCAGTGGGATTACTGATTGATGTGCGACTATCGACCGTCGTCGTATAGATCGCACCGGAATCGAGGTTCCGCGCCGCTGCATACCCAAGCCTTCGCAACCGCCTTGTGGCACCGGCAGCGCGTATTGTCTGCTTAACCTATACTGTTGGAAGTGTTTCAAAAAATCGGGTCGTTAGATATTTTCCGCTGCCATTGGCGAATCAGAACAGCGGCCACGGTGACGAGGCAATTCATGGTCAAGCAAGCGACGACCGGCTGCGTCGATATTCCAGCCCCCATCACGGAGGAACGAATCATGAACAAGGCAATCAGCTCACTAATCGCGGCCGCCGCGCTCGTGCTGTCGGGTGGCGCTTTCGCACAGGCCAACAACACGCTGGCTACGCCAAGCACGAAGTCGCCGGTTGCCGTGGCGCCGGCCAATGCAACGAGCGGCTACGGCACGCCTGGCGCCACCAGCTCGGACAGCGGCATGGCTGCGCCGGCTGCGGGCACGCAGAACGGCACGAGCATGAGCCCGGCGCCCGCCAACCCTGCGTATGGGGTCAACAACACGCTGGCCCGGCCGTCTACCACATCGCCGGCCGCCGGCCAGTGATGGCTTGACTGGTGCCGTAACGAACGATTCTTTTCGTTATCCGCCGCAAGGAAAGCCGCTGCCCTCATGGGCAGCGGCTTTTTTTCTTCCCAACCGTTTCTGGCAGTGGCTTGCGGCAGGCCGTTGACTGGATGCGCACAGGATGACGGAGCAGCACATTTCGGTGAAACCATGGTCATTGGTTGGCATGTCTTCCCCGCGTGGCGCGTGAGAGGCGATTCGACGGTGCTGGCGCTCTTGCGAGCTTCGCTCACGCAGAGATGCTTCCAAACAGCACGTTCATGAAGTAGTGCGATTCATCGGCTATATCGGGCCGCGCCGTGACGTACGCGTGATGCGCCGATGCGTTGTGCGCGATCTTGAAGGTCAGCTTCGCCGAGGGGCCGCTGCTGGGGGCGACATAAATTCCGTTCACGCTCCCGCCGCTGCAAGCCCAGTCCACCCACGCGGTGATCGTGACCGTGTCGCTCGAGCCCGGTGGCGCGTCGATGGTGGCGGTGGTCGCGAGTTCGGCGCTAGTCGTTGCCGGCGAAGCCTGGACCGTGCTTTTGAGCGCGCCGTCCCAATCGCTGGTTACCTGAAAGTGCGCGGCGGACAAATCGAAAATGGCGCTGCCGACAAACTGCCGCTTGGGCGAGGCATGGAAAGTGATGGTCCATTTGGGCGGGGGCGGCGCGACGAGCGTAATGGTGAATGGCTCATCGACGTAGCCCGGTGAGGCGCTGACGATGCCGGACGCCGGTGGGTCTCCGGCCTTCGACGAAAGCACGAACGGCGTGCCCGTCGTGCCAACGGTCTTGCCGTTGACACTCACCATGCCGGCGACCGCGTCGCCCGTTTGTGCATCGCGTGCGCTCACGGTGACTTTGGTCGCTGTTCCCGTCGTGACCTGGGAGGGCGATACGTTGAGCGCGAGGCGGCCTTTCTCGACCCGGGTTCCGCGTCCTTCGTACCGGCTTCTGACCGCGCATACCCGCTGAACCGGGAGCACGTCGTCGTTTTCGGCCAGCGCGGCGCCGGGCACGGGCACGATGCCGGGGTCGGCCCACACGGAAATTTCCGGTGTGCGTGCGATGCCGTTGATCAGCAACTGCACCGATGCGCCCGGCAGAACCCTGGCAAGGGTCACGGTATTGGCGCCGGGCCTTGGCGGCGTGATGACCGGGGTTTCCAGCGGATTCGGCGCCGGTTTCACATAGACGACGGTCGAATCGCCGGATGCATTGCAGCCGGTCTGCCTGACGATGACTTTCTCGCCCGTCTGCAAGGGCAGCCATAGCGGCAGGACGAAGTCGGCGACCGGCGCCGATACGAGCTGCGAAAGCGGGGCATTCGTCGATGCATCGAATGCCTGAAGCAGCGCGCCGGCACTGGCGCCCTGAACGTGCAGGCCGCGCGTGCAGTCGAAGACCGGTTCCCGCACCACGGGCGGGTTTTGATGAGCGGCGGGCGCGCGCACTGCCGACTGGGTGTTTGGCCCGGGCTGCCCGCACAGTTGCTGCCAGAATTCGAGCAGTACCGGATGAACGGGATCGCTCAGCGGTATCGAATCGGGAAGATCGAGATCCTGTTCGCTCGCGCCCACGCCGAGCACGGAATAATTGTCGAACGAACTGGCGCCGGCGCCGGTGTCGATGCGGCGGCGAAAGTGAAGCTCCGCGCCAGGCACCAGATTGGCAAGCCGGATGCGGCGTGTGTCGGGGCAGGTGGGCGCGATGACGATGGGCGCGCCCGGCGGCGAGGGCGGGCTGACGTCGAGTGTCGTCTGGGCGCTTTCGAAGCCGCAGCGTCGCATGAACTGCTGCGCCACCAGCTTGCCCTTTCGCAGCGGCAAGCTGCCGACACCCAGATACGCGTTCGAGGGATTGACGTACGTTTCGCTCATGCCTTCGTTGTCGATCGAGGTGCTGGCGCCGCCCGCGACGTCGAGGAAAGCGATGCTCGTGCTGCATGCCTGCAACGGCGTCCCCAGCTTCGGCGGCTGAAGGCCGTTTTCGCTGCGCATCCATGCCGGGATCGGCAGGCTCGCGAATACCGCGCTCTTGAGCAATTGACCGCCGCCCAGATCCAGTTCCTGCCAGATCGCGAGTTGCGCCCCGGCATGGATCGGCTTCTGAGGATCGATTGAAAGCCACTGCCGGCACACCTGCGCCATGAGTTTCGCGAACGGTTGTCCGCCGATCTCGACGTACACGGTCGCGCCCGGAAAGAGGCTATCCGCCATGGCATCCGCCATGCAGGTATGCAGCGCGGAAACCACCGTTGGCATGGGAAGCATTTGCGGGGCGTCGATCACCGTCACGCCATATGGACCCGGATCGCTGGTGACACCGCCCATTTCCTGAACGGCGGTGACCGGCTGGCCGGCCAGCGGTTTGCGACTGAGCGGAACATCCAGGTTTGCATTCGAACCGGAACTGGCCTGGCCCAGCGTGACACCGTTTTGCTGAACGGTGACGACGGCGCCCTGAAGTGCGCCGGTGACCCGCACGACCGGTGAAAACGGCGTAATGGGACCCTGGACGACTGGCGGCAGCGGCTTGTCCATGAAACGACTCCTGTTCTTGTTAAACGTCGGGCCGGAATCTCACAGATGCAATTCAATTGATGAGCGACGCCGCGAATGGGTGACGGTCCGCGCGCATGCGCGAGAGCCGAAAAAACGAAGTCGCGGCGTTCGCTCTCATCGGTTCGAAGTTGATGGAGGCATTGCCCGTACTTTCGGACAGCTTTCGTTATTCCGGCACTCCCATTTGGGAGGGAAATGGTTTTCGGATGGGCGATGGGGAATCGCCCCGCGCGTTATCGCGGCCATCGGCTTCGTGAGCGAGGGCCGGGTTTTTTTGCCGGCACGCGCGCGCATCCCCTAAAATTCAAGGGCATGCTGCAATGAGGAGTGGACATGAACAGGGACAGAGCCGAGCACATTCTTATCGAAGCCGATTCGGTTGCCGAGCTGGTGCTGGGCGGCTTCGATATGACGATTGAAACCTCGGAAGGACGCGCGCTCTACGATCGCGCATTTACCGCGTACGTTCGCTGCGAGATTGGCGACTTGCCCATGGCGTCGCTGTACGACGCACTGAAAGGCTCTGCGGGAGCCGTGGCGTAGCAGGCGCGGCCAGGCGCGGCCGGCCGCCGCGCCCGCGGGTTCACGTTGTTTTTTCGCTGGCGTGCGCGACGGCTTCGGCTTCCATCCGCTCCAGATAGCGCAGCAGCTTGGTCACCATCACGACCACCGTGAGCGCGAGGATCACGAAGAATACGGCCAGCGGCGTGAGCACATGGACGGAAACGAATCCCGCGAGCCCCATCATCGCCGACGAAACGAGCAGCAGCGCGCATCCGAGTATCGCGCTCGTCAGGCCCGCGATGTGCGGGAACAGCGAATTGCCCTTGGCCATCAGCGTGGGATACATCGCCCCCGCGCACAATCCCATCACGAGCACCGGCGCCGCGAGCGTCCAGACCTGCAGGCCCACGGTTAGCGCCAGCAGCAGCATCGCGATCGCCGCGCCCGCCATCACGCGCGAGCCCACCTGCAGGCGCCGCTCGGGGCTCGGCAGATGCGGGCCGTGCAGCCGGTTCGAGAGGCCGCCGAGAAAATACATCATGCCGATGCCGAGCGCGAGGTAGCCGAAGTAGGTGGGCGGCTTGTGCAGCGTGTTCAGCACCATGAACGGCCCGACGATATTGAACACGAGCAGGATGCTGTAGCAGAGCCCCTGCGCGAGAAAGCAGCTCTGGAACACCGGGCTCGCCAGCACTTTGCGCGCGTTCGTCATGAGCGTGCGCAGCTCCAGATGCACGGGCTGCGGCAAGGTCTCGCGATAGCGCCAGAGCAGCGCCCACATCACGATCGAATAGAGCAGCAGGAACACGAGGCAGGCCTGCCAGCCGAACCACGTTTGCAGGTGCGCGCCTATCACCGGGGCCACAATGGGCGCGAGCCCCCACGTGATCGACATGTAGGTGAACGCATGCATCAGCGCCTTGCCGCTAAACGAGTCGGTGATGATGGCCTTGGCGAGCAGGTTCGTGGCGGCGATGCCGAAGCCCTGGAGGCAGCGCGCCAGCACGAACGTCTCCAGGTTGGGCGCGGCGAGCGAGAGCACGCAGCCGATGGTGTAGACCACGAGCCCGAAGGCGAGCACGCGCTTGCGCCCGTATGCGTCGGCGATGGGGCCGAAGACGAGCTGGCCGAGCGCGTAGGCGGCCATGTAGCCGGAGACGCTCGACTGGATGGCCTGCGGCGAAGTCGCGAAGTAGCGCGCCATGGCCGGCAGCGCAGGCACGTAGATATCGATGGCGAGTTGCCCGGCGGAGGCGAACAGGCAGATCAGGAACAGCAGGAAGCGCGGCGAATTCGACTCGCGCGCGGGCGTGGACGTGGCGTTCATGACGACAGGGAAGAATCTCGGGCAGCGGTGACGCGCGATCGATGTTCGAAAGGCGAACATACGTGCGGTCGTGACGAATCCC
>JAITTX010000339.1 GCA_031286755.1 Paraburkholderia sp.
GCCGACGGCTCGACCTACGACGCCGATCTCGTTGGCGACGACCCGAGCACCGACCTCGCCGTGCTGCGCATCGGCGCGCCCGAGATCCTGCCGCACGCCGAACTTGGCGAGTCGGCCAAGCTGCGTGTCGGGCAGATCGCGATTGCCGTGGGCAGCCCGCTGGGCCTGGCGCAAACCGTGACCACAGGCGTGGTCTCCGCGCTGGGCCGCTCGTTGCGCTCGAACTCGGGGCGCATGATCTATGACGTGATTCAGACCGATGCCGCGCTCAATCCCGGCAATTCCGGCGGACCGCTCGTGAACTCGGCGGGCCAGGTGATCGGCGTGAACACCGCAATCATTCCCGGCGCGCAGGCCATCTGCTTTGCCACCGCAATCGACACCGCAAAATGGGTCATCACGCAACTCTTCACTCACGGACGCGTGCGGCGCGCACACGTCGGCATTGCTGGAACCACGGGGCCGATCGCACGCAAGGTGCAACGTTACTTCGAACTCCAAACGACTAGCGGCGTGCGAGTGATGGAGATCGCCAGGGGCAGTCCCGCGGCGCTCGGCGGTCTGCGCGTGGACGATACGATCGTGGCGATCGATGGAATAGCCGTCGATGGCATCGACGCGCTGCAGCGCTTACTCGATGCTTCGCGCATCGGGCGCGTGGCGGAATTCACCGTGATCCGGCTCACGCAAAAGCTGAATCTGCCGGTCACGCCGGTGGAGCAGGCGGTTTTGGTGTAAGCGGGAGCCCGCGCCCCGAAAATGCGGCGGCAGCCGTCCTCCGCTTTCGGAAGGACGGCTGCACCACTGATGCGGCATCGGAATTAATTGGCATGCCGAATTTTCTCGCTTACCAGCCATCGGACTGGCCGTAGCCGCCATAAGGTGCGGGCGGCGGTGCCGGTTGCGGCGGAGCGCACGGCACGTAACGTCCCGAGTATTGGTCGTAGCAGTTACCGAGTGCGGGCGCGGCGGCATAGACGGGGGCCGGCTCGGCATAGACCGGCGCGGCCACCTGGGCGGGCTCGGCATAAACCGGCTGCGGCGCCGCATACACGACTGCCGGTGGGCCGGTCATCGCTGCGCCCACTACCGCTCCAATCAGTGCGCCGCCGACCAGCGCACCCACCACGTCGCCGCCCCGGTCGTGCGCGCTGGCCGGGCCAGCCGCCGCCACGCATCCTGCTGCTATCAGTACGGCTGCAATCTTGCGCATGTCGTTCTCCTCGAGAACCGTTCGAAAACATGCGTGCGATTGTGGGTGCGAAGCGCGGATACAGGTGCTGCAAGTGGTAACGACGAATTACGTCGGCGATGAATTGCGCGAATGCCCGCGCCGTTCACGGGAATTGACGGCAGGTCCGGGTGCGTGTGCCGGGTCTTCCGCAGGTGGGGACATATCGGCGCCGCTCCGACGTGCCATATTGTCGTCGCGCTTGCCAGCGCCCGGACAAAGCGCAGTAAGCGCGATGGAGCACGCCATCAGCGCGAACAGCGCGAGGAAATACGTCATCCAGGAGAACTCGAATTCCACGAGTGCCACCTCGGGTCAAGCGCGTCCCCCCGCGTGGCGCGCGGGCCATGTGCCCGGGATGCGCCCCAGGCTGTCATCCTGCCACTGGCGCTCAGTGGTGCAGGATGCTGCGCAGCGGATGACGCCAGTCGATATGAGGAGCCCCCGCTTCCACGCGCTGCCTATGCTCCTCGAGGATTTCGTCCGAAAACAGAAAAACGACAATGACGAGGGGGATAACCAGAAACGCGCCCAGTATTACGTGTTCGATCACGATAACCTCCTGGTTGTCAAGCGGTTGCAATTCCATTGTAGCCGGAAAGCTACAGCTTGCGCGACAGGTGGCCAGGGATTCTCGTGAGCAAGAGTGGGCGGCCGCACGCACGGCGAGCAGGCCGCGGATGCGCTCAGGCCGCCGACTTCGTCCAGGCGGCGGCGAACAACCCCGCGCCGATCAGCAGCGTGCCGCCGGTGCGGTTGACGAGACGCTGCACGCGCGGGCTGCGCACGGCCTTGCGAGCGGCGGCCGCGAGCATTGCGTAGCCAAACGCATTGAGCGTGGCGAGGGCGAGGAACGTGGCTTCGAATATGACGATCTGCGGCAGGGCAGCCGTATGCGCGTCGATGAACTGCGGCACGAACGCGACGAAGAAAATGATGCTCTTCGGGTTGAGCGCGGTGACGGCGTAGGCATGCGCGAAGATTCGGCCCGTGCGGGTTTCGGAGGTATCGGGTGCATCCGCGCTGGTGACGGGCGCGCGCCAGAGCTTGATGCCCAGATAGATCAGATACGCGGCGCCAACCCACTTGAGCATCGAGAAAAGCGCAGCGGAGGCGGCAAGGATCACGCCGAGGCCGAGCATGGATGCCGTCATCGCCGTGAAGTCGCCGAGTGCGACACCTGCGGTCGTGGCCAGCGCGTAGCGGCGGCCGTGGCCAAGCGCGTAGGAGACGACGAGCAGGACCGTGGGTCCGGGAATGGCAACGAGAATGGCCGACGCGATCGCGAACGGCAGCCAGTGGGCGAGGGTCATGAGTTTCTCCAGTGGGGAAGCCCGATTTATCCACGAAGATCGCGGCGGCGCAAGTGAAGGCGAGGGGAACGTGAGGGAGCGCGTTATCCCCCCGTGCGCGGCGCGAAACGATGCTTTTTGCACGCGGCTGGCATCGTTTTTATTCTGCATCCGATGACTAAATGGCTCCGGATTCAAGCGCCCGTGTTTCGACTTTATGTGCGCCGCGTCATATACCCGGAATTCGTATTAAAACGCTTCGTTCGCGCGTTTTTCATCGTGACTGAATGGTGTTTGATTCTCAACCGCCTTGTCGCACAAGGACGAGCGCCAGAATCAATGGCGTCAGCACGTTAGTCGATTGCACCGGAACACGCCAGTGTCCGGCTTGAGCGGACTGCCGGCCCAATGCGGCAATGCGCGACTGCTGCATTTGCACACAAGTTCTTCTTGCAGTCCTCCTGGCGTCTTCTAAATTGAAAAATGTATGTCCTGCGTAGAAGTTAAATACATAGTTAACCTGAGTATAAGCCTGCGGTTCTATACGGGATCGAAGTAAGCCGTAAAGTGCCAGCTCTGATAAGACAGGAGACAACCATGAAAATGCTATTCGCGATGACCGCATTCACCGCCGGTCTCCTTTGCGCCGCTTCCGTTCAGGCGCAGGACTTTGCCGTGAAGCCGCAGCAAACCGTGCAGCTCAAGGCCGGTTCATATGGCTGCCTCTCGAAGGACAAGCTCGACGCCGTCTCCATGCACGAGCAGGCCGGCGAGCATCAGCAGATGCAGGAGTATTTCGCCGATTACCGCTGCCTCTCGACGCCCGAGAACCAGTCGTTCCGTGTGGTGCGCGTGGTCGGCCATGACGTCGAGTTCGTCAACGCGGCGAACGCGGACGACCAGGGGCTCTGGACCGCAGATCGCTTCATCAAGCAGTGACGCTCCCACGCTAGAGACCAGCGTGCCCGCTGGCCGCCGGGGTCTCTTGTCCCCGTGCCAGCAGGCCGCTGGCGCCACGCCTCGCGCACCCATGATCCGGCCTCAATCGGCCCGCCTGTCTCGACCCCGTCATTGCGCCGTCATTTTCGCGACCGACCATCGCGGATGACCCAGCGCGCCGCTGCCCGGTGAATGCGGCACAGGATGTGCTGGAAACTCGCTATCATGTGCGGCTTTGCTTCTGGCAGCGCGGGATTTTGTATGGCACTCAAATCGACCATCTACAAGGCAGAACTGCAGATCGCGGATATGGACCGGCATTATTACGCCGACCACGCCCTCACGATCGCACGTCATCCGTCCGAAACCGACGAGCGGATGATGGTGCGCATCGCCGCGTTTGCGCTGTTCGCCAGCGAGCGCCTCGAATTCTGCAAAGGCTTGTCGGACACCGACGAACCCGATCTCTGGTGCAAGGACTACACCGGCGCGGTGCAGACCTGGATCGAAGTGGGGCAGCCCGACGAGCGCCGCATCGCCAAGGCGAGCGGGCGCGCCGAGGAAGTGATCGTGATCGCCTACGGCGGACGCACCTCGGAGATCTGGTGGCAGGGCGTGCGCGGCAAGGTGGAGCGACTGCGCAACGCGACCGTCTGGTCGCTGGGCGAGGGCGTGGCGGCATCGCTCGGGGCGCTGGCCGAACGGACGATGCGCCTGCAATGCACCGTGCAGGACGGCGCCGCCTGGATTGGCAACAGCGCGAGCGAGCCGGTGGCGGTCGAATGGACCGTGTTCAAGGCTCCTGAGAACGTTTGATGGCAGGCGCTTGCGGACACAGCGGTTCCCGCAAGCGCATTGCCCAGCCGCTTGTGGCGGCAATCAGCGCACAGGCGGCCCTTTGAGCTCGACCATGTTGCCCTCGGGATCGAACAAGTACAACGACGGCCCCAAACCCTCCGCGCCGTAACGCTCGACCACGTCGCCGGGGCGCGCCCCCATCTGCGTGAGCCACGTCTTGAGCGCCTCGCCATCGAAAGGCTCCACGCGCAGGCACAGATGATCCATGTTGCCCGCAGCGGCCGATGGCGCTGCGCCGCCATCGCGGTCGAGCACTCCGCCGATCGCGGCGAGATCGACGAGCGAGCGCCCTGCGCGCAACTGCACGAGCCCCAATTTTTGCTCCTCGCGTTCGACGCGACAGCCCAGCACGTCGCAATAGAAGCGCGTCATGGCGGCAAGGTCGGCCGCACGGATGACCACATGGTCGATTTCGCGAATCTGAATATGCATGGTTGTTCCCGAAGCGGCGCGTGTGCGCACGATCTACACAGTGTAGGGGAGAGAAATCAGGCGGAAAATGGCGAAACGCGAGCGCTGAAGGCTGGCCGGCGAAGGTGATGAAATCGCTGGACGAAAAAAAGCCCGCTGCTGTGAGCGGGCTTAATCCATATCAGGAGGAGACATGGAGGAGACAGGAACCACTATACACAGCGGCCTGACGCGACGCAACAAGTTTTTAAGGGAAAACCCGAAATAGCGCAAAATTGTCGCAGCTGCTAACGCTTTTTTATGGCAGACGGCCGTACATAAATGGCGCCATATCAACTGAACAAGCCGAACGACAGCGCAAGATCCGGCAGGCCGGCATGCATACGAGCCGCTACAGTGGGACCATCGAATCCGCCATTTCCGGGAGTCACGAAATGAATGCCATTCCGACAGCCGCTCGCGGCGAGCTCGCCGCCGTCGACACCACGACAGTCTCCACGGCTGCCGCCGCATTCACCAGCGATAACGCGCGCTGGGCCGCCATCCAGGCGCGCGACGCGCGTGCCGATGGGCAGTTCTTCTACGCCGTGCGCACGACCGGCGTGTTCTGCCGCCCGTCCTGCGCGTCGCGCCTGCCGCGCCGCGAGAACGTCGAGTTTTTCGCCGATGCCGACGCTGCGCGCGTGGCCGGCTACCGCGAATGCAAGCGTTGCCGGCCCGGCGGTCTGCCACGCGAGCTCGAGATCGTGCGCCGCGCCTGCGCCGCCCTCGATGCCGATCCCCAGGCCCGCCTCACGCTCGCGCAACTCGGCGAGGCCGTGCACCTGAGCCCGTTCCATCTGCAGCGCCTCTTCAAGCGCGTGCTGGGCGTTTCGCCGCGCCAGTACCAGGCCGCGCGCCGCGGCGCCGTGCTGCGCGACGCGCTCGCGCAAGGTGCCGACGTCACGCGAGCGAGCGCCGATGCGGGCTTCAATTCGTCGTCGCGGCTCTACGAGAGCGTAGCGGGCGAACTGGGCATGGCGCCGTCGGCGTTCCGCCGCAAAGGCGCGGGACTCACGATCCGCTATGCGAACGCGGCCACGCCGCTCGGGCGCGTGCTCGTCGCGGCGACCGAGAAGGGCATCTGCCGGATCGCGTTCGGCGACGATCCAGGCGAGCTGAGCGCGAGCCTCGCCACCGACTTCGCGAACGCGCGCTGCATCGAGGACGCGGCGGGACTCGCGCCGTTCGTCGCGCAAATCGACGCCTATCTGCACGGCCGCCGCGAGCACATCGAGCTGCCGCTCGACATTGCCGCGACGGCGTTCCAGCAGCGCGTCTGGGACGCGCTCCAGCGCATTCCGTACGGCGAAACGCGCAGCTACACGCAGATCGCCGAAACGCTCGGCGCGCCGCGCGCGGTACGCGCCGTGGCGAGCGCGTGCGCGTCGAACCCGGTGGCGCTGGCGAGTCCCTGCCACCGCGTCGTGCAAAAGGGCGGCGCGCTCGCGGGCTACCGCTGGGGGCTCGCGCGCAAGGCCGCGCTGATCGACGCCGAGGCCCGGGCGGGCGAAGTCCGGGTAACGGCCGGAAGGCAGGCGGACGACCCGCCGCGCTATGCCACGAAGCAAGGTTCAAAGCGTGGCCGCTCCACCGCCACCCCGGAGACCACCGCTTGAGCGCCGTCCTGCCGAACCCCACACAACAATCGCGCAGCCCAGCTGGGCTGGAGCCCGGCGCCACCTTCGAGCTGCCGTTTCGCGCGCCCTACGACTGGCCACGCATGTTGCGCTTTCTGGCGGGCCGCGCAACACCGGGTGTCGAAGCCGTGGAAGACGGCGCATGGCTGCGCGCGATCGATTTCAATGGCGCCAGTGGCACGCTCGCCGTGCGCCGCCATGCGCGAAAGCGCTGCCTCGTCGTCGCGATCGACGGGCCGGTGAGTGCCCATGCGGCCGCGCTTGCCGCGCCGCTTGCCCGTATGTTCGACGTGCAGGCGGATCCGGCCGCGATCGGCGCGGGTCTTGCCGCCGATCCGTGGCTCGCGCCGCTCGTCGCGGCCGCGCCGGGACTGCGCGTGCCGGGCGCATGGTCGGGCTTCGAGCTCGTGGTGCGCGCGATCGTGGGCCAGCAGGTGAGCGTGAAGGCCGCGACGACCATCGTCGGCCGCCTGGTCGAGCGCGTGGGCAAGCGCATCGACGGCCACGCGCACGCGCGCACCGCATGGCGCTTCCCGGCGCCTGCCGCGCTCGCCGCCGCCGACCTTGCCGGAATCGGCATGCCGGGCAAGCGGGTGGCCGCGCTACAGGGATTCGCTGCGGCTGTGGCGAGTGGTGAGCTCGCTATCGAGCGAAACCCGCCGCGAACCTTGACGCGCCCGCCGAAGCAAGACGCCGCGCCTCGAGCAGCCGCGATGCGCTGCAATCCTCATGGCGATCCCAGCGCCGACACCGCCGCCGAGCGCGCCACCCTCGACGCCATGCGCGCAGGATTGCTCGCACTGCCTGGCATCGGCCCCTGGACGGTCGAGTACGTCGCGATGCGCGCGTGGCGCGACGCCGATGCGTGGCCCGCCACCGACCTCGTGCTCATGCAGGCCATCGCCGCGCGCGACCCCGCGCTCGCGCGCGCGACCCAGCAGCGTGCGCGCACCGATGCCTGGCGGCCCTGGCGCGCCTATGCCGCGATGCACCTCTGGAATGAGATCGCCGATCGCGCCGGCGCGGCGCGTGGCGGCTAGCGGCCACGCGGCATCCATGCGATAGCGGCGCGCACCGCCAGGGCAGCCGCAAAACGCCGCCCGA
>JAITTX010000357.1 GCA_031286755.1 Paraburkholderia sp.
TCGTTGGCCTGCAGGTAGGCCGCTGCAATCAGCAGTCCGCCGTTCGTGTATTGCGCGCCCACGCTGTATTGCCTGTTGTTCGCGAAGTTGGTGTCGTTCGAAAAGCTGTAGGTGCCGCCAAAGCGGAAGCCTGCGAGCACCGGGCTCGTGTACTTGGCGGTATTGTTCACGCGGAACGAGTTGTCCGTGTTGTCGTTGTCGTACGGGTGCGAGAATATCGACCCGCCCCAACGTCCGTTGGCCGTGGTCTGCGCAAGGTAATCGACTACCGAATCGTATTGCCGGCCCAACGTCAAGGCGCCGTAGGTCACGCTGCTCAGGCCCACATACGCCTGACGGCCGAACATGAGGCCGCCCTGGCCGAGTTTGCCGTTGCTGAGGTTATAGCCGTTTTCCAGCTGGAAAATCGCGCTCAGCCCGCCACCCAGATCCTCCGTTCCCTTGAAGCCGAACCGGCTGCCCTGCACGTAGCCGCTTTGCACCTCGTAGACCTTGCCCCCGTGCACGTTGTTCGTATAGTTCAAGCCTTCGTCGATCACCCCGTATAGCGTGACCGAGCTCTGCGCGTGCGAATAAACGCTAAACGTCGCGACAATGGACGCCGCGAGCAGTTGCTTTTTCATGAATCGGATCTCCAAACTAGTCAAAGTTTTATTTGATTGAATCAACTACGCTGAAGCGACATGAATTGCGAACAACATCAACACCAATTCGGTATACGAATTAATCGGATCATGAATTTTTGCGGGTATCAGGAAACACCCGGCACTTGAAGCGCACCCCTTATTTCGCGGCACCCAGCATGCGGGCGCGCCGGTAGTACTCGGCGGGAATCACGCAGGCGAACGTGAACACGATGAGAGCCGAAGCAACGGCCGTGAGCGCGGGCGTGAGTTCATAGCGCAGATTCGCCCAGATCATCATGGGCAGGGTCTGCCGGCCGCCCATGATGAAGAGCGCCACGACCAGGTCGTCGAAAGACACGAAGAAGGCGAACACCGCCGAGGACAGCACAGCCGGCCGGATGGCCGGCAAGGTCACGAGCCAGAACGCCTGGGTGGGGTTCGCGCCAAGAATGCGGGCTGCGCGTTCGAGCGAGTCGCCGGCCTGCTTCACAGCCGAAGCCACGATGATGACCACGAGCGGCAGCGCCATGGTCGCGTGGGCGAGCACCAGCACCCACGCCTGGCCGTAGACGCCCAGCTTGCCGGCCAGCAGCAGGATGCCGAGCGCCAGAATGATCTGCGGCACCAGTTGCGGGCCGAACGACACTATGGAGACCGTCTTCGTGAGAAACGAGGGACGGCGCACGATCGCAATGGCGGCCAGCGTTCCCGTCACGATGGCGATCAGGGTCGAGCAGATCGCAATCCACAGGCTCAGCATGGTCGCGTCGGTCCAGCTCTGGTGCGTGATGACGTACCGGTACCAGCGCAACGAGATACCCGTGGGCGGAAAGGTCAGAAACTCGCTGCTGCTGAATGAAATCCCGAAGGTGATGAATACCGGGAACAGCAGAAACAGAATCGCCATGGCGAGAAAAATGCGGCCGAAAAAACCCGGCACGTCGAAGTACGCCCTCATTTTCGGCCTCCCTCATAGCTCTTCGGCAAAATGAACCGGACGAGGCCTAGAGTCGGCGTCATGATGATGAGCGCCATGCCGATCAGGAAGATCGACAGCACCGCCGCGCCGTTCCACTCCAGCGTTTGCACGACCTGGTTGGTGATGACATTCGCGACGAGACTGTCGTTGGGCCCGCCCACCAGCGCCGGCGTGACGAAGAAACCCAGGCACAGGACAAATACGAGCGCCGCGCCGTTGAGCGCCCCCGTCGCGGTCAGCGGCAGGAACACGCGCGCAAAGGCCTTGAGCCGCCCCGCGCCCATGATGCGGGCCGCTCTCACGAGCGTGGGATCCACGGTGGTCATCGCGCTGAAACTGCTCAGGACCACGATGGGCAGGAGAATCTGCGTCATGGTCACGTACACGGCCCCTCTCGTGAACAGCATTTTCAGCGGATGGTCGACCACGCCGAAGTCGATGAGAAAGCGGTTGATCAATCCGTCACGGCCAATCACCACCATCCACGCATAAGTCCTCACGAGCACGCTCAGCCACATGGGCGTGACGATCGCCATGAGGGTCCACGTGCGCAGCTTCGGCCTGAGCCGGTAGATCTGCAGCGCGACGAGATATCCCAGCACGAGGCAGGAAATCGCCACGACACCTGCCACCAGCAGGGTGCGAAAAGTGAGGATGACGTAGGTGTTGGCGCCAAGAAAATCCTCGAAATTGGCCAACGTGAAGCCGCTGCCCTGGTCGTCGGCGAAGCTCCAGCGCAGCACCTCGCCAATCGGCACCAGAAAGAAAACCGCGAGAAACAACATGGAGGGAAAAATCAGTCCGATTCTTCGCCCGCGTTCGATCGTCGACATTTCGGTATCCACCTCTCGTCGTTATCTGGTCGTCAATGCGCAGCCTTAATTTCCACTCAGGCGCCAACGATCCCAGGCGCGCTGAATGCGGGGAAGATTGTCGGCCCAGAATTCCCCATTGAACTGAAACTGAACCTTCAGGTTGTCGGGGTAGGTCGGCAACTCGGTCTGCACGTCCTTCGGCAGCCGCTCCATCAGCCCCGGTGCGAAACCGGGATACGGCAGCGCTTTGGTCATGTCGGCGCCGCGCTGCGGGTCCGTCCAGCACCACTTCAGCCATTTGTAGGCCGCGTCCTGATGCTTCGCGCCCTTCAGGATCGAGTGATAGCCCACCATCATCGCGCCGCCGTTCCACACGATCTTCACGGGCACGCCTTCTTTTTGCAGCGGCGGCACGCGGCCGTTCCAGGCACTCGCGTAATAGACCTCACCGCTCGCGAGCAACTGTAGCGGCTGCTGACCGGAGGTCCACCAGACCGCGATGCTCGGGCGGATCCGATCCATCTTCTTGAGCGCGCGGTCGACGCCCTGGGGTGTGGCCAATACCTTGTAGATGTCGCCCGGCGCGACACCATCGGCGAGCAAGGCGAATTCGAGGTTTTTGATCGGCGTGTCGTGGAGACTGCGCGGGCCGGGGAAATTCTTCACGTCACAGAAGTCGGCCCAGGAGCGCATGACTTTGCCCGGCGGCAGTTTGTCCGTGCGCACCACGATCGTTTCCGAATAGGAGTTGATGCCCACGCCGTAGGGATTGCGCGCGATGGCGGGCAGCTTGTTGTCCGGATCGATCTTGCTCCAGTCCAGTTTCTCGAGCCAGCCGTTCTTGGCCGCCGCGAAGATCGTTTCCGCCGACGTGTTCGAAATGTCCCAGATGATATTGTGCGTCAGCATCTGGGCGCGAATTTCCGCGGTGGAATCGTCCGTATTGGCGGGCTTGACGGTAATGCCCGTTGCCTTGGTAAAAGGCTCGTCGCAAATGTGCCGCAACGCTTCGCCGAATGCGCCGCCGCCCGAGGCGCGCACGACCACATTGTCCGACTGCGCGTGCGCCGTGCCCCATGCGAAGCCCATCGCGGCAATGGCCGCGACAATCGCATGACCCCCGCGACCCGCGTGACGTTTGATGAACATGGCTTGTCTCCCCTCTTTCGTTTTTCAATCAGTCGTTGAGCAGATGCAGATCTTCTGGATGGAAGCGGGCATGCACCGCCGCACCGATGACGAAGAGCTCGTCCTTGTCGGAAGCCGCGGTCCTGAATTGTTGCGCCAGCAACAGCTTTCCTGAGCGCAGCCGCAGATGAACCATGAGGTTGTTGCCGAACATCTGCACGTTTTCTATGATCGCGGCCGCCGAGGCCTCGGCCTGCGCAACCGGCTGGTCCGGCGTAGCGAGCCGGATCTTCTCCGGCCGCAGCGCAACCGCTGCGCAAGGCTGGCCGTCCTGCCCGGCCTCCGACGCAATCTCCAGCCCCCAGTCAGGCACGCTGAGCACTTTGCCGTCTCTGCGCGCGGCCGCCGTATTGCTCTGGCCAACGAAGGTCGCAACGAATGCGTTGGCCGGTTGGTCGTAGACGTCCTTGGGCGAGCCGCGCTGCACGAGCTTGCCGTCGCGCAGAATGATGATCTCGTCCGACATCGACATGGCCTCCGACTGATCGTGCGTCACGTACACGACCGTGCTGCCGGTGCTGCGCTGAATCCGCTTGATCTCGAACTGCAGCGCCTCGCGCAGCTTCAGGTCCAGCGCGCCGAGCGGCTCGTCCATCAGCAGCACGCGCGGGCCGAACGAGATCGCCCGCGCCACGGCCACGCGCTGCTGCTGGCCGCCCGAAAGCTCGCGCGGCATGCGCTTGCCCAGCGCCGAAAGCTGGACCGCCGCGAGCGCGTCCGCCACCATGCGCTCCGACTCCGACTTCGGCACCCTGCGCATGGCCAGCGGAAAGGCCACGTTCTGCGCCACGCTCATGTGCGGAAACAGCGAGTAATTCTGGAACACCATGCCGATGTTGCGGGCCTCGGGGGCGAGCGAAACAATCGATCGGCCGTCGAGCAGAATGTCTCCGGCAGTAGGCTCGATGAATCCCGCGAGCATGTTGAGCAGCGTGGTTTTTCCCGATCCACTGGAGCCCAGCAGCGTGACGAAGCTGCCCGGTTCGATCACGGCATCGAAATGCTCGACAGCCGTCATCGCGCCATAGCGTTTCTGGACGCCGCGAAATTCGATATGTGCACCGCTGGCTGTCATGAACGTTCTCCCGAAGCGCGATAAAAGCGAATGACCGTCATGAAGCCACCACCGTGGAGCGGGATTTGCGCCATTCGATGGCGGCCTTGAGGCCGCTCTCCTTGCGGATTCGGGAGAACTCGATGGTTTCGGGGTTCTCGTCGGCTTCCACCATGATCCCGGCGTCGAGTGCCGCGCGCAGCGCCGTGCGCATGCCCATGGCGTCGAACGTCTGATTGATGACCTTCTTGAAGTACGAAACCGAATACGGTGACGAGCTCACGATCTGCAAGGCAAGCTCACGCGTGAACGCTTCGCGCTGCGCGTCGGGCACCACGTGGTTGACGATGCGTGCTTCTCTGGCCAGATGCGCGTCGAAGCCCTCGAGCCCGCACATCAGGATTTCCTTGGCCATCTTGGGACCCGCGAGCCAGGGCAGCATGAGCAACACGCTCGACGAGCCGAACTTCGCTTCCGGCATGCCAAAGCGCGCGCTTTGCGCTGCAATCGATATGTCACAAGCCAGCGAAAGCTCGAATCCGCCCGCAAGACAGTGACCGTGGATCGAAGCAATGGTCGGCTTGGGACAGTCCCAGAAGCTCAGCATGAACTCGAAGTTCTGCTCATAGCGCGTACGCCAGCCAGATACGCCCTTCGTCGCGCGCTGCACGCTCTGCTTGAGGTCGAAGCCGGAGCAAAACGACTTGCCCTCCCCGGACACCACGATGACCCTGACCGCGTCGTCCCTGGCGAGCCGGTCCAACGCGTCCATTGTTTCGACCATCAATTCGACCGAGATGGCATTGTGAATCTGCGGCCGTGAAAAAGTCAGGAATCCGATGCCTTCCTCTTTCGCGGCCTTGATTGTCGTGTAGTTCATTACGCCTTCTCCGCAGCGATCAGGGCATCGACTATGGTCATCCGACCGCTTCTGACGATGATGGGATTGAGATCGAGACCGGTGATCCCGGGGTTGCGCAAGGCAATCTCCGCCACCGTCTTGACGACGTCGTAGAGCGCATCGATCGAGACACCGGCTTTGCCGCGCGCGCCCTCGAGCAAGGCCCGTCCGCGCAGCGTGGCGAGCGCCGCCTCCAGATCGGCGCGGCTCAGCGAAGGCAGCAGCGAGACGCTGTCCTTCAGGATCTCGGTGAAGATGCCGCCGAGCCCCACGGTCAACACCGCGCCGAATCGCGGGTCGCGATACATACCCACGATGAGTTCGAAGTCAGCGGGGGTGAAAGCCTGCAACATGACGCGCGGGCCGCAATTGCGGGCAATCTCGTCATAAGCGCGCAGCAATTCGGCTTCATCGCGCAGATTGACCTTGACCCCGCCCATTTCGGTCTTGTGCGCAATGGCGGGATTGGCCGTCTTGAGCACCAGCGGATAACCGAGCCGCGCGGCTTCGCGCGCCGCGCCGGCCGCATCGTCGGCCACCGCGAACGGCGCGACCGGCAGGCCGAGATCGGCCAATAGCGCAAAAGCCGCCTCAGGCCGCAATTGCTCCAGCATCCCGGCTGGCCATGCGGGAACCGCTTTTTCCTTGGGGTCCCGCGCGGCGGACGTGTTCGGCTTGCGGCGGTCGTGCCAGGCAAGGAATTGCGCGGTGGCATAGCACGCCGTTTCGGTGCCCATCAAAACCGGCAGGCCGCGCGAGCGCAGGCGCCGTGCGCCGTCGCGCGACACCGTGGTGCTGATGTTGCCAAACACCACGACGGGCTTCGCGGTGGCCTCGCTGATGGCCACGCAGGCATCCGAAGTCTCGTCGAGAAACTTCCGGCCATGCACCAGGTTCGTGCCGACCGCAACCAGCCCCACGCCTTCGTCCTGTGCCGCAATGGTGCCGGTCTCGGCCATCAGCAATTCGCCGTCGCCGTAGCAATCGATCGGATTGCCAACCACCATGCCGGGATCGAGCGCTTCAACCAGGGCCGCCGAGGTGGCGGGCCGGAATGCGGCCAGGCTCAGTCCCGCACGCGTCGAAACATCGGCGATGAGTTGCCGCTCGCCGCCCGAGTCGCTGACGATCGCGGCGTGGCGGCCGGAGGGCACGCGCGGCGTCCTGAACACCTCGATGCAATCGAGAAACTCGTCGAGGTTTTTGGTGACGATCAGCCCGTGCTGGCGCGAGATCGCATCCAGCACCTGCCGCGGGCTCGACAGTCCGCCCGAATGCGCGGCGGTGAAGCGCGCACCGGCGTCGCTGAGCCCCAGGAACAACCCAACGACGGGCACACCACGCTTTTCCGCCAGTTGCAGCACGTGGATGAAGCGCTCGGGCTCGCGAATGGTCTCGACCACGAGGCCGATCACGCGCGTTTCCGGTTGCGCCAGAAAGTACTCGACGTAGTCGGCAATGCCCGTCGCGATCTCGCCGCCCGCCGAGACCACGGCATCGAACGCGACATCGCGCTGACTGCCGACGATTCCCGACCACGTCGAACCGCTTTGCGAAACGATGCAGACGCCACCCGGCGCCGCATCCATCGCGGGAACGCTGAACGTCATGGTCAGCTTTTCGCGAACATTCACGAAGCCCATGCAGTTGTGCCCGCAGATGGCCAGCCCACCGGCGCGCGCAATGGCGGAGAGCCGCTCGGGAATGACGCTTTGCGACGCCCGCTCGCGATCGTAGGCGCGCGACGGAATGAAGAAACCGCCAACCCCGTCCGCGGCCAGATCTTCGAGCGAAGGCGCGAGCATATGATCAGGAATGCAAAGCGCCGCGAATTCGGCCCCGCCTGGAATGTCCGCGACCCTCGCGAACGCTTGCGCACCGGGAACGGGCTCGGCACGCGGA
>JAITTX010000558.1 GCA_031286755.1 Paraburkholderia sp.
ACCGTGGCGCCATCGCCGATCGAGCCCACGCCCAGCGACGTTCCGCAAGCGATCACGTCGCCCGGTTCGAGCGTGAGATCCTGCGAAATCAGGCTCACTTGCTGCGCCGGCGTGAACACCATGTCGTCAAGCGGATAGTTCTGCCGCTCCACGCCGTCCAGCCGCGTCACCACGCGCGCGCTGCGCCAGTCGAGGCCGGAGACGATGGCGGGTCCCAGGCAACAGAATGTATCGAAACCTTTCGCACGGCACCATTGAGGGAAGTGCGGATTCTCTCCAAGCAGGCCCGCGGCGGTCACGTCGTTGACGATCGTGTAGCCGAAGATCGCGTCCTCGGCCTCGGCGAGACTCGCGTTGCGGCAACGCTTGCCGATCACGATGCCGAGCTCGCCTTCGAAGACGATTTTCCCGGCATAGTGGGCCGGCCGCCGGATCGGCACGCCCGAACCGATCACCGACTCAGCCGGCTTGATCAGGAAGAGAGGATGCTCCGGAACCGGTTTTTCGAGCTTCAGCGCCAGCGCATGAAAATTGTTCCAGAGCGCCACGACCTTGCCCGGCGCGCACGGCGCGAGCGGCGTGAGCGTGCGCAGCGAGAGCACCGCGCCCGTTGGCACCGGTTGATCGAGCCCTTCGTATTCGTGCAGATAACCGTCTTCTACGCGGCCGAACACGATACTGCCGTCGTTCGCCATCAAGCGCATCCATGTGTCCATGCTTCGCTCCATCGTTCGCGTGGCGCGCGGCACGCCTGTGCCGCGCAGTCCATCGGTTCAAAGATTCAGTCGTTCATGGGCACGGGCGCATCGTTGCGCCCGCATCGGCTTTCACGTGCCGCCTTATGTACCGCCTTGCATCCCGGCAGCGCCGCTCAGATCGCGCCCGAAGCGCGCAACGAGCGGATATCCATCGCGCTATAGCCGAACTCGGCGAGCACTTCGTCCGTGTGCTCGCCCAGCAGCGGCGAGCGCGTGACCTCGGTGGGGCTGTCCGAGAGCTTGATCGGGTTGCCGACCGTGAGGTATGAGCCACGCACCGGATGCTCGACCTCGACGATGGTGCCCGTCGCGCGCAGCGATTCGTCGGCGGCAATCTCCTTCATCGAAAGAATCGGGCCGCACGGAATGTGCTGGCGATTGAGCACGGCCATCACTTCGAACTTGGTGCGATGCATGGTCCAGTGCTCGATCTCGCCGAAGATCTCCTTGAGGTGCGGCAGGCGCGCATTGGCCGTGGCGTAGAGCGGATCGTCGATCCATTCCTCGCGGCCGATCAGCTTGCAGATGCGATCCCACACGGGCGCCTGCGCGATGAAATAGATGTACGCATTGGGGTCGGTCTCCCAGCCCTTGCACTTGAGAATCCAGCCCGGCTGCCCGCCGCCCGAGGCGTTGCCCGCGCGCGGCACGGCGTCGCCGAAGCCGTCGTTCGGGTACTGCGGGTACTCCTTCATGACGCCGGTGCGGTCGAGGCGCTGCTGGTCGCGCAACTTCACGCGGCACAGGTTGAGCACGCCGTCCTGCATGGCGGCCAGCACCTTCTGGCCGCGCCCGGTGTGGGTGCGCTGAAACAGCGCCGTGACGATGCCGAGCGCGAGATGCAGGCCCGTGCCGCTGTCGCCGATCTGCGCGCCGGAGACCACCGGCGGGCCGTCGTCGAAGCCCGTGGTGGAGGCGGCGCCGCCCACGCATTGCGCGACGTTCTCGTAGACCTTGCAGTCCTCGTAGGGCCCCGGGCCGAAGCCCTTCACCGAAGCGACGATCATGCGCGGGTTGAGCGTCTGGATATGCTCCCAGCTGAAGCCCATGCGTTCCATCGCGCCAGGCGCGAAATTCTCGACGAGCACGTCGCAGTCGCGGATCATCCGCTCGAGCACGCGCTTGCCCTGCGGGTTCTTCGTGTCGAGCGTGACCGAACGCTTGTTGCCGTTGAGCATCGTGAAGTACAGGCTGTCCGCGTCGGGAATGTCACGCAACTGCTCGCGCGTGACGTCGCCGGCGCCGGCGCGCTCTACCTTGATAACGTCCGCGCCAAACCATGCCAGCAATTGCGTGCAGGTCGGACCCGACTGCACGTGCGTGAAATCGAGAATGCGCACCCCATCCAGTGCCTTGCCCATGTCATGTCTCCCTTGGTTAGTCGTGGCCGGGCGAGTTTCGAAAAATCGGTGGACTGCGGTAGCGCCTGGGGCGTCCGCGAGTTGTTGCCTTGCTGCGTCCTTGTTCAATACAGTATGTGATATATCACAACGAAGCAAGAGGGGATTTACCGCGTGCAAATGCTGGGGAGATCAGCGAAAAGCCTTGTCTGACATGGCTTTGAAGGAATTTACCCGATTTGGATGAACCACGAGGGAGGGAAAACCCCGAGTCGATGGCCACGAGATATTTCAGATTCGGTGTGCGAGATGGGTCTTCGCCTTGATGCGCATAAAGTCTCGCCGTGCCTCGCCCGATATTGCCCCGGCCGAAATAAAAAAGGCGGAAGACCATCAGGTCTCCCGCCTCTCTCAAGCCAATGACTGCCCTGCCGTGCTTCAGTCGAGGAAGTCGCAATGCTTCTCGACGTAGGCCGCGAGATCGAGCGAATGCTGGCGCACGAGCCGCTCCGCGAGCTCGGTATCGCGCTTCTCCAGCGCCTCGATAATGCGCAGGTGATCGACGATCGAGCGCGAAGCCCGATCGCTCTGCGAGATCGTCATGCGCCGGATCGCGCGCACGTGCACGAAGATGTTCTTGATCGTCTCGAGGATCAACTGCGACTTCGAAAGCTCGACGATTGCCTGATGGAACGCGATATTGGCGTCCGAGTACTCGGCGATATGCTCGGCGGGCGTGCTGTCGCGAAAGTCGTCGAACATGTGGCGCAGCCTGGCGATTTCCTGGTCCGTTGCCTGGATCGTCGCGAGGCGCGCGGCCATGCTTTCAAGCGCGGCCCACATCTGGATCATCTCGACGATCTCGCGCTTGCTCTTGCGCACGATATAGATGCCACGGCGCGGCACCATGCGCAGAAAGCCTTCCTGCTCCAGCAGCGTCATGGCTTCGCGCACCGGCGTGCGGCTCACGCCCAGCGTTTCGCTCAGTACGCGCTCGTCCAGCCGGATCTCTTCGTGCGTCTGATAGATATCGGCGTCGGCGATAGCCTGGCGCAACATCGCATAAGCCTGATCACGCAGGCTCATGGTGGCGTTGATGGGCTGCAGCGCCAGCTTGAGCGGCGCGGCGTCCCGGGTGACGACTGCTTCAGTGTGTTCTGACGACATTCATTGCCTCTTTAACAACCTGCACGCCTACCAGCGGGCGGCGCTTTCCACGCAAGGTCAGCTTCGCGCGCGGCACCTCGCCGAGACCGATATAACGGCCGTGTCCGGCCGCCTGCTCGATGGCCGACTGCGGCAGCCACCGGGCGATCATAACCGTTGCTGCCGCGCCTAAGCCGACAACTGCCAAACCAAAGAGTGCGAGAGAGATGAAATCCATTTGAAGCTCCACCAGATTGAGTCATCGAATACCTCAATCATATGCTGCGGCGCGACAAAAAGCAATATTCTGTATGTGATATATCAAATACAGACATTTGTATCGTGGCCTCTCTACAACACCCCCTCTTGGGTACAGCTTCGGACGCGGCAAACCGGACGAAAGTGCCCCCGCCCCTGCGCGCCAAGCTTCGGATGCCCGGCGCCTCCGAAATCGTTCCGTATGGAAAAAACCATCCTGAAGGAAACCCGCGCGCGCGGCAAGTGGCCGGAGCGGCGGATCGGGGACCAACCGGGGTGGTCGCCGCAATGCGCATCCTACTGCCAATGGCGGGACATGGCGGCTCAGGCGCGCACGTTCGTCCTGTGCGATTTCAGGGGGAAGCTTGCCGCACAGTGGCGGCACTTCAAGCCCATCGCGGCGCAAAAAGGGCCGAGGGCGCCGCACAGGCGGCAACCGGCCCGGCCTTCACCACACGCGCAAGCGCGTCAGAACTTGTGCCGCAAGCCCAGATTGAACATGGTCTGCGTCGCCGTTCCGTTGTAGCCGTATGAGCCAATCGATGCCTCGGCCGGCATCGCGCCGCCCGCGCCGTCGCCCTGGTCGCCGCTCGCGTGCTGCCAGCCCGCCGTCATGTAAACGTCGGTGCGCTTCGAAAGGCTGTAGTCCGCACCGACCGACACCTGGTGGTAATTCGCGCTCGTGTCGCCATTGGCGTGCGTGTAGGTGTAGCCAATACCGAGCAGGAGCGCCGGGCTCAGTTGATAGTTCATGAAGCCCTGGCCCGTGTTGTATTTCTCGGTGCTGCGAAACACCGAGCTCGCGTCCGGCGCGTATTGCGCGTTGCTATAGCCAAGGCCGAACGTGAACAGGCCGAGCGAGTATTGCGCCGCCGCCCGTGCGATGGAAAGCGAGTGAGCGCTCGCATAACCGCTGTTGACGGGGCCGTCGAAGGTGCCGTCCGAGGTGCTGCTCCAGCCGGTGGAGCGGATGCCGATGCCCGCCTGGCTATTGGCCGCGTAGAAGTAGCCGCCCGCCAGCGAAACGGGCCCGTTGTTGTAGGCCACGGCCGCCGAATACGATTGTTCGGAGCCGGTGGAGCCCGCAATGCCGCCGAACGAATACATGGCGGCCGCCTGCAGCCCGTTCCACACCGGCGTGGTGTACTTGACGGCGTTGTTGACGCGGAAGCTGTTGTCGTAGTTGTCGACGTCGCCGGGAGTGGCGAAGACCGAGCCCAGATAGTTGTCCTCGGTAATGCCCTGCACGAGGTCGATCAGCGGGTCATACTGGCGCCCGAGCGTGAGCGAGCCATACTGCGCCGCGGTCAGGCCCACATAGGCCTGGCGGCCGAACAGACGACCGCCCTGGCCCGATGTGCCCGTCGACGGATTGAAGCCGCTCTCCAACTGGAAAATGGCCTTCAGGCCGCCGCCCAGGTCTTCGGCGCCCTTCAAGCCCCACCGCGAGCCCGAGAGATTGCCGAAGCTGCTGTTGCCGAGCGCCCAGAGATTTTTATTGCCGTTCGCGTGATTGACGTAGGTGATGGAAGTGTCGATGGTGCCGTACAACGTGACACTGGTCTGTGCATGCGCCACGCCGGCAGCGCCGAGCGCGACGAACGAAAGCGAAGTCAGAGCGAGTCTCTTCACGTCCTTCTCCCGGCGCAGTCAAACTTCCGCAGTCAAACCAGCGCGTGATCGAACCAGACTACCTCTACCGACACGCGAAGTAAAAGAATTAAAAGGCGTGTGTCGAATCGGTAACACCGGTTTCAGAAAAGGTCGCGCCCGGCCGTAAATCATTGTGTCGCGCGGCGACACAATGCCAGGCCGCGCAGCTGTTGCCGTGCGTCCGCTCATGTCCGTGATGCTTGATTCATCGGGGTTTTCACGGCGTCCGCCGTGAATCCTCAGTCAAAAGCGCCCATGCAAAAACGCATGCCGCACAGTGAATTCCGGGGTGGCGCTTTTTAAATAATCATCCGGTCCCATTCAGGTTTCGCTTGAGGTTTCTTGCAGCGCCGGGTCAACCGCAAGATCACCCCGCGCGTTTGCTGCTTTACCAGCCATTTACCAAATGTTTACGCTTTGGCTCGCCGTGACGGCTCGCCATCATGGCGCCAAGGCCTACCCTACGAACAATACGGATACCGCCCCTCAAGACGCCGGCCACGGCGCCAAGGCGGCATCGGGGAATCGCCAGGCCAACCCATGCTTGAATCGCCTCCTTCGCGCATTGCGCGCGCCGCCGCGGTAGCGGTGCGCCGCCGTGCCCGCGCGTTGCGCATGCAGCGCTTCGTGGCACCGGCCTTCGCCATCGGCATCTGCGCGCTTCTGCTACTGGTGTTCCAACACCTCTCGCAGTCCGTCGACTACCGCTCGGTGATCCGCCAGCTCTGGCACCTGAGCGCGGCTCAATGGACCGGCGCGCTCGGCGCCACCGCCATCAGCTTCGTTGCGCTCGTCGGGCGCGACGCGGTCGGCCTGCGCTACCTCGGCGCGCGCGTCTCGCGCGGCGCGCTCTGGGCCGGCGCGATCGCCGGCTCGGCGCTCGGCAACGTCACCGGCTTCGGCGCGCTCACGGGCGGCGCCGTGCGCTGCCGCGTCTTCGGCGGCGCGGGCGTCACGGCGGCGCAGATCGGCCGCATGACGGTGTTCACGAGCGTCACGCTCGCCCTCGCCCTCGCGCTCATGACCGCGCTCGGCATGGTGGGCGCGGCCGCCACCCTCTCGGGCCTGCTGCACCTCTCGCCCGGGGCGCTGCGCTGGATCGGCGGCGCCGTGCTCGCGCTCGGCGCCGCGCTCATCGCCGCCTGCCCGCGCGAGGCGCGCGAAATCGCGCCGCTCCAGCGCGCGTGGCTGCGCTTCACGGTGCCCGCGCGGCGCGACCTCGTTGCGCAACTGCTGCTCGCGGCGCTCGACGTGGCAGGCGCCGGCCTCGCGCTCTGGTCGGTGATGCCGCACGCGCATATCGGCTTTGCCGACTTCCTCACCGTCTATACCGCCGCCATGCTGCTCGGCCTGATCGGCCACACGCCCGGCGGCATCGGCGTGTTCGAGGCGGCGATGGTGTTCGCGCTCGGCACGAGCGTGCCGGCGCCCAAGGTGTTCGCCGCGCTGCTCGCCTATCGCGCGATTTATTTCGGCGCGCCGCTCGTGCTTTCGGCCGCGCTGCTCGCCGCATTCGAAGGCCGCGCGCTAAAGAATCCGCTCAGCACGAACCTCGCGCGGCGCGGCGTTCATGGCGTCTCGCAGCTCGCGCCGCTGTTCCTCGCCATCGTCACCTTCGTGACCGGCAGCATGCTCGTGATCTCGGGCGCCACGCCCGCGTTCACCAAACGCATCGAACTCCTGCAGAATTTCATTCCGCTCTGGGTACTCGAAAGCTCGCAGTTGCTCGGCAGCCTGTTCGGCGTGCTGCTGCTGTTCGTCGCGCGCGGCCTGCTGCGCCGGCTCGACGCCGCATGGTGGCTCGCCCTCATGCTCGCGGTGGCCAACCTCGCGCTCTCGCTCACCAAGGGTCTCGCCTTCGTCGAAGCCGGCGTGCTGTGCGTGCTGATCGTGCTCCTGCTCGCCACGCGCCAGCGCTTCAATCGCCATTCGTCGCTGTTCGCCGAGCCCTTCACGCCCGCCTGGCTCGCCTCGGTGGGCTGCGTGATCGCGCTCGCCGTGTGGGTGCTGTTCTTCGCCTTCCGCGACGTCGAATACTCGCGGCATCTGTGGTGGCAGTTCGCCTTTGACGAACGCGCGCCGCGCGCGCTGCGCGCGACGCTGGGCGCGGGCATGTTCGCGGCGGCGCTCGCGTTGTGGCAATTGCTGCGCCCGGCCGCGGGCCGCTTCGTGATTCCCGCCAGCGAGGATCTGGTCGAGGCCGCGCGCATCGTGCGCGCGCAGGAGCGCAGCGACGCGGGCCTCGCGCTCATGGGCGACAAGAGTTTCCTGTTCTCGTCCTCGCGCAGCGCGTTCCT
>JAITTX010000522.1 GCA_031286755.1 Paraburkholderia sp.
TGCCTCGTGGGCGCATCATCCAGGGCGGACGATGGCCCGTGGCGCTTACTTCAGCGGCGCGCGCAGCGCCGCGCGCGCCGCCGCGACGGCCGCGCGAACCTGTTCCGGCGCGGTGCCGCCCGCGTGGTTGCGTGCCGAAACCGAGCCTTCGAGCGTGAGCACCTCGAACACGTCCTCGCCGAGCAACTGCGCAACGGCCGGCAGCTCGCGGCGCATTTCGTCGAGCGTGAGGTCCGCGAGATCGCAATTACGGTCCACGCAGATGCGCACCGCGTGCGCCACGGCCTCGTGCGCGTCGCGGAACGGCAGGCCCTTCTTCACGAGGTAGTCGGCGAGGTCGGTGGCCGTCGAGAAGCCTTGCAGCGCCGCCGCGCGCATCGCCTGCTCCTTCACCGTGATGCCCGCGACCATTTCCGCGAAGATGCGCAGCGTGTCGGCAACCGTGTCGACGGTATCGAACAGCGGCTCCTTGTCTTCCTGGTTGTCCTTGTTGTACGCGAGTGGCTGGCCCTTCATCAGCGTGAGGAGCGCCATCAGATGGCCGTTCACGCGGCCGGTCTTGCCGCGCGCGAGCTCGGGCACGTCCGGGTTCTTCTTCTGCGGCATGATCGACGAGCCCGTGCAGAAGCGGTCGGCCAGATCGATGAAGCCCACGCGCGGGCTCATCCACAGCACCAGTTCTTCCGAGAAGCGCGAGACGTGCGTCATCACCAGTGCAGAGGCGGCCGTGAATTCGATCGCGAAGTCGCGGTCGGAGACGGCGTCGAGCGAGTTCGTGCAGATGCCGTCGAAGCCCAGCGTCTTCGCCACCGCGAAGCGGTCGATCGGGTAGCTCGTGCCCGCGAGCGCCGCCGCGCCCAGCGGCAGGCGGTTCACGCGCTTGCGGCAGTCGGCCATGCGCTCGGCGTCGCGCGTGAACATTTCCACGTAGGCGAGCAGGTGATGGCCGAAGGTGACCGGCTGCGCCACTTGCAGGTGCGTGAAGCCGGGCATGATCGTGCCGGAGTGCTGTTCCGCGAGGTCGAGCAGCGCGCCGCGCAGGTCGCCGAGCAGGCCGCCGATGCGGTCGATCTCGCCGCGCAGCCACAGGCGGATGTCGGTCGCGACCTGGTCGTTGCGCGAGCGGCCCGTGTGCAGGCGCTTGCCCGCGTCGCCGATGAGCGCCGTCAAGCGTGCCTCGATGTTCAGGTGCACGTCTTCGAGATCGAGCTGCCACTCGAATTCGCCGCGCTCGATCTCGCCCTTGATTTGTGCCATGCCGCCCTGGATGGCGGCGAGGTCGTCGGCGGCGATGATCTTCTGCGCAGCCAGCATCGACGCGTGCGCGAGCGAGCCCTCGATGTCGACGAGCGCGAGGCGCTTGTCGAAGAAGACCGACGACGTATAGCGTTTGACCAGCTCCGACATGGGCTCGGAGAAGCGAGCCGACCAGGCTTCGCCTTTTTTGTGCAGTTGGGACGTCATGGTGATGGGCGTGAACGAGCGATGATGAGCGTGAAAAAGCGCGGGCCGCGCGGCCGGGTGCCCATTTGGCTGCCAGGCACGACGCACGGCGGGAAAGAAGCCGATTTTACCATCGGCGGGGTGGCTGGCCGGCGCCCGGGCAGCCCGGCGCGGCTTCGGGCGCGGCTTCGGGCGCGGTAAGGACGACGAGACGGGCGCTGGCGCCAGGCGCCGCGGTGCTCAGAGCCGCACCAGCACGACCAGCTTCAGGTCTTCACGGTGCGCGGGCTTGAGCGTGATCTGGTCATAGGCGACGCGGCCCTGGCGCGGGTGATTGAATTCGCGCCGGCCGCCTTCGCGCTCGAACACGTCCTGCGAGGCCCAGAAGCGCGCGAACTCGTCGCTCGCGGCCAGCAGCGAATCGATCAGCGCGCGCGTGGGCGCGTCGTTCAAATGGCGGATCGAATCGGCGCGGACTTCGGCGGCGAGGCGCCGCGCGCGCGTCTCCCAATCGACGATCAACTCGCGCCCGAGCGGCTGGGTGAAGGTGAAGCGCAGCAGGTTGCGGTCGTGCTCCGCGTCGAGCCAGCCCGTGAACAGGTCCGCCGCGTGGGCGTTCCAGGCGAGCGCGGTCCACTGGCGGTCGAGCACGTAGGCCGGCGCGTCCACCAGTTGCACGGTTTGCAGGAGCGTGGCGGGCGCGTCCGCGGCGCTGGCCGGATCGGGTTCGGCGGGATCGCGCTGGGCGGCCAGCTCGAATAGATAGGCGCGCTCGGCGCGCGAGAGGCGCAGCGCAACGGCGATGCGCGCGAGCGCGTCCGCCGAGGCCGAGACGGGCCGGCCCTGCTCGATCCACGTGTACCAGGTGGGGCTCACGGCGCACAACTGCGCGACTTCCTCGCGGCGCAGGCCCGGCGTGCGGCGGCGCGGGCCGGGCGGCAAGCCGACTTCCTGCGGCGAGAGCCGCTCGCGGTGGGCGCGGATGAATTCGCCCAGCGCACGCGCGGGCGTGGCTTCGAGCGTTTTGGCGGTGCCGGGATCGGCGGTCGGCGTTCCTGAGGCAGGGGTGTCGAGGCTCATGGGGCGTGGGACGGGTGCTGGCGATACCAGAATAATCGCTTAACTTGTACTGGTACAAAACGGACTCTATTGTAACGGCTGACGCGGCGCAGGACCGTTGTGCCGACCCCGGCCGCGGCACCACACAGGCCGTTCACCTAAAGGAGCAAGCGATGAAGCATCACGATCAGGTCGCCGACGCATTCGGCTCGACCGCCGCCGCCTATCTCACGAGCCAGGTCCACGCGAGCGGCGCGGATCTGGAGAATCTCGCCGCCACGTTCGCGGCCACCTGCGGCAACGCCGTGGTGCTGGACATGGGCTGCGGCGCGGGGCATGCGAGCTTCGCGGTGGCGCCGCACGTGCGCGAAGTCGTGGCCTACGACATTGCTCCGCAGATGCTCGCCACGGTCGAGGCCGCCGCGAAAGAGCGGGGGCTTGCGACCATTCGCACGCAGCAGGGCGCCGCCGAAGCGCTGCCGTTCGCCGACGGCACCTTCAACTGGGCGGTGAGCCGCATGAGCGCGCACCACTGGCGCGACGTGCCGCGCGCGCTCGCCGAGGTGCATCGCGTGCTCAAGCCGGGTGGGCGGTTGAAGTTCATCGACATCGCCGGCATCGACGATCCGCTTTACGACACGCATATCCAGGCGGTCGAGTTGTTACGCGACGCCTCGCATATTCGCGACTACCGCGCCGACGAGTGGCTCGCGATGCTCGATCGCGCCGGGTTCGAGGCGAAGGTGTCGGAGCGCTGGCGCATCGCGCTCGACTTCGACACGTGGGTCGCGCGCATGCGCACGCCGCCCGAGCGCGTGACGGCGATCCGCTCGATGTGGGAGCGCGCGCCCGACGAAGTGCGCCAATATTTCGATGTCCAAAGCGATGGCTCGTTCAAGCTCGATGCGTTGATGATCGAAGCGACGCGGCGGGGGTGAGGGGTATTTTCTTGAGGTGATCGGCCCGGCGAGGCGAAAGTCGTGTTGGGCTGATTCTGCCGGGACAACAATTCGCCGCTGAGCGCCGGTTGTCCGCCGATGCAAGAAAAAACGGCGTCGTGCCCGCGAAGGGCACGACGCCGTTTCCATGAGCGCGCACGCTCAACCGGGTCGCATCATCAACCCGTATTACGCAGCCCCGCCGCGATCCCGTTGATCGTCAGATGAATGCCGCGCCGCACGCGCGGGCTCGGGTCCCCTGCGCGATAGCGCTTGATCAGCTCGACCTGCAAGTGATTGAGCGGATCGAGATACG
>JAITTX010000098.1 GCA_031286755.1 Paraburkholderia sp.
CGCGGATTCTCGATGGCCTCGGCGCTCGTGCGGCTCGCGAGGAAATACACCGTGAGCGGTTCGCCCGGCACGCCCTGCGCCGGCAACGGCCCGACCGAGCCCAGCGCGCATGCGGCGGGCACGCTGCCCGTGAGCGCGCGGCGGCACGCTTCGAAAGCGCGCTGGCGCCCCGCATTGAACTGACGATAACGCTCGGCGCCATGCTGCTTCACGTTGATCGCGGGCACGGTGTTCCAGATGCGCAGCGCATGCGGCATGTCCAGCGCGTCGAGCAGATCGAACAGCATGCGATAGGCCGCTTCGGTCGCGCGCTCGAGCGGCGCCTGAGCGGGCGCGTGGGCTTCCGGCTGCGCCGCGAAATCGGCTTCGTGCAGCACGATGCTACCGAACACCAGCCCCGCCGCTTCGCTGTAGCGGTAGTGCAACGGGCCGCGCCGCTCGCTGCGCAGATCGTCGGCGGCGCATTGCCAGATTTCGTAACAGGATGCGTCGGGGTTAGCGGTGCGCGTGGCATCCGATGCGCGGGCAACGCGCTGCGGTTCCAGGCGCTGCATGTGCACCGGTGCGAGTGGCAGGTCTGGCACGGCGCCCTCCAGCAGCGACCCGTGCGCCGGCGCGCCAACGCGGGCGACGTCAACACTGGCCTCGTCAACGCAGGCCGCGCCAGTGCAGGCCGCGCCAAAACACACCGCGCCAAGCGCGCCCGGAAACGCCTGCGCGAAAGCCTCGGCGGCGCTTGGCCCGGCTGCGCCCGGCGCGCCGCTCAGCAAGGCGGCCAGGCGCGCATGATCGATCTGCGCGAGCCGCAGCGCGTGGTGCGGCGCCACGGGCGCGGACGTCGTCGATTGCGAACGCCGTCCGGCGTTGACAGTTTGCACAAACACTCGAAATTCCTCAGGAAGCCGTCAACGAACGACATGCGCAGCCGCGAGCGCGGCTACGCGAGCCCGCCGTTGATCGAGAGAACTTGCCCGGTCACGTATGCCGCCGCGTCGGACACAAGATACGCGACCATGCCGGCCACTTCCTCCGGCTGGCCGGCGCGCTGCGCGGGCACGAGCTGCTTGATGCGCTCGGCGGGGAACGCGCGCTCGGCCATGGCCGATGCGATGACGCCCGGCGCGATCGCGTTCACGGTGATGCCGCGCGAGGCCACTTCCAGCGAAAGCGCCTTGGTCGCGCCGATCAAGCCCGCCTTCGCGGCCGAGTAGTTGACCTGCCCGCGATTGCCCATGATGCCCGCGAGCGAGGCAATATTGACGATGCGCCCGTGGCGCGTGTGGATCATCGGCAGCAAGAGCGGCTGCGTGACATTGAAAAAGCCGTTGAGCGAGACGTCGATCACGCGGCGCCATTGCTCGCGCGTCATGCCGGCGAGCGGCGCGTCGTCGTGCACGCCAGCGTTGTTCACGAGAATCTGCACCGGCGCGTCGTCGCTCAGGCGTTCGAGCGCGGCCTGCGCGGCATCGGCGTCGGTCACGTCGAAGGCGATCGCATGCGCGGCGCCCCCCGCGTCGACTATGCGCCGCGCGACGCCCTCCGCCGCTTCGAGATGGCGGTTCGCGTGCACCCACACTTCATGGCCGGCCCCGGCCAGCGCGAGGCAGATGGCCTGCCCGAGCGCGCCGCTGCCGCCTGTCACGAGCGCGCGCATCGGCTTTCTCCTGGTCTTTCTCCTTTCATTCGCGCTTCCCCTCCATCGGAACGATCAGGACAATCATGCAGCGACACCGCGAGTTTTCGCGCGTGCCGCCGCATCACGCGGGTCATCGCGGCGCGTCAGCGCACGCGATGCGCTTCCACATAGGCGGCCAGCGCGCCCAGCGTCGCGAAGATCTTTTCGTTATCCGGATTGTCGGAGCGCAGCTCGAAACCGTACTTCTTCGAGATCAGCAGCGCGATCTCCAGAATGTCGATGGAGTCGAGCCCAAAGCCCTCGCCGTAAAGCGGGGTTTCGGCGCTCACGTCGTCGAGCGAGACGTCTTCGAGATTCAGCTCGCCGACGATCAGCGCGGCAAGCTCTTTTTCCAGTGCGTTCATCATGCGTGCGTTGCAGGTGGTGCGAGGGCGGCGCGCACCCGGCGACACGGCGCACGCATCGCACGTGCTCCCCGCCGTCCCTCCCGGCGCCGGCCCGCTGCCCCACCTGTCTGATTTTGGGGTTCGTTTAATAAAAGTTACGCGGATTCTAGACGATGGGTATCGGTGCGTATACGGTGAGGGCCGCCGAAAGGTTACAAGGGGTCGGGCACGCGGCGCCCGCATTTTGGGACGCGAACGCGCGAGACGCTTGCGCGGCACTGGGCGCAATTGGTTCGGATGCCCGCGCGGCCGCGCCCGGTGGCATACAAACGGTTACAAAGCGGCAGCGCGCCATTCCGGCGACGGTCCGTCGCCATCTTAAAATATGCCTGTCGCCATTCCGCGGCCGGCCATTCATATGACATACCGGCTACGCGCGGGCACCAGGGCCTCTGAACGCTCGCCCGCCGCAACCGTCATACGAAAGCCGCTCACCCCTATCAGCCAACGGAGCCGAATTCGCCGTGAAGTACCCACTCAGCCACCTTCGCCTCGCACCGGACCGCACTCCGGTAAAATTGCCGGTTCGCCTCGCGGCCCCCGGCAAGGCCGGCGCGCGAGGTACGCAGGGTACAGGCGGGCCAGCAGCGCACGGCGCACGGCGCCCGTACGGAGAGCCGCGATGAACACGCTCGCAGGCTTCGCGCGCGCGGCGCTCACGGTTGTGGCCGTGATCGCATACCAGGTGCTCGCCCATCACGCGGTGGCCACGCCCGGCGAGCACGGCCTCGGGCTCGCCATGGCGCGGGTGCCGCCGCTGCTCATCGCGCTGGCCGCGGCGGCCCGCTCGCCGAACCGGGGCTGGCTGCTGCCGCTCTGGGCGCTCGCGGCCGCCGCGCTCTGGACCGCGCGCACGCCGCTTGCGCTGCATTTCGCATGGGGCCTGTACCTCGAGCACGTGAGCTTCAACCTCGGGATGGCACTGGTGTTCGGCCGCACGCTCGCGAGCGCGCGCGTGCCGCTCTGCACGCAGTTCGCGACGATGCTGCACGGCTCGCTCACGCCCGCCGTCGCGCGCTACACGCGGCAGGTCACCGTGGCGTGGACGGCGTTCTTCGTCGCCATTGCCGCGGTTTCGACGCTGTTGTTCGCCGCCGCGCCCATCGTCGCGTGGGCGACCTTCGCCAATTATCTGGCGTTGCCGCTGGTGGGCGCGATGTTCGTCGCCGAGCACGCGTGCCGCCGCTTTGCGGTGCCTGACAGGCCGCGCACCGGCATGCTCGACGCGATTCGCGCCTACCGGCAGTCGTCGGCCCGGGGCCATGCGAGCCCGGCCGGCCACGCGAGCCAGGTGAACCGTGCGCGCCCGGTGGTTGCGAGTGCGGTTGCAAGTGCAGTGGCGAGCACGACTGCTGCCAGGGCGGCGGCGGTGACCGTGGGTCGCATGGGCGCGGCGAGCCGCGCGAACTTGAGCCGGGCCGCCAGCCGAACGGCCCACCCGTGCCATGAATGAAGCGATGCGCGACGGGCCGCACGCCGCAACGCTGGCCCCTGTTTCCGTTTCAACTGATGTTATGCAGACTCATCCGCTGGTTTTTCACGCTTCGCCCCGCCAGGTCATTGCCTGGTGCGACGGCTCGCCGGTCACGGTGCGCGCGTTCCTCGCCGACGTCGCACGGGTGGCGGCCGCGTTGCCGCCCGGCGGCCACGTGTTCAACGTCTGCCGCGACCGCTATCGCTTCGCCGTGAGCCTGTGCGCGGCGCTCGTCGCGGGCCGCATCAGCCTGCTGCCGTCCACGCACACGCCGGAGATGGTGCGCCAGCTCGCCTCGTTCGCGCCCGACGCGTTCTGCCTGCACGACATGGCCGATTGCACGATCGACCTGCCGCGCTTTCGCTATCCCGAGGCCACGCCGGCCGCCTTGCCGCAAGACGCAGGCCGCGACGGCGACGCGCCCTTCGAGGTGCCGCGAATCGACGCGTCGCGCATCATGGCCTACGTCTTCACCTCGGGCTCGACCGGCGCGCCGGTGCCGCATCGCAAGACCTGGGGCTTTCTCGTGGCCAACGTGCGCGCGGCGGCCGAGCGGCTCGGGCTGCTCGGAGCCGGCACCGGCGCTGGAGGCGATGCGCAAGCCCACGCGCAAACGCCCGCAAAAACACACGCGCAAGCCGGCGCCGAGGCCCGCACCCATACGCTGATCGGCACGGTGCCCGCGCAGCACATGTACGGCTTCGAATCGACGGTGCTGCTCGCGCTGATCGGCGGCCTTGCGTTCAGCAACCGCCAGCCGTTCTACCCCGTCGATATCCGCGCCGAGCTGGAGGCCGTGCCGCAGCCGCGCGTGCTCGTGACCTCGCCGATCCACCTGCGCGCGCTGCTCGCAACCGAAGCGGCGCTGCCGGAAGCGGCGCTCGTGCTCTGCGCGACCGCGCCGCTCGCGGAAAAGCTCGCCTGCGAGGCCGAGGCGCG
>JAITTX010000116.1 GCA_031286755.1 Paraburkholderia sp.
GAGCGCGAGGCGAAGCGCTGGGCGCGCATTTTCATGCTGGCGATTGCGCAGAAACTTTGAGGGGCATGCGTTGGGATGCGCATGCGGGAACCCGCGGCCATGCCGCCCTAACGACAAACGGCTTGCGATAGGATAAGAGCTGTGTAATGAGACACGTCGATAATTATCTATCGCGTCAGCGGATGAGGATGATTCTCGCCCGTCTCCGGGCAGTTCCTTGCTGGCGGTCATACCAAGGAGCACATTACGATGCACAATCGTCCCGCCGCGCCGCGCCTTTTCGAGCGCGTACGTATCGTCACAATCCAGCCCCGAGGCTATCCGCATACCGGTGCGTTTCGCGAGTACGCGCTGGGCTTGGAGACTGCCTTTGCCGCACTGGGCGCGCAGGTCGATGCTGCGGACAACCAACTGTTGATGGGAGAGGGTGTCAACTTTGTGCTCGGTGCACACCTGCTCGCGCCCGGCATGGCACTGCCACCGAATACGGTCGTCATTAATCTCGAGCAGATGCGCACGAGCTGGGCCGGACAACTGCCACACTATCTCGACCTGCTGCGCAAGCATCTTGTGCTCGATTACTCGCAATCGAATGTCGAGCGTATTCGTGAGGCAACCGGCAATCAGCACATACATATCCTGACGCCTGGCTACATGCCGCAGCTCACTCGTATTGTTGCGGCACCTGAGCGAGATGTGGACGTGCTGTTCTATGGCGTGATTAACGAGCGCCGCCAGAAGATACTCGATGCAATGCGTGCCTCGGGCCTCGTCGTTCACCACCTGCTAGGTATCTATGGCGCCGAGCGCGACCGCTGGATTGCGCGAAGCAAGATTGTGCTCAACGTGCATTGCTATGGGGACAAGATCCACGAAGTGATTCGCACCTCGTTTCTGCTCGCCAACCGCAAGGCCGTGGTGAGCGAGTGCGAATCCGACACCGAAATCGACGACGATCTGCGCGAGGCCCTCGTGGCGGTGCCGTATGACGAGATCGTGCAAACCTGCATCGCGCTCGTAAAGGATGATGCGCGGCGTCGTGAGGTGGAGCAGCGCGGCTTCGAGGTATTCACGCGCCGCGACCAGGCCGCGTTGCTCGCGGCCGTGCTCGCACAAGCTTCGCGGCCGCTGCCCCGCCGCATCAATCTGGGCAGCGGCAAGGCCTACGATCCCGAGCAGTTGAATATCGATATCGACCCGAAATGGCAGCCCGACATCCTTGGCGATCTCGCTGATCCTGCGGGCTTGAAGCAGATCTTCTTTAGCCCCAAGTACGGCCTGACGCGGCTTGAAGCGGGCCAGTTCGACGAGATCACGACAATGGACGTGCTCGAACACGTGCCGAATCTGGTGACGTTCATGACGAATTGCCTCGAACTGTTGCACGTGGGTGGTGCGATGCGCGTGGGCGTGCCCCACGACCTGTCCTATGGTGCGTGGCAAGATCCGACGCATGTGCGCGCGTTCAACGAGCGTAGCTGGCTCTATTACACTGAATGGCACTGGTACATGGGCTGGACGTACGCACGTTTCGACCTCGCGCGACTCGGCATGACACTGAGCACGATGGGCGAGGCGCTCAAGGCGCGCGGCGTGCCTGACGAAGAGATCTATCGGACTCCGCGCGCCGTGGACAGCATGCAGGCGGTGCTCGTCAAACGGATGCTCACGGAGCCGGAGCGCGAGCGTGCGCTGGCGTGGCAGCGAGGCACGTCGCGTTCGGCGCAGGCTGCCGCCGCCGAGCAGGCGAGCGCAAGCGTGGAGACCTCGCAGCCGTAACGATGCTCATGACGCTTCGCGCGAAATCGCTGCGAGGCGCCAACGAAACGGAGATGAAACTGAAACGCGGGAAATATGGCTTTGCTGTTCTGAGCGTCGCTGCATGTTGCGCGTTTTTGACCGCCTGCGACCAGCAGAAAGTCGCCGATGCCGTGAATGCCGTCAAACCGGATTCGATGGCGTTCGGCGGGTTGAAAATCGGTGTTTCGACGGCCGAGGACGTGCGGCGCCAGGCGGGTAAGCCGGAGATGGTGTGGGAGGACGACGACGGCGCGCAGCGTCTCGAATATCCGCGCGGCCCGAACGGCTTGACCACGTGGATGCTCGACTTCGACGCCAACGGCAAGCTGGTCGCGATGAGCCAGGCGCTCACGGCGCAGAATATCGCGCAAGTCGTGCCCGGCATGACGCAAGACGAGGTGCGCCGCCTGCTCGGCAAGCCTTCCACGGTCGCGAAGTACGCGCTGAGTCACGAGGAAGTGTGGAGCTGGCATTGGGCCGAAGGCGGCGTGGCCGGCGACGGCATGTTCAATGCCCATTTTTCTCCGGACGGGCTCGTGGTCCGCACCTCGCGCTCGGACGCGCCGGGGCACGACCGGCCGTGACGCCGCGCACATTGCCCGCTCGCTGGCGAGGAGAGTTCGGATGAAACGTATCGCGTTGCTATGGAATGTCGTGAAGGGCGATCTGCGCGTGCTGTGGTTCGCGCTGCGTCAGCCCGGGCGTCCGGTGTGGCTGATGCCCGCGACGGCGCTGATCGCGTTCTACGCGCTCGCGCCGTTCAATATCGCGCTGCCGCTGGTGGGCGTAGTGGACGACGGCATTCTCGTGCCGCTGGTGCTGCACTTGCTGGTGCGGTGTCTGCCGATGGATTTGCGGCGGGCGGCGAACTTGAAAGGGGCCCGCGCTGCCGGCTGAGCTCCGCAAAAAAACAGGGCGGCTAAAGCCTCGCTCCAGCCGCCCTAACGCATCAAGCCTTCAACACCCTCAGCACCCTTACTCCAGCACTCTCGGCGGCGGCTCCACGCGCCCGCGCTTCGCATCCCACCACACGCGCAGGCGGTCCATGTACAGGTACACCACTGGCGTCGTATAGAGCGTGAGCGCCTGGCTCACGATCAGCCCGCCCACGATCGAGATGCCGAGCGGCGCGCGCAGCTCCGCGCCTTCGCCGCGCCCGAACGCGAGCGGCAGCGCGCCCAGCAGCGCCGCGCAGGTCGTCATCATGATCGGCCGGAAGCGCAGCAGGCAGGCCTGGTAGATCGCGTCGCGCGAGCTCAGGCCCTGGCGCGACGCGTCGATCGCGAAGTCCACCATCATGATCGCGTTCTTCTTCACGATGCCGATCAGCAAGATCACGCCGATCAGCGCAATGATGCTGAACTCGGTCTTGAACAGCAGCAGCGCGAGCAGCGCGCCCACGCCCGCCGAAGGCAGCGTCGAGAGAATCGTGAGCGGGTGGATGTAGCTCTCGTAGAGGATGCCCAGCACGATATACACGGCCGCGAGCGCCGCGAGAATCAGCAGCGGCTGGTTGTTCAGAGACTGCTGGAACGCCTGCGCCGTGCCCTGGAAGCTGCCGTGGATGGTCTGCGGCATGCCGATCTGGGCCATCGTGTCGTAGATGGCCTGGGTGGCGTCCGAGAGCGACTTGCCGGGCGGCAGGTTGAACGAGATCGTCGAGGCTACGAACTGGCTCTGGTGATTGACCGAGAGCGGCGTCGTGCCCGGCCCGAACGAGGCGATCGCCGAGAGCGGGATCATGGTTTCCTTCGCCGTGGAGACGGCCGCGCCCGAGGAGGCGCTCGACTTGCCGCTCGCCGCGATCGAGTTGATCGCGAGGTTGCGCGCGGAGTCGGCGGCGATGGCCGCGGCGCTCGAGGCCGAGGTCGCGCCCGTGCCGCCCGTCGACGCTTTCGACGTGGTCGGCCCGCTAACCGTGCCCGCCGTCGCGTTGGTGCTCTGCGCGCCGCTTGCGCTGCCGCCCGAGGTGCTGATCCAGATCTGGTTGAGCATGTCCGGGCTTTGCCAGTACTTCGGCGCGACTTCCATCACCACGTGGTACTGGTTGAGCGGGTTGTAGATGGTCGAGACCTGGCGCTGGCCGAATGCGTCGTAGAGCGTGTTGTCGATCTGCGCGGGCTTGATGTTCAGACGCGCCGCGCTCGCGCGGTCGATCGTGATCATCGATTCGAGACCGCCTTGCTGCTGGTCCGAGTTCACGTCGGCGAGCTCGGGGCGTGCCTGCAGCGCCTCGGTGAGCTTCGGCGCCCACTTGTAGAGATCGGCGGTGTTGTCGGCCAGCAGCGTGAACTGATACTGCGCGTTCGACTGCCGCCCGCCCACGCGGATGTCCTGCACGCTCTGCAGGAAGGTGCGCGCGCCCGCCACGTGCGAGAGCGGCCCGCGCAGTTGCGCGATCACCTGGTCGGCGGAAAGCTTGCGCTCGGTCTTGGGCTTGAGCGAGACGAACATGAAGCCCGAGTTGGTCGCGCGCCCACCCGTGAAGCCCACCACCTGATCGACGGCCGGATTCTCGCCGACGATCTTCATCATCTCCGCGAATTTCACCTTCATCGCCTGGAACGAGGTGGCCTGGTCGGCCTGGATGCCGCCCACGAGGCGCCCGGTATCCTGCTGCGGGAAGAAGCCCTTGGGGATGAACACGTAGAGCACGACGTTCAGCGCGATGGTGGCGATGAGCGTCAGGAGGATCAGGCGCGGATGCTCGAGCGCCCAGCCAAGCGTGTGCTCGTAACCGCGATGCAGGCGCGTGAAGCCGCTCTCGAGCCATTGCCCGAAGCGGCCCTCCTTTTTCTTCTCCCGCGGTTGTTCGAGCAGGCGCGAGCACATCATGGGCGTGAGCGTGAGCGAGACCACGAGCGACACGCCGATCGCGAGCGAAAGCGTGAGCGCGAACTCGCGAAAAAGGCGCCCGACGATGCCGCCCATCAGCAAGATGGGCAGGAACACGGCCACCAGCGAGACGCTGATCGAGAGCACCGTGAAGCCCACCTCGCGCGCGCCGAGCAGCGCGGCACGCCTGCGCGACACGCCGTTCTCGATGTGCCGCGAGATGTTTTCCAGCACCACGATGGCGTCGTCCACCACGAAGCCGGTTGCGATGGTGAGCGCCATCAGCGAGAGGTTGTCGAGCGAGAAGCCCATCAGGTACATGGCCGCGAAGGTGCCGATGATCGAGATGGGCACCGCCACGCTCGGGATCAGCGTCGCGCGCCAGTTGCGCAGGAACAGGAACACCACCATCACCACGAGCGCCACGGCGATCATGAGCGTGTGCTCGGTGTCCTTGAGCGAGGCGCGGATCGTGACCGAGCGGTCGGAGGCGGGAATCACCTCGACGTCGGCGGGCAGCGAGGCTTTCAACTGCGGCAGCATCCCGATCACGCGGTCCACGGTCTCGATGATGTTCGCGCCGGGCTGGCGGTAGATGATCACCAGCACCGAGCGCTTGCCGTTGGCGAGGCCCAGGTTGCGCAGGTCCTCGACCGAATCGACCACGTCGCCCACGTCGGAGAGCTTCACGCCCGCGCCGTTGCGGTAGGCGATGATGAGGTCCTTGTACTGGCTCGCCTTGCTCGCCTGGTCGTTGGTGTAAAGCTGGAAGCGCCGCGGGCCGAACTCGATGTCGCCCTTCGGGCTGTTCGCGTTGGCCGAGGCCAGCGCGGCGCGCACGTCTTCGAGGCCGATGCCGTAGTGAAACAGCGCGTGCGGCTCCAGCTCCACGCGCACGGCCGGGTTGGCCGAGCCGCTCACGTCGACTTCGCCCACGCCGTCCACCTGCGAGAGCGACTGCTGCAGCACCGTGGCCGCCGAATCGTAGAG